>JACIXQ010000062.1 GCA_014360465.1 bacterium
TATTTCTAGTTCAAAATCTTGTCAATAAAAATTTTTCATTTTTTATTTGTTATCCAAATTTTTTAGAAAAACTTCAAAAGGAGCGAAGAAATGGACAATTTGATTTCCTGAGACATTTATCCTCCCACTTAACTCCTTTGAGGTTGGATTTACCACAACGAGCTTTCTTTTACCCTTGTAAGTGACAACAACGGCATCCAGCTCACTTGGCTCAACGGAAGAAATCCTCTCCACACTGCCCAAAAGATATTCTATTCCTATTTCCTTCAGCTCCTTCAGCAATCTGGGGAAATAATCCATCAACTTGGGTTCAAACTTAAATCCGCTTTCCCAAATTCCTATTTCCGTTTGATATACATCTCCCCAGGCATAAAAGAGAATTCCTCTGGCTCCGTGATTAAGGGCAAGATAACTCATACAGCGAATTTCCTCGGGTGTAGGATAGCGATTATTTGAGTTAGGCGGTGGCTGGCGATGAGCCTGAATTACCGCCCATACCGGCTTCCCCTTACTCGCCTTCACAGCGCTATCTACTGCTTCACTCACCCCAGCCAAGCTTTTCGGCGTCTCAGCACCTATGGGATAAGGGTCAGTGCCGGTTATATCACCAATACCAGCATAACCACTGACCGCTCCCGGCACCTCGTTAACGAATGTTATGTGCTCAGGGTCAACTTTCTTAACCAAGCTTGTGAACTCCCTCACCTTTTCACTGCTTATTCCTCCGCCCAGGGGCTCATCTATGACATAGTGGGCGATTGTTGCAGGATGAAGACGCAGCTGGGAGATGATGTCCTTTGCCTCGGCGAAATTGCTTCTCCCTCCCCTTATGTATTCGCTCAATTCAGTGATAACCCAGAGCCCTGCTTTGTAAGCTAAATCGTGCCAGTTAAGTTGGTCAGGGGTAAGTTCCCTCTGCTGAGGACCGTATATTGGGGAAGTCACACAATTGAAACCCATCTCTCGCGCTTTAGGAAAATCCTCTACACCAATGTGATAGGTGCCAAGGGGAAAGAAAGGCTTCCCCTGGAGTAGCAATTCCCCCTTGCTCCCAACTTTGGTAACCGTGGGAGGGCTGTATTCCCTTGCCACCTTGAAACCCAATTCTTCCGAGGCCCTCTCGCTATTACTTTCAGCCATAATTCTCAAACGATAACTACCAGGGGCAAATCGTGCCAGAGAAAGATTTAGGATTTCTTCTCCTCCCATCTCCATCCTTTTTCGCCAGGTTGTTTTATCCTTTCCATCAACAATCTCAAGCTGACAAATGGTCCTTTCACCAATTTTGGGAGCAGTGCGAACCGTTATGCTCATAACATCTGAACGAGCGAAGATGCTCCTGTTCAACTCCGCTTCAATCAAGGGAGGAACCCTGAACTTATGAACTACTTCTTGAAATCCCTCCATTTCGTTCGTCTTATAACGGGCGACAAGGAAGAATTCCCCTCTTTTATCACAACTCAAGGAAAAGGAAATAGTTTTTTCCTCGCGAGGAGAAAGGGAGATTTCCCTACTCCCTGACCTTGAGATTATTTCCTCCCTCTCCCCTTTAATCGTAGCTTCAATGCTTAAATGAATCTCTTTATCTCTCAAATTCCGCAATGCCAACTCACAATCCAGTGAGCCTGGCGAGGTCACTGAGGGGGCTTTTTGCCAGCCAACATCAATGCCACTCTTCAGCATTAAAGCGTTAACATAAAGATTTTCAAGCATCGGTGCCGAAAATGCCCAGCCGGTCGTAACAATCAATATGCCCTTCTCAACAAACGCATATAGTCCGATAGCAGTCCCTCCCTTTGTCCGTGCCCAGACCCGATATTTCCCACCCCAATGTGGGAAATGCGCCCAGTAATTGAAAGCCCCAATCTTGTTAGGATTGAGAAGAAAAGAAGAGGTGTGGGAAAGGTCAAGACTTGCAAGCTCCCCAATTTCCCTGTTTGCATCGCCATACTGGATAAAAAGCTCTGGGTCAAATGAGGATAACCAATCACACATCGGCGGATAAGCCATATCTGTGAGAATAACGATTCCTCCCTTAGCAAAATACTCACGCCATAAAGGTATGTATTTTTTCATATCCACTGGGTCGCCATAGTTCCAAAGGGATGTTGTAAGCACGAGGTCATAGTCCTCCATCCTTTTGAAGAATTTCTCTATCTCCGTGTTGCGAAACTTATCGTATACCCAACCCATTCCCTGGAGCGTGCCATCGTATTCTCCCCAGCTGCGGTAATCATTGTTCACTCCCGAGCTGGAGATTACCGCGACTCTTTTGGGCATAACTCCTCCCAAAAGAGTAATGGAAAAACACATAAATAAGGAAATCATAAATACTGTTTTGGGTAAGAATCTAAATCCTCGTCGCAATGAATTCCACACCTTTCATCTCTCCTTTTTTCAAACTTCCTTTTATTTGAAGAAGCAAGAAATCATCCGTTATCACGGGTTTTGTGTTTTCATCATATTTCAATTCCTTTACATCCTTTATTCTGAAAGGGAAGAATGTGGCAACTGCATCCGCTTTTGTAGGGTCAAAGGAGATATCCTTCAAGGCTGTGACGCTGAAGACAAACTTGTAGACATTGGCGCCAATGGGTCTTACCTCCAACCTTTGCCTCACTGCAGGAGGATTACACATCTTGTTCATCCTAACTTCCAGTGCAGGGTCGCCATAGAGGACACATACATCTCTATCGTATAGATGACCGCGATTGTGTCTTTCGTCCTCAACCACCTCGGGCACTTTTTCCACAAGATGCATCAGGAGTGTTTGATTAGTGAAGAAAGTGGCTTCAGCAAATGTATGATAATCTCCTGCTCCTGCAGTGAACCACATAACATTCCAACCACCGAAACCATACCAAGTAGGAACGGTATAGCCAAACATCTGATATACGCCACAGCTATGCATAAAAGATGTTGCCATACAATCCTTGCCATCTATGTGAGCGATGAGGCAGTTGCCGGCGGGAAGATAAACCTTGGGATTGGATGAATTTATATCGTATCTATTGCCTGAGGTATCCAAGCCGAATAGCTGACCATTTTCGTGGCGGAATTGCCCACTCTTGAAGGTATAGCCAATCTGCCAATCGTGTTCGGTAGCGTGACCGCTTGTCAAAAAGAAATCATATTTGTTGCTGTTCAACTCCTCAACGATTTCCTTTGTCGCATCGGCAGGAACCTGGCATTCCTTAATTGTTCCATCAACATTCTTTATATAACCTACACCTTGTTTACCCTCGTCAAAGCCCTTACCTTGGCAGAAGTGTTCAAGATACATTGCCCCGCATCCAGAAAGAGCCCTTCGCAATCTGATCGGACCAGGGAATTTCGCTATTCTTAGAGCATCCTCAACATCGTAGCCGGTAATTATCCCCCAGACAGCATCACCATACGGGTCATCGTCTAACTGCCGCAGAAGCCGATTGACCCTTTGAACAAAATCCCTTTGAGAAGCCAGTTCCTCGGGTGGCATAACGAAGCACACATAACGGGGAGCAAAATCGGCTAATTTCTCCCTGAGCTCCTCCACTTGTTTCCCATATGTGAACACCTTGACGATGAACTTATCCCGATGTTTTTCCTCAAGTGCTTTTGCTACTTCTTTCCAAGATTCCAGCTTGTTCGTGCTCTCGCTTAGGCAAATAGCATATTTGAGCTTCTCCACTGGAGAGGTTGTAACAAAGGATAAAGCTATGGAAGAGAAAAGAAGCAAGATTGCAACTGCTCTTGTAAAGGCACTTCGCATAAAATTCACCTCTGACTTTTTTAAATTGTAAACCTTAAAGAGAAGTCGGGTCAATGGAAATTCAAGCTCGGTTCTCTTTATTCGTCATCGTAAAGGTTCAAAAAGAAGATATTGGATAAATTCTCTCGCTTCTTATAAAATTTCACTGGTTGGAAAAAACTTAGTAAAGGAGCGTGAGTCAAATGAGGTTTATAGGTAAATCTTGGAATAAAGAAGAAATTCTGAGAAGGGTCGGAGATATAAGCCAAATAGGCGGTGCGAGAATGGTGGAATTGCAAGAAGGAAAGGAAAGAGGGGTAAGAGCGATAGATTTCCGCTGTGGAAACGGCTTCAACTTCACTATCCTTCCCGATAGGGGAATGGATATCTCCTATGCTGAATATCAGGGCAAGGCGTTGGGTTGGATATCCCCCACGGGTCAGGTCTCTCCCCATTACTTTGAACCGGAAGGCTTCGGCTGGCTACGCTCTTTCTTCGGTGGACTCCTCACTACCTGCGGCTTGACCTACGCAGGTGCACCTGGCGAAGACCCAGAAGCGGAATGCCTCGTCTCCTGCGTTCCAACAGAGGAAAAAGACAAATGCTATCTGGGATTACATGGGAGAATATCCAATACCCCCGCCGAACAGGTGGTTTGCGGAGGCGAATGGGAGGGAGACGATTATCTGATTTGGGCAAGTGGAAAAATGAGGGAGAGCATCGTATTCGGAGAATGTCTTGAAATGGAAAGAAGGATATGGACATATATCGGGGAAAGAAGGCTTTTCATCAGGGATAGAATAAAGAACATCGGTTTCATACCTTCCCCCCTTATGCTACTCTATCATATAAATATCGGTTTTCCAATCGTTGACGATGGCTCATACCTATTT
Source organism: bacterium (assembly GCA_014360465.1). Taxonomy (GTDB): domain Bacteria; phylum Armatimonadota; class JACIXR01; order JACIXR01; family JACIXR01; genus JACIXR01. The sequence continues at coordinate 4,624 of JACIXQ010000062.1, forward strand.
GGAGCCGTGGATAAAGTCGTTCCAAGGGACGAGGAAGCAGAAAAAGGGGTGGATTTATACAATCGCTTCTCTTCACCTATTCCGGGATTCAAAGAACAGGTTTTCTATCTTGAATTAAAAGCCGATGAGAAAGGAATTGTTACCGTCGGTATAGCGAATAAGGAATTGATGGAAGGGATAGCTTTTTATGTTAAATTCCAGAAGTCCAGCCTTCCCTTTTTTACAGAGTGGAAGATGATGGGAGAAGGGGTATATGTTGTGGGTCTGGAACCGGGCAACTGCCATGTTCAGGGAAGAGCAAAGGAGCGAGAAATGGGAACATTGGAAGTCCTCCAACCAGGTCAGGAGAAAATAGTGGAATTGGAGATGGGAGTTCTCTTAAAGGGGGAAATAGAGGCGCTGAAACAAAAACTTGCCCGAGTATGAGGTTTTGGATAAATTTATATTGAGATGAAAGAAACCAAAACGGAACAAGAAGCATTGTTTGAGGAAGGAGAAGAAAGAACTTCCTTGGTTATACAAGATAGGGAGGAAAAGGAGAAATACTCCAAAGACGAAGTTCGGAACAAGGTTATTCTAGGAGATGCTCTCAAGGTTCTTAAAAAATTGGACAACGAGATTTTCGATATGGTTTTCATAGACCCTCCCTACTTCCTTCAACTTGGGAATAAAGAATTGAAGAGATGGACTGTTAAGACGGTGGTAGAAGGGGTCAACGACGATTGGGATAAGTTCCCCTCTTTCCAAGAGTATGACCAATTCATCCAAAACCTGCTTATTGAAGTGAAAAGGGTGATGAAACCTTCTGCTACTCTGTGGGTCATCGCTACCTATCATAGTATATTTAGAATAGGAAAGATAATGCAGGATTTGGGCTATTGGATACTAAATGACATTATCTGGGTTAAAACGAACCCTATGCCTAACTGGTTGGGAGTGCGTTTCACTAATGCTACGGAAACCCTTATCTGGGCGATTAAGGATAAAAACGCAAAGGGATACACTTTTAATAAAGAGTATGCCAGAAGATTTGGCATTGGGAAAGTAGGTGCGAATGTCTGGGTGCTCCCCCTATGCTGGGGAGAGGAGAGACTTAAAAACAAAGAAGGGAAGAAATTACATTCCACCCAAAAACCTATTGAGCTTCTTAAGAGGGTGATATTGACTTCTACTAAGCCCGGGGACATAGTTTTGGACCCTGTTGCCGGGACGGGAACAACAGGCTATGTAGCACGGGCATTGGGAAGGGATTTCGTGATGATAGAAATAAATCCCGAATATGTTCAAGGTATTGAGGAGAGGTTTAAGCAGGAATTGAAGTTATCGGATGTTCCCACCCCTGGGGACAAATATATAAACCGCTATTTCAAATTAGAAGGCTTCAAATGAATTATGATAAGTTTTGCTCTATTTTGAACCGGCATATATTTGAGGGGGAAAAGAAGGAGCTCCTGCGTAGGTTAGCAGAAAGCCCGGAGCGGTTTATAGGGCTGTTCAGGCCAACCAAACCGAAGGGCAAAATCCTCCAATACTTGCTTCAATCCCACGAAATCCGTATGGGAGACGCCCTTGAGGAAATCATAGGAGAAATTCTAAAGGATATGGGTTTCTCTCTTCTGCCAAAGAGCATAAAGGTTGAAGAAAATGATGAGGAACTTCAGCTGGACCACTATTTTACTGACGGAAAGACCTTTTATTTCATAGAGCAAAAGGTCAGAGATGACCACGATTCATCTAAAAAGAGAGGGCAGATGGAAAATTTTGAGAAAAAGTTGAAAATACTTATTAAGCAACATTCCTGCCTTATGGGAATTATGTTTTTCATCGACCCCGACCTCACAAAAAATAAAAATTATTACCTCGCTGAACTAAAGAAGCTGAAGGAAATTTATCGTATCGAGCTACAATTATTCTATGGCAAAGAGCTTTTTCAGTTCTTGGGCTATCCGGATGTTTGGGATGATTTGCTCCAATGGCTGAAACATTGGAAAGAGGAGTTACCTCTACTGCCCGAGATAGATTTAGATTTAACACCGGAGGAAAGCTTTACCGAGATAAAGGATTTAGAACCCAGAATTTGGAGGAAATTGCTAACAAACAATGAATTATGGGAAGAAGGCATAATGAATGTATTATCCAGCAAAGGGATTGTTTTTAACAAATTACTCGATTTTTTCAGCTCTAAACCAAGTGCACCATATCAAGATTTAAAGAGGATTTTATCAAACCAAATAAGAAAATTTTATCGATAGATTGTAGTTTGGTTATTCTCCAATTAGCACATTGCCTTTTAATAGCTATCTTTTACTGGAAGAAGCGGCGGATATCAAATATCGTAAGGATTGCCAATAGCCCTAAAAGGAGGGCTATACCGATTGTATTGGCAAGCACAATTTTGCGATAATCTATGTTCCTGCGGAAAATGAGGGCATAAACCGAGTTGATTATCATTATGAATAAAATTCCCCCATCCAAACCCGGGATGGGGAAGAGGTTAAAAACAGCGAGGTTGACGCTTATCATCGCGATGCGTTCCATCAGAACGCTAAAGCCGAGTTGAGCCCCTTCCCCCGTTATCTTCGCCACCGCAAGTGGTCCACCTACTTCCACCGGGACCTTCTTCGTAGCTGCGAGATATGGATATGCAATCACCAAGCGCGTAAGGTAATAAGTATCCCTTAAACCTGTCCATACTGCCTCCCCAAATGACATCTTTTGGGTTATACTTTGGAAAAGTATGCCAATCCTCCCCACTACCACTTTCTCTATCTTTCCTCCTTTGACCCTCCTATATGTTTGCTCCGCTTTGGGAACAACTATAAAGCTCAGAATTTGACCATTCCTTCTCACCTTTATGACAACGGGATTTCCCGGATACTTCTCTATTTCCTCTCTTAGTTTCTCCACTTTGTTGCTCTCCAATTTCCCAACTGCTATTATCTCGTCTCCTTCCCTCAAACCTGCAATCGCTGCTGGGCTGTTGGGAAGGATTCTCTCTATTTTGTTGGTAACCCCAATCGTCTTTCCAATGAAGATGCCCAGGCAACCGAAGATAACTATAGCCAGGATGAAGTTCATAAGGGAACCAGCGAAGAGTACTGCTATCCTTTGATAAAGGGGTCTTTGCATAAACCCCTTTCCTTCCCGCCAGGCTTCCGCATCCATCTCCATCTCCGCGATGTTCACATATCCTCCAAATAGAATTGGACGGATAGAATATTTCGTTCCACCTATCGTAACCGAAAGTGCTGGTTTGCCAAAGCCTATTGAAAATTCCTTTACCTCCATGCCGAATGCCTTGGCAAAGATGAGATGCCCAAACTCGTGGACAATTACAAGTATGCTAATCGCAAAGATAAAAGAAATAGCGCCCAAGAACAACTCACATCGTCTCCTTTAAAACTTCTTCTTTCGCCCATTCATAAGCTTGATAAACATCCTCCAAGGAAGGGTTTTCCTTGCTGATATGCTTTTCAAGCGTCTTCTCAACAAGCAAAGCAATATCGCTGAACCTAATTTTACCTTTTAGGAACAGTTCCACAGCTACCTCATCTGCTCCGCAGAGAACGGCGGGGTAAGTGCCACCCCTCTCTGCTGCTGACTTGCATAATTTTACACTTGGAAATCGCCTTTCGTCAAGCTGTCGGAATGTGAGGGTGAGGTTGGAGAAATCCAATGTTGATATAAGAGAAGGTAGCCTCTCAGGATAAAGAAGAGCATATTGAATCGGCAACCGCATATCGGGAAGCGATAAATGTGCTTTTATCGCCCCATCAACGAACTCCACAAGAGAATGGACTATGCTCTGAGGATGGATAACCACATCTATCTTTGAAGGAGGCAATTTAAAGAGCCACATCGCTTCTATTATCTCCAACCCTTTGTTAAATAATGTTGCGGAATCTATCGTTATCTTCTTCCCCATTTTCCAGGTGGGATGCTGAAGAGCCTCATGAGGAGTAATTTCAGAGAATCGCTCCAGGGGGGTTTCCAAAAATGGACCGCCAGAGGCGGTCAAGATTATCCTCTTAATTTCGCTATCCTCCCCCTTAAGAAGCTGAAAAATGGCTGAATGCTCGCTATCCACGGGGATTAATTCTCCTCCCACCTCGTTCACAAACCTCCCACCACAAACGAGAACCTCCTTTGCTGCAAGCGCAACTCTCTTGCCCGATTTCAAGGCTGTTATGGTTGGCTTTATCGCCACGGGCGATGGAATCGCAACGAGCAGAATGTCAACCTCCGGATGTCCACCTATATAGCTCAATCCTTCTTTTCCACTCACCACTTCCTTATCAGGGAATTCCTTCTCCAAAAGGGGGATAAACTCCCTGGAATCTATATGTAGGATTTGGGGATTGTAACGAAAAGCTTGCTCCCTTAGAAGGTGATAATTGCGTCCAGCAGAAAGGGCGAAAACAGAAAGCTTGTCCTTATGCCTTTCTATAACCTGCAGGGCTTGTTGACCTATTGAGCCCGTGCTCCCTAAAATCGCGACATTCTTCATTCTACCAATCCACCAAATTTTCTCTTTCTTCTTTTGTATTCCTCTATAGCCAGTAGCAAATCCTCCTTCGTGAAATCAGGCCAGAGGGTATCGGTTATGTAAAATTCGGTATATGCTATCTGCCAAAGAAGGAAGTTAGAGACCCGCTTCTCGCCTGCCGTCCTTATGAGGAGGTCGGGGTCGGGGAGGTCCTTCGTGTAAAGATAGGCAGAGAAAATATTCTCGTCTATATCGTCCAATTCTCCTTTCTTAACAGCCTGGATTATTTTCTTGCAAGCTTGGATTATCTCCGCTCTGCCGCCGTAGTTAATCGCCAGTATTAGATGAAGGTCGGAGTTTGAAGCCGTTTCCTCCTCCGATTGCCTTATCTGCTCCTGCAACTCTAACGGTAGTTCCTCCCGCTTGCCGATGACGATTACCCTTACCCCTTTCTCCTTAAGTTCAGGAGTCTGAGAGCGCAGTTGCTCTCTTAAGAGAAGCATCAAGCCTTCAACTTCTTCCTTTGGTCGCCGCCAATTCTCCGTTGAAAAGGTATAAAGAGTAAGATAGGGAACGCCTATATCTCTACAAGCCTCAACCACTCTTCTAACAGCTCCCACGCCAGCAAAATGCCCTTCTAAGCGAGGAAGTCCCCTTTGCTGAGCCCAGCGTCCGTTGCCGTCCATTATAATAGCGATGTGTTTTGGTAGAGAATCCATTTTATCACCTCAAGGATATTTTAAAACTTTGGCTGAATATAGACAAAAGCCTCTCAATATATTATGAAGGATACGATGAAAACAAGGGAAATAAAGAACATCAGGGGGTGAACTTCCCTCGCCTTCCCCGTTAAAAGTTTCACCAGCGAATAGATGATGAAACCGTAACCGATTCCGTGGGATATGCTATAGGTGAGGGGAATGGTCAAAAGGATGACAAAAGCTGGGAAAGCTTCCTCCACATCATCCCAGGGGATATCCTTCACGACCGACATCATTAGGAAACCGACGATTATAAGAGCAGGAGCCACAGCTACGCTTGGAACGATTGAAAGAAGAGGCGAGAAAAAGGCTGTGATGAGGAACAGAATAGCGACAACGAGGGAAACAAGTCCCGTCCTCCCTCCAGCACTAACGCCAGCTGCTGATTCTATGTAAGTAGTTACGGAAGATGCGCTACATATCGCTCCCCACATTGCCGCAAGAGAATCTACAAGCAATACCCTACCGAGACGGGGCAATTTTCCATCGGGAGAAAGGAATCCCCCTTGCCCTCCTACACCTATCACTGTGCCCATAGTGTCAAAGAAATCCGTAACGAGGAAGGCAAAAATTACAGGGAAAAGCGATAATTTTAGAGCAGATAGGATGTCCAATCTGCCGAATGTTTCAAAGCTGGGCATAGAAACAATCCCTTTGGGAAGCTCAGCAAGCCCCAAAGGAATGGCAACGATGGTAGATGTTACTATGCCGAGAAGAATGGCTCCTCTTATTCCCTTAGCTAGGAGGTAAGCAGTGAAGAGTAGACCGAACAAAGCCAGGAGAGCTTCCTTCGTTTTAATTGAACCAAATGTGACGAAGGTGGCCTCGGAAGCGACGACGAGATGGGCATCCTTGAGACCGATGAAGGCTATGAAAAGCCCAATCCCCACGCTTATCGCCCTCTTCAAGGAAATGGGAATAGCGTTCATAACCGCTTCCCTCGCACCCGTTAATACGAATATTGTCACTATCAGCCCCTCTATAAATATCACACCCATACCCGTCTGCCAGCTATAACCCATCTTCTTGCATACCTCAAAGGTTAGGAAGGCGTTTAGTCCCATTCCGGGTGCCAAAGCGAAGGGATAATTAGCCCATAATCCCATTAGTAGTGTGGGGATGGCGGCAGCTATGGCGGTCATTCCAATCGTCGGCGCTAAAGGTAGACCGGCATTCTGGAGGATGGAGGGATTGGCAAAGACGATGTAAGACATAGTCATAAAGGTAGTGAGCCCTGCCACTACCTCCGTGCGCAGAGTCGAACCTGCTTCCTCTACTCGGAAGAAGGAAAGTATCTTCCTTTTCATCTACAACAGTGGGGAGATTTCTCTATTCTGCTGATTCCTGTTCGCCCCAGAAAGGCAATGTCCCCTCCCCGATCAACCATTTCGGCTGCAGCTTACCTTCCGTGAGCTCCTTTCTGATCCTCTGCTCCAGCGATTGAAGAACATCAGGATGTTCAAGAAGATAGTTCCTCGCTGCTTCCTTTCCCTGACCAATTCTTTGGTCGCCAAGGGTATACCAACTGCCACTCTTTGTGATATAACCTACCGCTACAGCAGTCTCAAGGATATCTCCAACCTTGTCAATACCTGTGCCGAAAAGGATGTCAAATTCAGCTGTTCTGAAGGGAGGAGCCAACTTATTCTTCACAACCTTAGCCCTGACCCTTACACCCACATTATCCGTCCCCCGCTTTATGTTGTCTATCTTCCGCATATCTATCCGCACAGAAGCCCAGAATTTTAGAGCTCTTCCTCCGGGAGTAGTCTCAGGGCTTCCAAAGATCACCCCTATCTTCTCCCTAACCTGATTTATGAAAATGCAAGCGGTGCGTGATTTGCTTACGGACCCGCTTATCTTTCTTAAAGCCTGGGACATTAATCTCGCTTGCAAACCCATATGGGCATCTCCCATCTCCCCTTCAATCTCGGCGCGGGGAACAAGCGCAGCGACGGAATCTATCGCTATCACATCCACCGCACCGCTCCTCACCAAAACATCAACTATCTCAAGCGCCTGCTCACCAGTATCGGGTTGGGAGATAAGGAGGTTATCAACATCTATTCCCAACTTCTGCGCGTAAAAGGGGTCAAGAGCGTGCTCGGCATCAAGGAAAGCGGCTGTGCCACCCTGCTTCTGCGCCTCAGCTATTATGTGAAGGGCAAGGGTCGTCTTGCCTGAAGCTTCTTGTCCAAATATCTCGGTTATCCGCCCTCGGGGAATCCCACCTATGCCAAGGGCAATATCCAAGGCAAGAGAACCGGTGGGGATAACATCGACCGCGAGCTTCGTCGCCTCCCCGAGACGCATTATTGCTCCTTTCCCAAATTGTTTCTCAACCTGGGAAAGCGCCAATTCCAAAGCTTTCTCCTTATCCATTTCGTTCACTTCCCTTTAGCTTTTTAATTTAATTTCAATAAATAGATTAAAACATATAAACTAGAGTGTCAATATGCCGCCATTCCTCAAAAATAAATTCTCTCGTATAGAAACGGTTTCTCAATATTTTTGGAAGAAGTATATTCTCTTGAAAGCAAATACGCAAAAAATACCATAATGTACAGAGAGGAGATAGCCCGCCCTGCATAAAATTAACCTCCGCACAAGGAAACAAAAGAGAAACTACCGAATATATGCAAAAAGAAACCCACGACTAAAAGCTCGGGGATTATCTGCCTACTAATGCTTTTTCTAAAATCCTTCACTTTTTCTTATTCGCTTTTCTCAATGCCTTCTCTATTATCTCCACTGTATGGAGAACCTTAACCTTTTTGGGCAAGATGTCCCTCAATTGCATAATACAAGAGGGACAGTTAGTAGCCACCATCTCGGCGCCGCTCTCAAGAACCCTATCTCTCTTGTGTTTCCCCACAGCTCTTGATGTGTCATAGTAGAAAAGATTGAAACTTCCCGCCCCTCCGCAACACCTGTCCGAATCTCTCATCTCCACGAAATCATCACCTATTACCTGCTTCAGCAATTCCCTCGGCTCCTCCCATATCCCTTGCCCCCTTCTAAGATGACAAGGGTCGTGATATGTTACTTTCTTCCCAAGTTCCACTAACTCATTCGGAAGTCCGAGCTCCTTCAAAAGCTCGCTTATATCCCTCACCTTTTTTCCTTCAGCCCATTCCAATCCCATCAACCTATTCCATTCTTTCTTCAAGGAAAGTCCGCAAGAAGCACAACCAGTGACTATATAGTCCACATCAAGTTGGGAGAAAATCTCTATGTTTCTCTGGGCAAGGTATCTTGCCCCTTCAATATCCCCACTTATATAAAGGGGAGTTCCACAACACATCTGACCTTTAGGAATAACGACCTCAACACCCAGGTCGGAAAGGACCTTAACGAGTGAGGAACCTATTCGTGGATAGAGATAGTTAGTGGCGCAGCCCACGAAGAAAGCAACCCTCAATCTCCTTTCTCCTTTAGCTGGGACAACCTCGGGAACGCGGGTAAGGAAGGGTTTAAGAGTGAACAAGGGAACGCTTCTTCCCATCGGCATTCCCAAAAGAGGGAATAAAATCCGTAAAGGATTATAACGCCAGAAGATGAGGCTTATTCGCTGGAGTATTCCGAACAGGATAACGGTAAAGGGGAAAACCCGACGCGCCCGCATAAAATATCGGAATACGATTCTTTTCCCCCAGGAAAGCGATTTATCAATCACCTCCATATGCCTTGCAGTAATGAATATCCTATCCAGCTCCACTCCGCTGGGGCATTCCTCAACACAAGCTTTACAAATCAGACAGCGGAAGATAGGGTCGTGCCATTTGGGATTGAAGTGTGTAATGCCAAGTATTAGGTTCTTGGTGAGCTGGATTCTGCCCCTTGGTGAATAAGGTTCGATTTTGAACTCCGTGAAAATGGGGCAAACAGCACGGCAGAATCCGCATTTCATACACTTTGCGAGTTCTTCCTCTAAAAGGAACTCCTTTTTCTGAATTTTCTCCTCTATGAGCATTGCATAAGAAATTATACATATTTTTGCCTTATTTTGTAGATTGATTTTCTTGAAAAAACGAATAAAATGTAGTAAATTTAATAAACAATGGAAGAAAGAAAGAGAAAAGATACTTTATTTGAATTAGATGAACTCCCCGTTATGAGGAAATAATAGAAGCTTATATGCGGGAGTTTCCCAAATATATCATTCCAAAAGGGGAAAATATCTTCGGATTTTGGATGCAGACATTAGCGGATTTAGAACTTCTTGATCTGGAGCTCAAGGGCTTGACAAAATGGTATGAAATAGACCCAGTTAACAGGGTAGTGAAATTTGAAGGGGATGAAGAATTCGTCCGCTTGAGGGTAGCACATTTAGAAAAAGTTGCCGGAAAACCAACTCTCTATTCCGATTTCGTTGATACCTTTGGTGATACAAATGCTTACGCCTTCCACAATCTTTATCCTTATAAGGGCAAATTCTACCCTAGAGTTGTGAGGACATTGATTAACGCATTTGGGATTAATGAATGTTCCCTTTTGCTTGACCCTTTCAATGGCTCGGGCAAATCTACGCATGAAGCCTCTCTTATGGGGATTAAAAGCGTGGGTGTGGATATTACCCCTATGGGAGTAATACTTGCAAAATTGAAAAATGAACTTCTATTTATCGAAGAGAGCGAGCTTACATTTTCCAATAAAGAATTAAGAGAGATCTTCCAGGATATAGAGAACAAAAAATGGAAACATCCAAATAATACAATTTATCATCTAATGTTGATCCTTTATTTTGACACTATTGACGCGTTTGAGAGAACATCAAGCTACCAAAATATGGGCAAAATAGGATTGTTTGTGAAAAAATACGAATATATAAAAGATTGTTATAAAAAAATAAAATCGTTACAGCAAAAATATAACCTTATATTCCAACCTTCTATGATACTTCAGGGAGATGTTTTGGAGTTGAGAAATTTCAAAGAATTTGAAGGTGCGTTTGATGCAGTAATAACCTCGCCACCATATTATTTCTCCATAGACTATGTTGGTAAAGATAAAGTTGCTTATGAATATTTGGGCATAGATATGAAACAAATAGAGGCGAAGTATCTCGGAATGAAAAATAGCGGGCCGCTTTTGAGGACCTATGGAAAACTACCAATAAGAGTGGCAAGGTATTATGAAGACTTGAGACTCTCAATAGCTAATATCGCTTGGGCACGTCTTTCCTCAAAAATAAATTGCTTTGAAAGCTTGTTCCGTTTATTCATTGTTATACCTCCTTACCTTTATTTGATATGCTTTGTCAAGTCTTTTCTCCAACATCTCAATCCGTT
>JACIXQ010000063.1 GCA_014360465.1 bacterium
TTGTTTTATATTATAAATCAAATCGCCAAAAAAGGCAAGGAAAATAGAGAAAATTTTTAGGAAGAATGATATTAACTGCTTGTTCCCTGATAGAGGAAAAAGTATAAAAAAAGATTTCTACACCGGGAATGGTTTATATAGAGGAACTTTGAAGATAAGGGAAAGGATAGAAAGAATTCCCGCTATGGCGAAATCGCCAAGTATTAATCCAATGAAAAATGGAAGGGTTGTTCTGTATACCTTCATTCCTCCTATTCGCAAAATCAAGCTTTTCAATATCCAAGCTATTAGCATCGGACACCACATCCACTCCAGCGCCCCAGATTGAGCTACAACATATCCTGCTGGATGAAAGGGAAACCAGAAGAACTTCGTGTGGAAAAACTGAAGAAGGAGAAAGAAGAAAAAGCCAACCGCCATTGCGATTATGCCACCCTCGTCCCTCTTGGCGGGAGATTTGAGATATGAGCTCAGCATATCAAAGGCAACCCGCCCTTGATAAGTTCGCCATTGGTCTATTTCGGCTGAAGCAGCGCCGTAGCGATAATAAACTGTAAAAGCGACCAGCAGACTTGCAAAGATACATAGAATGGTTGCGCTTATTATTGGAAATGCTAACCTTCTCTTTTTCAATCCAACAGAATCAGAGAGACGCATCATCTCAAGATATGTTGGCATCGGGAAGGAACGAAAATCGCCGAAGGAGAACCAGCGAAGGTATGCCATACTCACCAGCTCCGAGGGAAGGAGTCCTACGGTGCCGAAAGATGCCCTGATTATCCACGCCACATCGTTGCCGGGATTCCAAATTGGACCCACAGTCGCCCTTAAGCGAGATACACTCAACATTGAAAGGAAGAACAAAGAGAAGAAAAGCACAGCAGTAAAGGGACGCATTCCCATTTTAATAGCGAAGAAAACAAGGAAACTTAATGAAAGAACCAATCCCAGCCAGGCTGAACGGTTGGATATTATATCTTCACCTGCCTTCCCCTTTATAGCTGATACGAGTGATTCCCAGAGCTCCTTTCTCGTTCCCCAAAGGGCAAGTAGGGCAAGCCCGATTATCGCACCCTGCGCCTGCTCTCCTTGAAATGGAAAACCAGAGGAAAATCCTCCCGCCCATTGCCCCCTTATTCCCAATATTGTTGCTAAGAGATTCTCAAATTTGGTAAGGAAGAAGAAAAACCATGATGAGAAAAGAACCTGTGTAGGAACGATGGCGGAAAGACCAATCACGCAAGGATAGAAAGTTAGCCAGAGCTGACCTATCCCATTGTATGGCGGTGGAAGTCGGGAAGCCACCTCTGTGGGGAGCACTCGGATTTCTGGGATATAGGGAAAGGAAAAATGAAGTGCATTGACAAGCTGTATTGAGAAAGCTAAAAGGGCTCCACCAATCAGCCAACCTTTGCCTCTTGCAAAGCTTCCCTCTTCCTTACCTATCAGGGCGAGGGGAAGATACATCATTGGAAAAGTTAGTCTCTCTTTGTTAGCCCAACGGTTATAGAAAAGGGTGGAAAAGCAAAGCATCGCCAGGATGAGCGCAAATATAAATAACCCCCATATAAAAATAAAAGGAAGCCAGGTCTTCCATATTCCATTCCAGAAGTTCAACCCACCGAGGAAGAAGCCCTTAACAAGGTTAGGGTCTCTTGGAGCTACCCAATTGGGGATGTATTTCCAGAAATCCTGCCAGCGGTTTTCTGGAGTGGCGAACCAGAAGGGAGCTAAAAGGGTGGTAACGAGAAATTGGACCAATCCCATAGTCGCGATTCCCACGGTGCAAGCTATTGTGGCATAGATTAAAGCTAACTCCTTACTGATAAGAGGTCTGAGACGCAAGCAAACGAGGAGGAAAAGGAGCCCAAGGGGAAGAAGAATTCCAACCAGTGAAGAGGTAAGAACGCCGATAATGGCAGAGAAAAGCAAAATCACAAGGGAAAATAAGAAGAGCTTTTTGGAGAGCCAGAGGATGAGAATTATTGCAAGAAGAATGATTATTGCGGCAAGTGGAAGGGAGTTTGAAGCAAGGTCAGCAGAACGATAGATTATCTCGCTACAGAAGACCCATATGCAGGCAAGTGGCGCCAGAATAATAGCGAAAATTAAAACTCCCTTTCTTACCTCTTCCTTGGAAAGCCTTTCCATCGCTTTGCTTCATAAACAAAAGGAAGGGTACTCTTTATCCTTCAGGAAGTATCAAGGAAGAATTTTTTAAAAGCTCGTTTAGTCCGCCGGTCCACCTCCAAATTTGGACCAGAAGGTTACGGAGTCGCTCCTTCGGAAGGGATCAAAAAGTTTCCCACAATTGTTTGCTATGGACATAAAGTTCATCCACTTAGCGTGACCATCGGCGAAAACAAGGTTCTCCCCTTCTACATGACGGGTATTTATCTTCAAGCGGCGGTCGGGAATGCAAGCAGCTTGACATATATTCGCGTAAACTACCCTTCTACCACCACAGGATCCGAATGTTGCGCCATCGGCAAAGGCGACGGTCTCAGCTGGAGTTACTACATCTGATTGACGAACTGGCTTCTGCGACCAATCACAAAGCCCATTTCTCATTAGTGGCTCGGCATATGCTACTGTCACATAGCTACCAATGAAATCTCGAGGGAAAGTCCAGGGTGGATTAGGATACCAGGGAACAACCGCCCCATCAGGACGGTGCCAAGCTTGCACCAAGGGAGCTTGAACAGCAGAGGAGGCAGATGGACAATTCCATACTTGGGGATTTTTAATATATGGATGTAGTTGCCCTTGAGGGAGGTCATTGGGGGAACCCGCTCCAGGCGCTTGGCAAGAAGTCACAAAGGGATAGGTCTCGTCCCAATCCTGGAGATACATCATAAGTGCTTGTCCTATCTGCTTCATATTGGAAAGGCACGCCGTTTTCCGTGCTTGTTCCCTAGCACGGCTAAACACTGGGAAGAGAATAGCAGCAAGTATGGCGATGATAGCAATTACTACCAACAATTCTATCAAAGTAAAGCCTCTGTTTTTCACTAACATTTTTCTAATCCTCCTTTCATAGATTTTTTGCCCCCTAATCCTTTTTCCGGTCTTTCCGGCGAGGGAGAAACTGGGAGCTAAGTCCCTCCCTCCTTTAAAAATTCTTAGTTGGCATCGCCTCTTTGAATATACCCTCATAAATGGAGGGACTCCGAGCATCCAAGAAGTTAGGAGTTCCTCCAAATTCTTGGGATAGGATTCAAAAATTTTAGAGAGAGAGCCTTTCCCCTTCTAAGAGGATTATCTTTCTCCAATCATTCAAACTATTTCCAAATATCCCTTTAAGCATCACTACCTAAAATTGGGTAGCATTTCATTTGTTTAGGATTTGCTCTCTTATTATTAAAACTATTATAGCCATTCATATCAAATCGTTCAGTTTAATAAAATTATTACACAATAGGGAAAAGTAGTCAAATTTTCGCTTCTTCTCAAAAATAATTGCTCTATTTTTAGAATCTTGTTGGTTAGCGTGATTATAATCACCTTACTTCAACTTTTCCTTAAAATCAATCTGCATTTTGTCATAATAAACTACCCATAAATTAAGCCTAAAAGAAGAATCTTATCTACTTTGAGATGTGATGATGCACGATGGAGTGCGCAAAGCAAAAGCCATCCCCTCGCTGTTCATAACAGCTTCCTCCTCCCCTTTTCCTTATGACCTACAGCTCCCTTTGGCTAAATCATAAATTTTTGAGGAGAACGAGCAGCCTGACTATTCCTCTAACTGACAAAATGAGCATAGAACCTATGGATTATTGATTCAACAACAAAATTTTGAAAATACAGCGAACTGTATTTTTGAATAGAGTTTTGTTTCTTTGCCGTAATCCTCGCAAAACACTCTCTTGAAAGTTAAAAAATATTCTTATTGGCAAGGTTGAGCAATCCTGGGTCTTTTTTACTATTCTCAGTAGTTGGGCGAAAGAAGTTCAAATTCCCAAATGGTTGGACCCTCAGTTGCCTCAAGTATGTTCAATCGCCAGTAACGGGCTGTGATAGGTATGAATTTACGAAGATAATCGTCCCCAATTGTTGTGCCCATAAGAATGGGTTTCCACTCGCTTTTATCATCCTTCTTATATTCAATAGCGAACCTCCTGACCCTTTCCCCAAACTCTGATACCTCCTTTATCCTCACCCCATTAATCCTTCGTGGTTTGCCGAGGTCAATCTCAAGCCAGGCGGAATGGATACCAAAATCAGTAGCCCAGCGAGTCGTCTCGTCGCCATCCATTGCTTTATCCGCTCCGAATGCAGACATATTCTGGTATACATTGGAAGCTCTGATGGCTATCTCCGGCAATTCAGGCCCCGGACGAGGTGCGATTTCGCTAACCGGTCTATCAAGGACCAATTTTACAATCGTCGCCAAGTCGGATTGATACTTCTTGGGAACACTGACCACCAGTTTATCCTTCGTCTGACTGATTTTTGCCTTACCACCAGTGAGAAGGGAGTATTTCAGCACCTTTCCATCAATATTGGGAAACTCCAGTTTCTCATCGTCCCAGTTGAAGATGTGGAGATAAACTATGTTACCCCTGTAGGTGCTCGCTCCCCATTTCCCAGGGATAAATGGTCCACCTCTCGTCCCATAGATGCTCTCCCCATATCTGCTCAACCATTGACCAATTTCCCTCAAACGATTAGCCTGTCTCTCCTCGATTTCTCCCTCAGGAGTGGGTCCAACATTTAATAGAAGATTGCCATCGCCACCCGCGCAGTTGACGAGAAGTTGGATGCATTTCTTAAGTGATTTAATACGGTCATTGGGTTTCCAGCTCCACTGTGTTCCCAAAGTTATACAGCTTTCCCAAGCCCTATAGGGGTTAAATTCGCCGACCGTTTGCTCGGGAGTATCGTAATCTCCCGGAAGAATGGCTCTATTGTTAATTATCGCCTCGGGGTTTATGCTGTGAATGATTTGAAAAAGTTCATTAGGACGCCACTCTTCTAATGGAAGAAGGTCACCCGCATTGTCAAACCAGATGCCATCGGGATGATATCTTTCACAGAGTTCTTTTATCTGGTTTTTAACGAATTCTTGATAGATGTTGAAATTTCTCTGGTGTCCTGGTGGGTCCTGAATGTAGTAGGGTCTGGGAAGATAATGAGGGTGATACCAATCGGAGAGACAATAATAGAACATCACCCTTAAGCCTTCATCCCTGATGGCCTTAACCAGCTCACCAATGAAATCCCTGCCTGAGGGAGTGCTGGCGCTATCGTAATCCGTAAACTCGCTGGGAAACATAGAAAAACCATCCATATGCTTCGTCACGATTACCACATATTTAGCTCCAGCCTGCTTGAATAGCTTCGCCCAAATTTGGGGATTAAATTTTGTGGGGTTAAATTTTTTGTAAAGATTATCGTAAACTTCAACGGGTACAGAACTACCTCTGGACCAACCTATCTCCGTCCCCACGAGGCTCACAGGTCCCCAATGAATAAAAATACCGAACCTTCCTTCTCTCCACCACTTCGTCCTTTCCAAATAATGCATCTCGCTCTCTCCAGGGATACTGGAAACCATTCCATAGAGGATGAGATGCCAAAGACAAGTTAGGAAAAACAAAGCTTCAGGAAAGAAAATCCTTCTCCTCATAGTCTTCATACTCCTTGGCAAACAGACAGCTACTCGCTTTTCCTTTCGCTTAGAAACGCTCTCAGGACATCGTTCCTCTCTATCATCCCGATGACCCTACCTCCTTTCAAAACGGGAAGGTGATTGATATTATTGTGGAGCATAATTGAGCTTATATCTTCCAGCGTGGCGTTCTCATCTACGGTAAGGACCTTCTTCGTCATAATATCCCTCGCATGTAGAACTTTGAAATCCCTAAATGCCTTTCGCAAGGTCTCCTCGGGCACAACGAAGATGCCGTATAGGGCAAGAGTGGGATGAGGAGGTTCCACGAGGGCTTTGAGGAAATCACGCTCCGTCAAGATGCCCTTTAACTCCCCCTCCGCATCTTGCACGACCACCCCAGTTACCCCTTCCCTTTCCATAATCTTCATAACATCTTCCAGCGTGTCCTCCTCTAATACGCACACGGGCTTACGCATAATGTCTTTTGCTAACATTTTTCTCACCTCAAAAATCGTTTATTTAAGAATATTTTTTTCAACGCGTCGCTCCGCAAGCAACATAATAAATGATTCCGGCTCAAGCTTCAAGGTGCAAATGTTTTCCTTTATCTCCACGGGTTCACCGCTAAGGGCATTTTTGATATTTACATTCGCACCTTTAAGCCAACGGATTTTGACACTCACCGTTCTATCCGAAAAAAGATTGGATACAACAGCGAGAACATCTTCATTGTCCTTCTTGTGCCAGGTAGCGAGCATTACTTCCTTCGCCACTGGCTCTTCAATCTTCCAGAAGGGATTCTTACGCCAGCCTGGGGTGAAGATAGAGCTTCTTACACCGAATTTTTTCAGAACATTTGAGATCTTCACGACGGTGTTTTGGTTCATATATTCAAGCAATCCGATAGGAACGCCGTGTGGTAAAAACCAAGCATAAGCCATAAGTGTTTGGCGGTCTGTTGGGTGGTTCTCCGTGTTCTCCCACATAATGGGGTCAAATAGGTTTGGCACTCCCCAATTGGTGGATAAACAACGGGCACGAAATAAACCAAGCCCAAGACATTTACCGTAGGTTCCTTCCGAGGTAAGCATACTGGGACCTTCAAGAGGCCAGCCAGAGAATTCCCCGGTTAACCACTCTGTAGCGAAACCCATAATTGAGGGGACGAATTCCCAGGAATGTATCCAGAAATGGTAGCGAGGAAAGCCTTCACGTTTGGAAGCGGTCCTCGGAAGGGGCGTTCTCACATTGTCCTCAAGGAACAAAGCCACGACCTTGTTGAATTCTCTCCCTTCCAATACGGGCACTGTGAGGTGCCACTTACCTTCCTCATCCTTCCAGCCACAGCCATGGCGAAAATTCGCACATCCCATCTGTCCCGTCATCCATCCATCACAATATATCCCATCCAAACCGAGTTCTTTGACATTTTTTACAAGCCAGCCATAAAACAACCATTTGCGAAGAGTATAGGAACGCCCACAATCCTGATAATGGGGAACGCCTTCCCATTCAAGTATTGATTCGGGTAAAGCCTTCCAATCCTCACCATATTTAATAAATTCTTCTCCTATTATAGGGGAAATTTTCTGGGGACAATGAGCCACTCCGAGAAAGGCGATTCCCCTCTGATGGCAGTAATCCCTCGCTTTTTCTATGATATCTCTTCTAACATTGTAGGGATTATTCAACCCCACCATAGCCTCTCCATTCGGCTGTGGCCATAACAGGGACATATCCACATCTCCATTAAGGCGATTCAGGGCTTTCCAAGGGTCGTAAAAGAGGGTGCAAGCTTTAAAGGCGAAATAATCTGGAGGTAAAGGTTTGATAGGAGTTGCCTGTATGCCGAACTTAAAAATCCTCCCATCGAGCTTAACGGCTTTCTCTATAAGGTTTATGATATAAATATGGGAATCCTCTCCGGGCACAAGAGTGGAGAAATTATTCTCCGATTTCGGTGCCCAGTATTGAAGGGAGGTATAGGTAAAACCTATACCTCCTTCCTCATCCCCAAACCAGTGGTAGAAGTTGACGATTGTATCGTTTGGATTAGCAAGCCATGAGAACTCTATCGGTTTATCGCTAATCCAACCAGCCAGCCTTCGGGAAAATGTTTGATAAAGCCTGGCGATGTCTTTTCTGAGAGGAACAAGCACTTTCAAACTCTCTACTTTTCTCTCTTTCTCCCTGTCAGCCATTCTAAGACTGACCCACAAAAAGCCATCAAATTCAACCCACATATCGGCATAAGCTTTTATTCCATTAACCTCGCCCTCCGCGATTATATCCACCCTACTTTTACGAATTTTCGTTATCCGAAACACCTTAAGGGGAATAGTCCACTTCCTTCCTGAAAACTCAACAACGATGCGAATTGGACCAGCCAATAGCTCCCTGCCCTGGCTTTTTATACTATCGGGGAAAATGTTATCCTTCCATTCCATAACCCTCCCCCATACCTCTATTTTCCTTCCTCTTGCCTTAACCTCCGTCCAGGGCAGAGGGACACGGTCCTGACGGACATACTCGTCATATATCCTGCTCGCCAGCCATTCAGGTTCAGTTATAGCAGTCAATAAGGGATACAAAATCATTAGACATAGTAGTAACCCCTTTTTAGAAATAGGCATTGGGGTCGTAGTATTTCTCTACATTCTCTTTCGTTACCTCAACTGTAGGAAGCGATATATGTTTAGGCACCTTTTCACCCTTGAGAATTTTAAGAGCAGTCTCTATCGCCTCCTTACTACCGTTGGGATAGATATAGGTAGCCGTCATCTCTCCCCTCATAATCGCCTTGAATGCTTCCTTTTGCCCGTCAATGCCGATGATTACTAACCCTTTATCCTTTCCAACCGCTTTGGCAGCAGCAAGGGCACCAAGAGCCATCTCGTCGTTATGCGCATAGACACCATCTATCTTCTTGAAAGCCTGCAGTGCATCCTCCATTATCTTCCTTGCGGGCTCCCTAAGATAATCTGCAGGTCTTTTCAGGACTACCTTGATGTCCTTGTATTTATCAACAACCTCGTGGAATCCCTTGCTCCTCTCTATCGTAGGCGTCGCGCCGAGAATCCCCTCTATTTCCACCACAACACCTTTCCCACCCAGTTCCTTGACCATTCTTTCTCCCGCTTTCCTACCTATCTCCAAGTTTGAGGCACCGATGAAACAGGTGTAATCGGAGGTGGTTATGTTCCTATCAAGTGTTATGACGGGGATTCCCTTGCGATATACTTCGGAGACTATAGGTGTTAGGGGTTCAGCTTCCCTGGGACTTATTATCAGCAGGTCTATTCCACGAGTAACGAGGTCCTGAACATCCGCAATCTGCTTGTTATTGTCGTTCTTCGCATCGGTATAGATGAAGTCTATCTCGTCCTTATGCTCTTCCACCGCATCCTGCATCTGCTTGAGCATATTTATTCGCCATGGGTCAATCATCGTGCTCTGGGAAAAACCTATCAACCATTTCTTTTTCGCTGTTGGCTTGGTGGCAGCGGTCTTTGGTTCCACAGTAGTAACTTCCGCCTTCCTTGCCCTAAGGACATAGAAGATACCCAGTATGACCACTATCAGGATAATCCATATCCAAACCTTACTTTTCATAGCCTATCACTCCTTTCTTTTTGAAATGTAGACTGCGAATATGATGATCGCACCTCTGACTATTTCCTGAACATAAGTTCCAACTCCTTTTAGGTTCAGGATATTGTCGAGAATGCCTATTATCAAGGTTCCAATGACCGTGTTACCCACTCCACCTATGCCGCCAGCAAGGCTTGTCCCACCTATCACAACACAAGCTATGGCAGAAAGCTCGTAGCCCATACCGAAATTCGCATTCGCCAGTCCGTTTTGAAAACCAACCATTAATATTCCTCCCAGACCCGCGAGCATTCCAGATATCGTATAGATAAAAATCTTAACCATTTCCACATTTACCCCAGATAGGCGCACAGCTTCCTCATTTCCTCCCAAGCCATAAACATATCTCCCGAAAGAGGTATAGCGAAGAACGAAATGGGCACCTATGGCAACGATGGCGAAGATTAGGGTCTGGACAGGTATCAAACCACCTAACTTGCCCAACCCAAGATTGATTATGAGAGGTACTTCGGAGGGCTCAAGGGTTATCGGTTGTCCATTTGTGTAGAGGAAGGCAAAACCCCTTGCAGAGGTCATAATTGCCAAGGTTATCACGAATGGCTGCATCCTCCCTTTGGTTATGAATATTCCATTGAGAAAGCCGAAGAAAGCCCCTCCTAAAAGTCCGATAAGGATAGCTATCCCGGGTGGCAGATTGTGATACTTTATTGCACCAGCTGTGAGACAAGCTGAGGCGGCAAGGACGGAACCAACAGAGAGGTCTATCCCCCCGCTTAAAATGACGAATGTCATCCCAATCGCCAATATCCCCATTATTGAGATGCGTTGGACGACATTTTGGATGTTTGTCAAACGGGTGAAGTCGGGAGAAATTATGGAAGATAAAATAATCAGAATAAAAAGTCCCAGGGCAATTTTGTATCTATCCCATAGGTGTGTATTCATTTTCTCTTCATTATATGCTCTCCTCGTTCATAGTCAATATACAAGCTATTGCTAAATGAACTTTTTTCCTCTATATTTCCTTTTAAACTTCATAAAGAGGTGTTTATTATGGAAACAAAAGTTTGGGAAAGCTTCATTGAGATTCCCACCTACTGCCTCGGGGAAGAAGACCCCTTTCCACCTTTCCAGAGGCAGGGAGATGATTCTATCTACCCTTATACTATGCTGGACGACATAACAAACCACAAGATAATCCATAAATATCACGCTGTTTTTCTGGAAAATGAATACCTCCTTTTAACAATCCTCCCTGAGATAGGTGGAAGAATCTATTCCGCCTACGATAAGATATCTGGCAAGGAAATCTTCTACAGAAACAATGTTGTAAAACCCGCTCTTATCGCTCTGCGAGGTGCCTGGCTTTCCGGGGGAGTGGAGTTCAATTTTCCCAAGGGACACAGCACAACAACGGTTTCGCCCATTCTCTATACAATTCGCAAATATCCCGATGGGAGCGCAAGCGTTGTGGTTGGAAATAAGGAAAGGTTGAGCGGGATGAAATGGTTCGTTGAGATAAGACTGTATCCGAGAAGGGCTTATATTGAGACGATAATTTCCCTTTATAATCCAACCTCTCTTCCCCATCGTTTTTACTTCTGGTCAAATGCTGCCGTTCCCGCCCACGAGCATATGCAGTTCATCTACCCCGTGAGCTCGGCTTATTACGGCGCCACCACCGTCCACTATCCGATCAACGATGGCGTTGACCTCTCCTGGTATATCAATCACAAATTCGCTGTCGACCTATTCGCCCGCAATAGCAAGGACGATTTCTTCTGTGCCTATGACCATTCCGCCAATTTTGGCACGGTTCATTATGCAAGCCGCTTCGATGCCGTGGGCAAAAAGTTCTTCACCTGGGGTTCAGCTGACGATGGGCTCATCTGGGCGGAGATACTCAGTGATGAGGATGGTCCTTATTGCGAGATACAGAGTGGCAGATTCAAGGACCAATCAACCTACGACTTCCTACTTCCCCACTTCAGAGAAAGCTGGCGGGAACTATGGTATCCAGTAAGGGGCATTCAGGGATTGGTTAGGGCGAATGAATTCGTCGCAGTGAATTTGAAAAGGCAAGAAGGAAATATTTTGCTCGGAGTCTGTCCTACACTTCCAATTACCTCTGCCAAAATAATTCTTGAAGAAGATGGCAAACCAATCTATCAAATAGAAACCTCACTTTCCCCCGAAAAACCATTCTTGACCCAATTCTCATATTCTTCCTGTTCACAATCTCCCCTAACTTTGAAAGTCCTGGCTGAAGATAACGAACTCATCTCTTACCGGGAAGATTTGAGAATGGAGGACCTCGAGGATGTGAGAATTGAGGAGAAAGATACAGCAGAAACTCTTTATCTCAAGGGATTAGACAAGGAACGCTTCAATTGGAAGAAAGAAGCGGAAAAGCTTTATTTGAAATCCCTCGAGATGGACGAGGGTTTCACATCATCCCACATAGCACTTGGTAGGATTTATTTAGGAGAGAGGATTGTGGGAGGCGAGCCAACTACATCTCCTCAGAGCTCTAACGAGGAACCCTCATAGCGGACCCGCACACTTTTATCTTGCCTTACTCTATAAACTTACTAATAGAATAGAGGAAGCTAAGGAGCATTTCTGGAAGGTGCGCGATGGCGAGCTTTGGGCTCTAAGCTTGTTTCATCTTGGAGAAATCGCCCTGATGGAAAGGAACTTTCCCCAAGCAGAAGAATTGTTTAGGAGGGCATTGGAGAAGAGAGCAGATGATATTCTGACACGGGATTTGCTGGCAGTCGCTTTGCGAAAGCAAAATAAGAACGATTTAGCTAAGGAAACGCTCGAGCAATCTCTTCAGTTAGACCCCCTTGACTTCTTCGCCTTGTTTGAACTGTATCTCATAGAGGGGGAAGAAACTTTCCGGAAAATGCTCAAGAGAGATAATGGTTTGCCAGTTCTTCTCCCCAATCACAAGATAGGATTCACCTCCGATGCATATGTCTTTGAAGCAGATGATTATTTATCAATTGCAAGGATTTACATCTCCGCTGGGCTTTGGGAAGAGGCAAAGAGCGCTCTGGAGGAATATTTAAGGGAAAGTGTCTATCCCCTGATTTATTATTACCTTGGGTATATCTGGGATAAAATCGTGGATGAAATGAAAGCGAGAAACTATTTTGAGCTCGCTTCAAAGGAAAATCCCGCTTTTGTTTTCCCTAACGAACTTGAAGACTTGGAAGTGCTCAAGACAGCCCTTCGTTATAACCCCAAGGATGCCCACGCTATGCTCTATCTCGGTAATCTGCTTTTCGCTTTTGGCAGGGAGAGGGAAGCTATAGAGAACTGGGAAAAGGCGAAAGATTACTTAAAGCACCCTGTTCTTTTTCGCAACATTGCTATTGGACATAAGATGGTTCTTGGGGATTACGAGAAGGCAAAAGAATATTATGAGAAAGCACTGGAATTGGAGAAAAACTGGCGACTTTATCTTGAATACGATAGGCTTCTGTCCGAAGGGAAAGAAACCGAGAAAAGGCTATCTCTTCTCCTTTCGGCACCCGAGGGCGTTAGAGAGAAATTCCAGATAGCCGCCCGACTGGCAGAGGTCTATCTGGAGTTGGGAGAATACGATAAGACTATAGATATACTTATGAGCCATACCTTCCGCCCTTGGGAAGGGGAAGTAAGGATGCGCCAGATTTATTATCGGGCATATTTGGAGCGAGGTAAGAAACTTTACGATAAAGGCGATTACGAAGGGGCACTTGAGAGTTTCCAAAAAGCTCTTGAATATCCCCGAAATATCGGCGTGGGAAAACCGTACAATGCAAGGGACGAGGAAGCCAAGGAGTGGTTGGATAAAACCTTGGCAAAATTGAATGAAAAATAAATAAAAATAAGGCTGGAAATAATCTCGCCGTTCCCCTTATCTACAATTGCGAGGAGTATAAGGAGAGATAAGTTCTCTCGGCGGTTCCCGATGAGGTAATCAGAATAGATGCTATAATATGGATAAAGCGAATAGGCATAAAATGAATTCAAAAAGAACCGATTTTTTTAACGAAGCCCGATATTTTATGGAATTCTACTCTATTTGCCGAAATGTAAACCCTTGGTTGTTTAAAGGACTATTTCCTCTTACCCAAGAGCCATGAGATATAACAGCGTGACAAGTATAAAATTGCACATAACTCATTAAGAAAATTTTGAAAAAGCCTCTACTTGACTTTTGAAGAATTTTTAGTAATAATTTGTTTCTGGCTGTAGAAAGTAGGTGCTTCCCTTATGGGAAGCTAAAAGGCGTATCAATGGTACGCCTGCCTGCCGAGGCCGATGGAAAATAGACTGTTAAAGGTCCCTGTCGGGCTTCGGCAGGGACCTTTTATTTTAATTAAGGAGGTCAAGTAGCTATGCCACAGATAACAAGAGCGCAAAAAGAAGCGATAGTTGAGGAGCTCACAGAGCTATGGAAGAATAGCTCTGGCGTCCTCTTCACAACCTATATAGGCATTGATGCCAACAGTATGAGCCAATTGAGACGAACTATCAGGGATTGGGGCGGAGTAATGAAGGTCGCCAAACACACCCTGATAAAGATTTGTGTCAACAAGCTCTACGGAGACCAGTTCAATCTTGATGCCTTATTTCAAAACTCCCCAACCGCCCTGATATTCCTTCCTTCTGACTTCCCCGCTTTCCTAAAGAACTTCAACAGACTGCTAAGGGACTACCAAATGGTGAAGATAAAGGGCGGGATAATAGAGGGGCGACAATTAGATGGAGAAGCTTGCGTGGCGCTGGCAAATCTCCCCCCTCGAGAGGTTCTTCTTGCTCAGGTTACAGCAGCCATCGCTTCCCCCATAACTTCCCTCGTTTACACTCTCCAGAGCATTATAGCCCGCTTAATCTGGTCGCTTGAAGCGATAAGAAAATCCAAAGGAGGTGAATAAAATTGACAAAGGAGGAAATCATTGAAGCAATCAAGAAGATGAGCGTTATGGAGCTCAACGAGCTGGTGAAGGCATTACAGGAGGAATTCGGTGTCAGTGCCATACCAGCCGTAGCAGCAGCACCTGCAGCAGCTCCCACAGCTACCGCTGTTGAAGAAGCTCCTGCCCAGGAGGAAGAGAAGACTACTTTTGATGTCATCCTCAAAGAAGTAGGAGACAAGAAGATTCAGGTTATCAAGGTAGTCCGCGAGCTTACCGACCTGGGTTTGAAGGAAGCAAAGGACTTGGTAGAATCCGCACCCCAAAAGGTAAAGGAAGGAGTTTCCAAGCAGGAAGCCGAGGAAGCGAAGAAGAAGTTGGAGGAGCAGGGAGCCGTAGTAGAGATAGTTTAATCTTTCTTTATGGGGAGGGTTGTATACAGCCCTCCCCAAATCCCAATGAAAATACGCATAGAACGCCTTCCTCACGCAAAAGATATCCCTCTTCCCTCATATATCACTCCCTATTCCTCGGGAGTTGACCTCCGCTCAGCCATAGATTGCACTTTGAAGAAAGGGGAGATAAAGGTAATACCCTGTGGAATAAAAATAGCGATACCACCGGGATATGAGGGACAGGTAAGAGCAAGAAGTGGACTGGCTTCAAAAGGGATAATCGTCCCCAATGCCCCAGGTACGATAGATGCTGATTATCGCGGTGAGGTCAAGGTTATACTGGCTAATATCGGAGAGGAAGATTTCCAAATAAAGAGAGGAGATAGGATAGCCCAACTCGTATTAGCTCGGGTGGAGAGAATAGAGTGGGAAGAAGGAAATCTTGACGAAACGGAACGCGGTGAGTGCGGTTTCGGTCATAGCGGCTTGGAATAAATGTATCTAATTGGATTATGAGGGCTTGACTAAATTTTTAGGCACAAGCTTGTTTTCATAAAAAAACAAATTACCCCACTTCTTACGATGCGATAGTCACA
>JACIXQ010000064.1 GCA_014360465.1 bacterium
ATTTTGTATAATTGCTTTGAGAAATTATAAAAAATTGGGCTTGCCGGAAGGAAAACCTTATGGTAAGCTTATTAAGCAACAAGTTTAGTAATTCTACCTATTATTGCTTTACTAACAAAATTTTGAAAATACAGCGAAATTTTTTTTCAAAAAAGTATTGACTGGATTTGGAATTTTTCTTACCATTGAGTTAAAATAATTTAATAGGAAAGGAGGTGAAAAGATGAGACGGAAAGGATTCACCCTGATAGAATTGCTCGTCGTGATCGCGATAATCGCGATCTTGGCGGCAATTCTCTTCCCCGTTTTCAGCCGAGCTCGAGAACAAGCTCGGAAGTCCAATTGCCTCTCCAACCTGAAGCAGATAGGGACAGCTGTTATGATGTATGCCCAGGACTGGGACGAAACACTCCCGTTAGGTACGCCAGGTTGTATAGCTCCATCAGCTAAACAGTGGTGGGCGCTCATCTACCCCTACACTAAGAACGCTTCCATCCTTCATTGCCCATCAGCCACGAACCCTTGGACCTGGTTCACAAATCCTGGACGAGCAAATGGGACCGGCTGCGGAGGTGGACCTTCCTGTGAAGAACTGTTACCAGGAATGCCCGCAGAAGGCAACTTTATAAGCTACGGAGCAGCCATAGGAGTAATGGGCGCTGTGCCAGGTTGTGGGGCTTGCAACGGGTTCAGAGGCAAGCTATCAGCGATGCAAAGGGTCGCTGATACAGTTGTAATCGCTGATTCCACCCGAGGAGTATTTGGCGGAGCAGGCTGGCCGGGCTGTGCCAGCACATTAGGCGATGGCACAGTCGCACCAATCGTCTTCGCCCAGAACCCGGGCAACCTCTGTCCTTACGGTCCATGTGGGCACAATTTCGCCTCTCTTGACGATGCCCTCCAAGCCCTTGGCAAGGATGAAGATGCAATGGCTCGCCACACTGGCGGTGCTAACATCCTTTTCGCTGATGGACATGCCAAATGGATGCAAGTCCGTCAGATCCGCTCTCGCCCAAGAGGAGGAACCCTTATACTATCTACTTACGACCAGTAAAAGCTCGGCGCACTTGAACGGGAATTGCAGGGAGCGATTTCAATCGCTCCCTGCAATCATTTATAAGAGCCAGTGGGAGGGAAATTAATCAAATCTTCAACAATTTTCTTGCTTAATAACCCCTTACTCATTATAAATTTGATTATGAAAATACTTGTCACAGGCGGAGCAGGCTTCATAGGTTCCCATATAGTTGACGCCTATATTGAACTTGGACATTCGGTCATTGTAGTGGATGACCTCTCAACTGGCTTCTTGGAAAACCTCAACCCAAAAGCAATTTTCTATAAGATTGATATCAGAGATTTCGCTGGGTTAGAAAAGGTTTTTAAAAAGGAAAAAATAGATGTCGTCAATCATCATGCTGCCCAAATAGATGTCCGTAAATCCTTGCAGGATTTCATCTTTGATGCCGACATCAACATAATGGGCAGTTTGAACCTCCTCA
The DNA here is from genome assembly GCA_014360465.1 of bacterium. GTDB lineage: Bacteria > Armatimonadota > JACIXR01 > JACIXR01 > JACIXR01 > JACIXR01. The sequence goes on from JACIXQ010000064.1 coordinate 1,503, forward strand.
AATTGTCCCTTGATTACCGTATCAAAAAATTCATATTCGCCTCAACAGGAGGAGCCATCTACGGCGAACCTCAATATATTCCAGCCGATGAAAAACACCCTGCCAATCCATTATCCGCATACGGCGCAGCTAAACTTGCCTTTGAAAAATACCTACAGGTCATCCACATCAACTTCGCCCTTCCCTTTATAGCCCTCCGCTATGCCAATGTCTATGGACCGAGACAAAATCCCCTAGGCGAAGCGGGGGTTGTGGCGATATTCACGGACAAAATGGTTAAGGGTCAAAGACCAACGATATTCGGCGACGGCGAGCAAACCAGGGATTTCGTATACATAAAGGATGTTGTTTCCGCCAACATCAAAGCCTTGGAGAGCGATAAAATTGGGATTTACAACATTGGGACGGGAATAAGAACATCTGTTAATGAGGTCTTCAGAAAAATCAGGGAATTGCTCGGAGAGAACATTGAACCCATATATGCAGAGGAAAGAAAGGGTGAGGTAAAGCATATAGCCCTTGATGCTACCCTCGCTGAACGAGAACTTGGTTGGCGTCCTCATTACGATTTTGATGCTGGACTGAGAGAAACGATTGAGTTCTATCGGAAATCAAAGTAATGAGAAGAGCTGTTTTTTTGGATAGGGATGGAGTGATAAACTTTAATCGTCCCGATTATGTAAAAAGCTGGGAGGAGTTCGTTTTCTATCCTTTTGCTAAACCAGCTCTTGCTCTATTGGCAAAAAAAGATTTCCTTGTGATAATCGTCTCAAATCAATCTTCCATCGGTAGAGGGATAGTGAAGAAAGAAACAGTGGATGAGATAAATCGTCGTATGAAGGAGGAAGTGGAAAAAGAAGGAGGAAGGATAGACGCCATATATTATTGCCCTCATAAACCCAACGAGGGATGTCCCTGCCGTAAGCCTAATCCGGGGCTTCTCTTGAAGGCAAGTGAGGAATGGCAAATAGATTTGGCAAAATCTTATATGATTGGCGACGCACATTCCGATATAGAGGCAGGCAAAAGGGTGGGCTGTTTCTCCATCTTAGTCCTCACAGGACGAGGGAAAGAACAACTCCATCTTTTTCTCAATTCTCCATATCAATACGATAGACTGGCACTTGATTTGCTTGACGCTGTGAAATTCATAATCAAAAGAGAAGAGGGAAAAATTGACTAATAATTTACCCCCTGTTATTGTTAAAATTGATGCGCTACGGTGTCGTTGCAATAGTTGGAAGAGTAAATGTTGGCAAATCCACCCTCTTTAACCGATTGGTGGGTAGAAGGACTGCTATAGTTGAAGGGGAGCCGGGGGTTACAAGGGACAGGGTCTATGGAATATGCGAATGGCAGGGCAATTACTTCACCCTTATTGATACTGGCGGTCTATTCCCCCCTTTTTTGGATAGTGTTACCGAACAGGTGGAAAAACAAGTGGACCTCGCCATAAACGAGGCTGACCTCATTCTCTTTGTCGTGGATGTTGTTGAGGGAATAACGCCAGCAGAAGAGGAGATCGCAGAGAAACTTCGCAAGGCTAACAAACCCGTCATAATAGTGGGAAATAAATGCGATATTAAAAGGAAGCGATGGAAAGTGACAGAAGGAGAGCTACACTCCCTCGGAGGTAGGGAGATAATCTATGTATCAGCTCTCAAAGGGGAAGGAATCGGGGAGCTCCTTGATAGAATCGTTTCCTATCTTCCTGAGGAGGCAGAGATACCGATAACGGGAGAACAGATAAAGGTGGCTATAGTGGGAGCTCCCAATGTAGGTAAATCAAGCTTACTCAATGCAATCCTTCAAGAGGAAAGGGTTATAGTGGATAAGACACCGGGAACAACTCGTGACGCAATTGATACACCGTTTCGATGGAAGGATACAGATTTCCTTTTAATAGATACCGCTGGGATAAAAAGGAAGAGCAAACTACAGAGCCTTGTTGAGTATTTCGCCCTCGTGAGGGCGATGAAGGCAATTCAGAGAGCGGATATCGCCTTTCTCGTTCTCGACGCTTCCTTAGGTGTGAGGAGGGCTGATAAAAGGGTAGCAGGATATGTGGAGGATGCATATAAGGGTTGCATTATAGTTGCTAATAAATGGGACCTAATAAGGGAAGGACATACCTCCAAAGTCAAGAAGGCTTTTATCAAAGTAGTGAGGGAGGAAATGCCTTTCCTCTCCTTTGCACCAGTCGTCTTCACCTCCGCTCTTAAAGAAGAAGGCATTTATGAACTATTGGATAAAACAATTGAGGTTTATCAGAACTACAGCACACCATTGAATCTGGAGGAGATTGAACCGATAATCAGAGAAGCAGTTGAGCGGAATCCAGCGAGGGAGGGCAAAAAACAGCTCAAGTTATACGAAATAGAATCCGATGGGGCTAAACCTCCTTCACTTAAATTCTATGTGAATATTCCCGACCTCGCAGATGATGCCTACCTCCGCTATATTGAGAATTATCTGCGAAGCTTCCGTTACCTTGAAGGAACACCAATAAGGTTCAAACTTCTAAGGAGAAAGAAGAAGGCTCTATTGAAACAAAAAGGGGAAATTCAATGAAAGAGCTATTCCTTTCCATTTTCTCTTTCTTATATGGTTCCATTCCCTTTGGCTTCCTCATTTGCAAATATCGCCTGGGAGTGGACATAAGAAAAATGGGAAGCGGCAACATTGGAACAACAAATGTAATGAGAATAGCTGGACCAATTACCGGACTAATAGTCCTCATCCTTGATGCTTCAAAGGGAGTAATTCCGGTTCTTATAGCAAAGTCCCTTGCTTTTTCCCCTACTTGGGTCGTAATCGTCGGTTTGCTCGCAGTTTGCGGTCATATCTTCTCACCATTTTTGCGTTTTAAAGGTGGGAGAGGCGTTGCAACAGGTTTAGGGCTGGTTATTGGTATAGCCCCACAAATCGCACTCATTTTGCTTCTTATCTGGGGAGTTGTCGTCCTCTTCACTCGCTATGTTTCCATTGCCTCCCTTACTTCTGCCTTCGCCTTCCCCATACTTATGGCATTCACCCATCAACCCCTTCCTTATTTGCTCATTTCACTCATCATCTCCGTTCTCGTTATTATTCGCCACAAACCAAATATTGAAAGACTCTTAGCTGGTAAAGAACATAAGCTTGGAGAGAAGGTGAAGCCAAAATGAAGGAAGCTATGTTCTGGGAAGGGAAAGAGGATAATAAGGTGCAATGTCACCTCTGCCCCCATAATTGCTTGCTTTCCAAAGGAGAAATCGGCAACTGCAAAGCACGCCAGAACATAGATGGTAAACTCTACTCCCTCGTTTGGGGCAAAGTAAGCTCTATCGCCCTTGACCCAATAGAGAAGAAACCTTTATATCATTTCTATCCAGGCTCTTACATCCTTTCCCTTGGCACATTCGGTTGCAACTTCCATTGCGATAATTGCCAAAACTGGCAGATTTCCCAGCAGAGAGCACCAACCGAATTCATCTCGCCTGAACAAGTCGTCGCTCTTGCGAAAACCGAGAAACGAAATGTGGGAATAGCCTACACCTATAACGAACCATTTATTTGGTATGAGTTTGTTCTTGAGTGCGCTCGGTTAGCTAAAAGCGAGGGGCTGAAGAATGTGCTTGTTACAAATGGATATATAAATGAAGAACCCCTACTGAACCTCCTTCCTTTTATAGACGCTATGAATGTTGATGTTAAAGCTATGAAAGAGGATTTCTATCGCAAAATCTGTAAGGGTAAGCTTTCACCTGTTCTTCACACAGTAGAGTTGGCTCATTCAAAAGGTGTTCATATAGAAGTCACGAATCTGATAATTCCTACTCTCAACGATAAGGAAGAGGATTTTCTTGCTATAGCTGATTGGCTTTCCTCCATAGATAAATCCATTCCCCTTCATTTCACTCGCTACTTCCCTGCCTACAAGATGTCCCTGCCCCCTACCCCGCTCTCTTCTCTGATAAAGGCAAGAGAGTTGGCTATGAAAAAGCTGGATTATGTCTACACTGGTAATATTCTATATGAGGAAGGCGAAACAACCTTCTGTCCAAACTGCAAAAGAGCAGTGATCATCCGAATGGGAATGGGTGTAAGAGAAATGCATTTAAACGGAAATAGATGTGCATTTTGCGACTATAGATTGAACATCGTGCTATAATTATCTTTATGAATAGGTTATGAAAGTATACCTCATTCACCCCGACCCGCACTGGGATAAAAATAAAAAACTCAAGAAAAGAACCTCGCTCTTTCCGCCCTTGGGGCTTCTGCAAGTGGCGGCTCTAACCCCATCAGATATAGAGGTAAAACTCACGGACGAGGCAGTTGAAGACATAGATTTCGACTCAGATGCCGACTTGGTTGGGATAAGCTTCAATACAGCCAGCGCCATAAGAGCTTTCCAAGTGGCAGAAGAGTTCAGAAAAAGGGGAAAGAAAGTTGTTGTTGGCGGTGCCCATCCGACGATGATGCCGGAAGAATGTGCCCAATACGCCGATAGTGTAGTTATAGGTGAGGCAGAATGTAGCTGGCATAGAGTTCTCCAGGATTTCAAGAAAGGGAAACTGGAAAAATTCTATCGTTGTGATGGCTTCCCCAGCCTTGAAAACCTCCCCATTCCCAGGCGCGACTTGCTTGACCCGAAGAAATATGCTGTCTTTTGGACCATTCAGACAACGAGAGGTTGTCCTTTCAACTGCGATTTCTGCTCCGTTACAAGGTTTTTCGGTCGCACCTATAGGACACGACCAATTAGAGAGGTCATAAAAGAGGTAGAAAGCATTGAGAGCAAATTCCTCATATTCGTTGATGATAACATCCTCGGAATTCCTCAATATGCTCGTGAGCTCTTCAAGGAATTAACTCCGCTTAAAAAAATCTGGCTATCCCAGGGTTCCCTTAACGCAGCGAAGGACGAAGAGCTTATCAAACTTGCGGCAAAGGCAGGTTGCAGGGGGTTATTCATCGGTTTTGAAAGCGTCTCCGAGGAATGTTTGAAAGAGGTAGGGAAAAGACACAACATCGTTGAGGAATATAGGAACAGAATAAAGCTCCTCCACCATTATGGGATAGCGATAATTGGGGCATTCATCTTCGGCTTTGACCACGATGATAAGGATGTTTTCAAGCGGACAGTGGATTTCGTCTATAGGGAGAAGATAGATATGCCTCAGTTCTCGATCCTCACTCCCCTACCCGGCACTGCCCTTTATGAGAGATGGGATAAAGAAGGGAGGATATTCACTAAGGATTGGGCTAAATACACGGGAAATCACTGCGTTTATTATCCCAAAAATATGACTCGGGAAGAACTGGAGGCTGGATTGAGGTGGGCTTACAAAGAGGCTAATGGATTTCTCCACTTAGCCCGGCGCTCTCTATGTTTTTCAAAAAGATTCCCCATTTCTTTCCTTCTTAACTATTATTTCCACAGAGTGGTTAAGCGCTGGCTGAGAACAACTTAAGGAGAAATTCACAAAGGGAATGGTGGGCGGGGTGGGACTCGAACCCACACGCCTCGGCAGAGGCAGCGGATTTTAAGTCCGCGGTGTCTACCTATTCCACCACCCGCCCAATCCAATCTGGAGGCGGCGCCCGGAATCGAACCGGGGTATAACGGTTTTGCAGACCGCTGCCTTACCTCTTGGCTACGCCGCCAATTATGGAGCGGGCGACGGGATTCGGACCCGCGACCTTCAGCCCGGGGAGCTGACGCTCTACCGCTGAGCTACGCCCGCAATATGGTGGGCGAAGTAGGACTTGAACCTACGACCTCTTGCTTGTGAAGCAAGCGCTCTCCCTCTGAGCTATTCGCCCCTTCTTCAATTTTAGATAATACACTGGTATCGCTCATTTGTCAACTTGTAGAATCCATTAACATAAACGAGGTTATATCCGGCATATTCAATTTCTTATTTAAAGCAATATTTCCATATAAAGAAAGCCTACCAATTTTTGCGTTTTTATGTTGACACAAGAACTTTCTCTTCTTAATATTTTTTTTGATGGTTGACACGCATTGCCACCTTGCCCATCCCGAGTTCAAAGGCAGGGAAAAGGAAATAGTCCAAAAAGCTTTAGATGCAGGATTATACTGGCTCATAATTGTCGGTTATGACCTCAAATCCAGCCAGGATAGTTTAGCGATAAACCATTATCGCTTCCCAATCGCTGTGGGCATTCATCCCCACGATACAGCCAACATTACGAATCCTGACCTTGAACTGCTCAAAGCCCTCGCGAATGCCGAGGATGTCTGTGCAATTGGCGAGACGGGATTGGATTTCTATCGCTTCCTTTCCCCCCGCGATAAGCAGATAGAATCTTTCCTTTTTCATCTTTCACTTGCCCAAAAGAAGAATCTACCTGTTATAGTTCATTCAAGGGGGGCGGAAAGGGAAGTGCTCTCAATTTTGCAGGATTTTCCCAACTTGAAAGTTGTCCTGCATTGTTTTGAAGGGTCAAAAGCCGAGCTGATCGAGGCGATAGATAGAGGCTATTATATAGGGGTAGCGGGAAATGTAACCTATCCACGTTCAATAATTCGGGAAAATCTGAAATATTTGCCCGTGGATAGGATGCTTCTGGAAACCGATTCTCCCTACCTTCCACCCCAGCCCTTCAGAGGTAAAACCAATGAACCAGCTTACCTCCCCTTAATTGCGGAAAAAGTTGCCTCATTTCTCAACTTGCCAATAGAATATATTATTGAGACAACTTCTTACAATGCGGAAAATCTCTTCAAGAGGTGTTTATGATATGGCAGAAGAAAAGAAAGAGGAATTCGTGCTTCCGAATGTCTGGGACTTATTGAAAGCTTTCGTCATCACTCTATCGGAAAATGCCTGGCGGTGGATGGGCTTGGTTGTTAACCCCGTTACTGGGAGACCTGAAAGAGATATGGAACAAGCCAGGGTGGCGATTGATTGTGTGGATATTTTGATTCAGAGATTAGAGGGAAAGTTATCTTGGGAGGAGACTAAGAGTTTCAAGGAGATATTAGCGAACTTACAAATGAATTTCGTTCAACAAACACTAAAAGAAGGAGGAGAGAAAGATGAGCAATAACCTGGACATCTTCTTCAAGCGGAGGAGCATCAGGAAATACCAAAAAGGGGAGATTCCTTGGGAACACCTCGCTCAGATTCTTGAAGCAACTCGTTCGGCACCATCCGCCGCAAATCGTCAACCGTGGCACTTTGTAGTTGTTAGAGACCCCGATAGGAAACTGGCCCTCAGCCGTGCTTGCCATGGGCAAACCTGGATGGCTGATGCAGATTGCATTATATGTGGTATAGGTATGCCAAGTGTGAGCGAAAAATGGTATGCGGTTGATGTGGCGATCGCTATGCAGACCCTCGTTCTTGCGGCAACCGCCCTTGGCTATGGAACCTGTTGGATTGGCGCGTTTGATGAAGACGCAGTTAAAGAGGTGCTGGAAATTCCCGCTGAACATAGAGTTATCGCCTTAACTCCTCTTGGAATACCAGCCGAACAACCCGCGCAAAGACCTCGGAAACCGTTTACCGAGGTATTCTCCCTTGATAAGTTCGGCAATCCGCTCCATCTAAAGGATTTGTAAAGATGGAAAGAGCCGTCGTCACGGTTATCGGTAAGGACAGGGTTGGCATCGTAGCGAATATTTCCGCCATCTTAGCAGCACACAATGTGAATATCTTGGATATCAGCCAAACGATTATGCAGGACCTCTTCGCTATGTTGATGCTTGTGGATATATCCAACTCCGATGTGGATTTATCCCAACTACGGAAGGAACTTGAGGCAAAGGCGCAAGAACTTGGTTTACAAGTCATAGTTCAGCACGAGGATATATTCCGCTATATGCACAGAATATAATAGATAGGAGAGTTAAAGAATGCCCATATCGCCACAAGAGATTCTGGAAACCATCCGAATGATACGGATGGAACATCTTGACATCCGTACAGTTACTATGGGGATAAGTCTTTTGGATATCAGAGGCGACTCCATTCCCCTTATCGCTGAGAGTATATATGATAAAATCGTTGAAAAGGCGAGAAATCTTAGAGAAGCCGTAGAGGAAGTTTCGAGCAAGTACGATATACCAATTGCAAATACAAGGCTCACCGTCACCCCAATCGCTATTGTGGCAAGGGCAAAAGAAGATGAGGACCTCTTCCCCATAGGTGAAGCACTGGATAAGGCGGGGGAAGCTGTGAGGGTGGACTACATAGGTGGTTTTGGTGCCCTTGTCCACAAGGACTGCACTCCCAGCGATTTAGCACTTATTAACAGCATTCCGAAAGTGTTAGCTAATCTAAACAGGGTCTGTTCATCCGTTAATGTAGCCTCTACAAAAAGCGGAATAAATATGGACGCAGTTCTGATGATGGCTGAGAAGATAAAGGAAACAGCTGAGCTATCTGCTGACAGGGATAGCGTTGCCTGCGCCAAGCTTGTCGTCTATTGTAACGCGCCGGAAGACAACCCATTTATGGCTGGGGGCTTCCACGGTGTTGGAGAAGGAGAAAGCGCAATAAACATTGCTATCTCTGGACCTGGCACTGTGAGAGCCGCCTTGGAAAGGCTACCCAACGCTACCTTCGCCGAACTAACGGAGGAAATTAAGAGAATAACCTTCAAAATAACACGGGTCGGTGAGTTAATAGGAAGAGAGATATCCCAGAAACTGGGCATTCCTTTCGGCATCGTTGACCTTTCCCTTGCGCCCACGCCTGAGGAGGGCGACAGTATAGCCGATATACTTCGGGCTATGGGACTCGAGGAATGCGGCGCACCAGGCTCGCTTGCGGCGATAGCTTTGCTCACCGATGCCGTAAAGAAGGGCGGGCTTTTCGCCTCCTCATCGGTTGGTGGTCTATCCGGCACATTCATACCCGTTACCGAGGATGCTGGGATGGCAAGAGCGGTAGCGAGAGGAAGCCTAAGCCTGGATAAACTTCAGGCGATGACCGCCGTCTGCTCGGTGGGGCTGGATATGGTAGCAATACCTGGCGATACACCAGTTGAGACGATAGCAGGAATAATTGCTGACCAAATGGCAATAGGTATGATTAATAACAAAACCGTTGGTGTTAGAATAATTCCCGCCATAGGTAAAAAGGCGGGTGAATGGATTGAATTTGGTGGGCTTCTTGGCAAGGCACCAGTCCTTGATGTCTCCTCCTTCCGCTGTGACCAGTTTGTTAAAAGAAAAGGGAGAATCCAGGCTCCCCTGACAAGTTTCACAAATTAATTTCTATGCCTCAATCTAAATATCGCTATTCTAAATGGAAGTCTATAAATTTTGGTTGCGCTGTCGCCTCCATTTTAATAGTTTTCATTGCCACATTTTACTTAGGAATCCTGATGAAGATGGTGGGCGACAAACGATTCCAAGCGAAACTGGTTCAGGCACAAAAGCTACAGCAATGCAAACTTAATCTGCGAGAACTAAGCAATGCGTTAGAAAGATATAAGGAAGGAACAGGAGATTATCCAAATAAATTATCTGATTTGCTACCTCTCTATCTTAAAAAACCCGACTTCCTCCATTGCCCCAACGACCCCTCACCTGTTCAGAAAATTAGCTATGAATATAACAAACCATCAACCTATGACCCCAATTTTATCGTGATAATCTGTAATAATCATCCAAATCCTCTTGCCCTTTTTATGAACGGCGATATAAGAGTGCTGTATCGCAAGAAATAAAATAAAAATTGAAACCTTTTTGTTATTCCTTCAATCTAAAACATAAAGGAGGTAGTTAAGATTATGAAAAGAATATTTTTAGGACTTCTCACCTTTCTCACATTTCTTTCCTTCTCACGCGAACTGGAACTCACAGTCTATAACCAGAACTTCGGTTTGGTAAAGGATATAAGGGTAATGGAATTAAAAGAAGGGGAAAGCATCGTGAAGGTGAACGATGTAGCTGCGCTGATAGACCCAGCAACCGTCCACTTCAAATCCCTCACTGCACCAGAAGCAGTAATAATCAGGGAACAGAACTACGAATTTGACCTTATTAACCCAGAAAAACTCCTGTCAAAATACATCGGGAAGAACATCAGAGTTAGACAACATATAGACGGGAAAGAAAAGCTTATAGAGGGCACCCTCCTTTCCACCGCTGGTGGGACGGTCATTCAGACAAAAGATGGAATAGTGCTTAATCCTTCTGGACAAATTGAACTTCCAGCCCTTCCCGAGGGACTGGTCTCAAAACCGGAGCTTGTTTGGAACATAATCTGCCAAAAGGGAGGAAAACACACCATAGAGCTTTCCTATATAACCCAAGGATTGAATTGGAAAGCTGATTATGTCGTGGTTGTAAATCAAAATGACGATGTCGCTGACCTCACAGGCTGGGTAACTCTGACAAATACAAGCGGAACAAGCTACGAGAATGCAACCCTCAAGCTCATAGCAGGAGATGTCAGGAGAGTAACTCCCCAACTTGGTTATGGCGGATATGGAGGGATTGAGGCAACCAAAGCAGCTATGGCTCCCGCGGCTGGTTTTGAGGAACAAGCTTTCTTTGAATATCACCTTTATACATTGAGATATCCCACCACTATAAAGGAAAACGAAACGAAACAGATAAGCTTCGTTGAAGCTCCTCAAATAAAGGTGAAAAAGGTATTTGTGTTTGATACCCCACTTTATCAGATGTTCTGGTGGGCTTTACCTTCCCCTCCTTCCACAAAGGAGGAAAAGGTCAAGGTAAAGATTGAGATAGAAAACAAAAAAGAGAATAACCTTGGTATACCTTTACCTAAAGGAATAGTGAGAGTGTATAAGGCGGACCAGGACGGTTCACTCCAGTTCATAGGCGAGGACCAGATTGACCACACACCCAAGGATGAAAAATTGAGATTGTACATAGGCGATGCTTTTGATATTAAAGGGGAGCGGAAGAGGATAGATTATAAGAAAATCTCAGACGATATCTACGAATATGAAATGGAGATATATTTGCGAAACCACAAAGACCAAGATGTTGAGATTATAGATATAGAGAAATTGCCGGGAGATTGGGAGATATTGAAGTCCAACTATCCTTACGAGAAGACAGATTCACAAACCATAGAATACAAGCTCACCGTTCCTGCCAATGGAGAGGTGAAGATAAACTATAGAGCGAGGGTAAAGTAAATAAACTATTGGGCTGGGGTTATAAAGAGGCAGAAGGGAAGCGCCCGGTCTCGCCCTTTTTTATCCTATATACTATTTCTCGTCCAGCAATGACTCCTGAGACAGCCGCTTGAACAAGGCTTCTTGTTATACCTGCTCCATCGCCTATTGCGAAAAGGTTTTTTATTGGAGTCTCAAGCTTGGGGGATAAGGCGAGGCGCGAGGAATAAAACTTAACCTCCACACCGTAAAGGAGGGTATGGCGGGAAGCAATTCCGGGAAGGAGCCTATCAAGGGCGTAGAGCATCTCCAATATATCTGTGATATATCTATAAGGAAGCACGAACGAGAGGTCGCCAGGAGTCGCGTCTTTAAGCGTCGGGCTTACAATGCCTCTTCCAATTCTCTCCTTAGTTGAACGCCTGCCGCTCTCTAAGTCACCCAACCTTTGCACCATAATGCCATCAGCCAGCATATTCGCCAGGGCAGCTATGTATTTTCCGTAGCCAATAGGGTCTTTGAACGGCTCAGTGAAGGCAGTTGAGATGAGGATGGCGAAGTTCGTGTTCTCAGTTTGTCTATCGGCATAGGAATGACCGTTTACTATCGCCACACCGTTGCTGAACTCTTTAACCACCTCCCCGTGGGGGCAAACACAGAAAGTTCGCACTTTATCATCAAAACTTTTGGAATAAAAGACGAGCTTTGGCTCATATAAAGAGGAAGTTAGAGGCTCCATTAACACCGCAGGAACCTCGACCCTGACGCCCACATCCACTGGATTGGTTCTCACTGGTACCCCTATTCTTTTGCACTCTGCGACCAACCATTCCGCTCCCTGGCGTCCAGGCGCTACTATGACGAAATCGCTATAATATCGCTTCCCTTTATCGGTTTCTACTCCTTTAATTAACCCATCTTCAACAAGAAGTCTGGAAACATTCTCCCCGGTTACTACCTCCACCGATTTGAGTGCTCCTCTCATATCTTTGAGGATTTCCCTCGCCTTCTCCGTTCCTATATGCCTTATCTTATTAGGTAGGAGTTGCATCTCGGCAAGGTTAGCCTTTCTCTGCCATTCTCTGAAAACAGCTTCATCTCCTCCATAGACCTCTTCAGGAGCGCCAAACTGAAGGAAAATCTCATCTACATATTGTATAATCCTCTTCAGTTCTTCCTCCCCTATGATCTCATCCAGCCAACCGCCGACTCCGGGAGAAAGGGTCAATTTCCCATCGGAAAAAGCCCCAGCTCCGCCCCAACCGCTCAGAAGGTCGCAAGGCTTGCATCTCCGACACGCTCCTCCTTCCACAACAGGACAATTTCTCTTACCTATATCCTTCCCTTTCTCTATTATGAGCACCCGCAAATCATTAACCCGGCTAAGTTCAAAGGCTGAGAATATACCCGCGGGTCCCGCCCCAACTATGATGACATCATACTTCTCCAAGCTCGCATCTCTCCTTTAATCCTTCAAGCATATCTCTGGCGCTTTCCTCAACTTTGCGCTTTATCAGCCCCTGTAATAGGACACCTATAAGGGGGATGTGCATCTCGTATTCGATCTTGAGGCGCACAAGAGTTCCTTCCCCTTTCCTCTGAAAAATCCATACCCCTTCATATTTATTGAAATCTCCTTCAAAACCCCGAAACCGGCATTCCCCTCGCTCTTTATCCCATATATCCTCCTCCTTCCATGTTATCGTCCTTCCCAATTCCTCAACTCTTCCGACCCACTCGGTAATTCGTCTGTCTCCTTCTTTCTCAAGAATTCTCACAGACTTTATGCTCGGCATAAAATGGGGATATTCCTCCACATCCTGGGCAATTTCAAACACTTTCTCCAATGGGGCGTTAATCTCTATCTCTTTTTCAATCAATGGCATATTCTTTCATACCTCCTTCTTTTAGTTTATAAGAATAATCACACAGCACAATTTTTACAAATTTATCTATTCAAATACGAAATAGCCGCCTTTCCTCAAAATTAAATTAACTTTGAGAGCTTGTTTTGTTTATTTGCTTCCTAACTTCTAAAAGGGCAGGCATTGCGAACAATTATCCTTGCATGCTGCCCATCTTTATAGGCATATCATTTAGAATCTGCTTTTGCTATTGCTTGTTTTCTTTCAAGTGAATAGATTTGGTGCGAAATAACTTTTAAGCAGTCGTTTTATCCCTTTCCCCTTGCTTCCAGCAAGTCAATCTCCGAGATCAAATAGAGTTAGTTTGCCTTACTTAAATGGTAGTTCCACAAACCGCAGGCAATTTACATCACTTTATCTCCAAAACCCTCCTTTCTATTTCTCAACACCCCCCAAATTATGCCGAACCTCTTAATACCACTAATTGCATGCTCCACTTTTATCCTTACGCTGCTTATCTTCCTATTCTCCATCCTCTCCTGGAGCGTTAATTCTTTCCCCTTCGGTTTCTTCTTTGGCATTTTTATCTTCAGTAATGGATATTCTTTC
>JACIXQ010000065.1 GCA_014360465.1 bacterium
ATTGGAGAAGTTGGAAATAGCTTCCTTACTTTAGCCGAGGATAACACTCTTTATATATCTGCTGGAAGGAAATTGCTTGCTGTAGAGCCAGAAGGAAAGATTAAATGGGAAATGGAATTTGGAAAGGACGCCCAACTTGGCTGCCCTGTTATAAAGGGTAAAACATTATGTGTAGGCATCCCCGCTCTTTGTGTGATAGAAATTCCTTGACATTTCTGCCAAGAGGTGAATAATTAAGAAGGTATGCAAGAGGAAAGAGAGAAACTCTTGCGTTTTGCTTATATTTATTTTAAGAAGGGCGACTACTATTCTGCTTTATCGTCTTGCGAGAAGTGCCTTTTAAACTATCCCAACGACATAGACGCTCTTGAACTAATGGGCGATATAAAAAAGGAGCTGGCAAGGTGGCAGGAAGCAAAGGATTATTATGGGAGAGCTCTCCAACTTGACCCCTCTCGTAGAGGGATAAAAAAGAAGCTGGAGAAGGTAGAAAGGAACCTGAAAGAAGCCGATGAGCTTTTAAAGGAGATGCAACAGCCTGGAGATGGTTATACAATCGGAAGAACCTCTATAGGGATTGCTGAGAACATAGAGGGCTTTCTTTGTTATCTCCTCCCCGCCATATTACCCATACTCGTTCTTCTATTGGAGAAAGAAAGTAAGTTTGCCAGATTCCACGCCATTCAATCTCTTCTATTATCTGCCGTTCTCTATATATTGCGTCTACCACTTGGGATAATCCTAAATCTTTTTCAAGCACTGCGTGGAGCTTCCTCGAGCTCAATTGCTCTCTATGTGTTGAATACTCTTATAGGTGGTATCATATTCCTCATTTGGGCTTGGCTTGCCTATGGAGCCTTGAAAGGGGAGAGGAACAAGCTTCCTTGGTTGGGAGACTTAGCGGAGAAATGGGCTAATTTGTAATGCTTTTACAAGCGGAGATTATCCAACAGCAATGCTATAAACTTGATGGTTTGTAAAAGAGAAGCTTTGACCCAGCGATATGTTCTGTTAACATCTTTACGCCTGCTCTTATGAGACCCAGCAGGAGACCAGCTCTTTACTCTTCGCATAAATAGCGCCGTTCTTGCAATGAGACGGAGGGAAATAGTAGCTCCACCATCTTAATTTATTTTCTTGCGCTCTATTTTGTGCGCCCGGCAATCCCCTTAATTGGGGGGCAACTTGATGTTTCCTGAGACCTTGTTCAAACAAGAAAGTAAAAGACCTATTTGCCCTTTCCCTGAAATCTACAAAAGGTAGTTCTTTTTCGGTTATAACTTCCTTTAGGAAAGGTGCGATAGTGTTATAAGGCGGGAAAAGGAAATCTTTAATTAGTGTGCCATTAAATCCATATAAATTCACAAAAAATCTACACTATATAAATAAAAAAAGTATGACAAAATGAACAAGTTGTTGGTGTTAATGGTTTTATTCATTGGAAGAGATAATGGTGATACTCGCTTGTCCTGCTGGAACGATACGGAAGCGATATTTGGTAGCTTTAATAAGATTGGGAGAAATTTAGAAGATAAGTGTTTCTAAAATTGGAAAGGAAAATCGGGAAAATTGGACACAAAATATAATGGAAAACAACAAAAAGGAGGCGAGCTTATTTTGTTAAGGAGACTGGCAGTTTTAGTGCTGTTTGGTGTGCTACTGGCTGGGAGTATCGCTTTCAGCCAACCGATTGCCCTCAGCGAAGTGCAAATGGAGAACGCCAAGGCGGGATGTTGGGCTATGTGTAACACCCCAAAGCATTGCTGCGACTATGAGGGATGTTACTATCCAGGTTATCCTGCCCCATATTCTTATTTGTATCAGCCGTATTTACATTATGTGTGTAGCTTCAGCCTATATCCTGCTTCTTGCTCGAATATCAACCCTAATATGAAGTGCTGCACCATACTCGTGTATGAGCTACCAGGTTGCAATGGTGAATATCTTATAGGCTATCAGGTTAAGTCTGAACCTGGTTGTGGCTATTACCCTTGATGGTAGTATAAAAAAACTTGATTTGGATAATAAATTGTCGTAGTATTAAAAAAATTCTCTATCAAATAGAGGAAGTAAGGTTGGGATTAAAATGAAAAAGGTAGTAAGTGCCCTTATATGTTTTCTTATCGGTGTTTCCCTTTGCTATGCGGGTTCCTCAAAGGAAATATGCAAGATTCTGGCGAGGATTAGAAAAGCTATGGAAGCGCCAAAGCTGGAGATAATCGCCGAGAGGGGAGGATATTTCTATCAACCCAAAATAGGGAACAAGGGCAAGATAGAAGCCTCTATGATAAGATTTATCGCTGATTCATCGGGCAAATGGCGAAGCGAAAGTGAAGATGGGGTAAGTATGTTTGATGGTAAATATTGGTGGAAATATGTGAAAAGTAAAAATGCTTACTCAAAGCAGAAAATCACTCAGGATTTCGCAAACTTCACCAAACATAGTTTTATTAAAATGATATTATCGGGTTTTCCCCTGATGTTCACTTATAATGAGAATGACCCCGACCAGAAAAAGTTATGGGATTTTGCTAAAGCCACTTTGATAGCTGCCAAGCTGGACGGGAGGAAAGCTCTTTTGCTCACTGTTCCTTCTTATAAAGAAGCTTGTAAAATGTACTCCTCAGAAACAAAAGAAATGGGGAGCGCAAGCACCCTTACCTTCAAAGTTTGGGTTGACCCCAAAACCTATCTACCCCTCCAGATCCAAATGGAGGAAAAGACAGAAAAGAGCAAAGACCCTGAATGGCAAGGGGCTATGCATATTTATATTAGCAAAATAATAAAATTTTCCCTCAATCCTTCTATCAAAAAAGAAACATTTCTATTCATCCCTCCAGAAGGAGCCAGGGAGGTTAGCCCTGCCGAGCTTACAGGGATGCTAATGCGATGAGAAGGCTCAGCCCGTTCAACCTTTTTATTCTTCTGATGTTTTTCTTCCTACCCCAGCTTTCCTCGGCTAATGCCGGGGAAGGGAATTTGCCCGTTGTTGCCCAGAAACTTGCCGAGAAAGAATCCCACATCCGCTCGCTCAGCCTCATTTTCACTATGTCGGTGGAAAGAGACGAAGAGGTGATTGAAAAGATAATTGGGGAGGGAACATCATTAAAGGAAAAAGGTGCCGCCACAGCACAAAAGATGCCTTCCTCAAGAGAATATCTCTGGTTGATGAAGGGAGAGAAATTAAGGTTGGAAAGGAGGGAAAAAGGAAAGCAGGAAGGCAAACTTCTTGGTTCATTTGATGGGGAGAAGTTCTACCGTTTCTTTTATTACGAAGAGCTCGTAGAGAACCAAAAGCAGACCGGGACATCGGGGAAGTTTAAACCGGGCGACATAGTTCAGGTCCATATTTATAAAAACCCGGTGCCCTTAACGGATGGATACTATATGGGAGATATATATGGACCTTTGAACTATCTTGGTTTGGGGATAAATAAGGAGATGTTAGGAAAGCTCTTTAAAGAGAGTAAGGTATCTGTGGTTGGCAAAGAGAAAATTGGTGGAACTTTATGCGATGTAATTGAGATAATAAAGGACGAGGAATTTCCAACCTCTACAGGTGGCAAGACCATTTATCGTTGGAGATGGAAGCTCTGGGTTGACCCCAATGCAGACTGGAACATACTTCGCCGCGTTGATTACGCCCCTGATGGTAGGGTTGTTTACACATTGGAATTTGAGGAGTATAAAAGATATGGAGAAGGTGTCCTGCTTCCTACAAAGGCGACCTCAACCCTCTATGCTTATGACAGAATAGCCAAGAAGAACATCCAAGTTTCTCGGAAAACCCTTGTCGTGAAGGAATGCAAAATTAATGAAGAAATCCCTGACCATGAGTTTTCGCCGCAGATTCCAGATGGGGTTTTGGTTTGGAATGCCATAACCGATGAAACTTATATTGCTGGTGAGAAGCAACCTACCGATGAGGATATATTGCAGGTAGCCAAGGTAGCAAGACAATTCATAGACGGAACCATAAAGATGAAGGAAATAGAGATGAATTATGGACCCCAGAAAGGAAAAAGGTCAGAGAGATTCTGTGGTCCCAACGCCCTTCTTGCCGTTTGTGGGATATTTGATGTTAAAACGAGCTCACAGGAGATAGCTCGCCTTGCGGGAGCGGATGAGAAGGGTTTCACATCTATGGCGGGATTGAAAAGGGCGGCGGAGGCGCTAGGCTTGAAAGCTGAAGGTGTTGACCTGACAGTTGAGGAGCTGAGAGAGGAATTGAGGAAATCAAATAAAGTGGCTATAGCATTTCTACCACCAGCTCATTTCATAGTTGTTGTTGGCTTTGCCGATGACAAAGTCGTCCTCATTGACCCACCCACGATGCTTGGAGCAACTCCAGTATATGCCCTTGATGAGCTATGGGATGGAAGAGCTCTCTTAATAAGCAAGCCATAAGGGAAAATTGGACACAATATATAATGGAAAACATCAAAGGAGGCGAGCTTATTATGTTAAGGAGACTGGAAGTTTTAGTGCTGTTTAGTGTGCTACTGGCTGGAAGTATCGCTTTTAGCCAACCGATTGCCCTCAGCGAATCGCAGATGGAGAACGCCAAGGCGGGATGTTGGGCTATGTGTGATAAACTATATGTATGTCATCAAGCCTGCACAAACATATATGTTGGGCGGAAGAGCTACGAGATACTGGGACAGGATATGTATCAATGTAGTTTTTCCATATGGCCGGCTTCTTGCTCCAATCTCGCACAGGATTTCCAATGTGGAACAAGATACAATTATGCCGATTACAACTGTACTGGCGGACTTATAGGTTCGGTAGCTATAAAAGATGATTTTTGTGGTATAGCTCCATAAAACAGGGTTTGTAAACTGGAGGCCCGGATAAAAAATGTTTAATAATAGAAAAGGGGAGAGATTTGTTATTTTGCTAAGTGGGTCCTTCTTTGCATTTCTTGTGCTACTTTATGAAACCCTCTATGCAGCGGAGAGAACAAAGATTACAGAGATATTAGAACACATTCAAATCAACCAGATGAAGATCAACGCTATGAAGGCAACGGGCACTGTGAAGGTATGGTGGGATAAAAAGGAATACCCCGCATTTATTAAAGCTTGGTCAGGCTCTTCTGAAGTTTCCCCTCCCTCCCCAGAAACCGAAGCGTTCGTATGGTGGAGGGAGGGTTCCAAAATGCGTTTGGATATAAAGGATTTAAAGACCGGTAAAACACAGCCGAGATTACTTTTCGACGGGGAAAGATATATTGCTTATTGGTATGTAACGGATGGAAGATTCCGCGGTATCTCCTCATCCTTTAAGAGAGGGGACCTTATACAAGTTATAATCAGTAAAGAACCGCTGGGGACGGAAGGACTTGTCCAAAATCTCTTTTCACCTCTCGAAGCACTTGGGTTGTATATAGGTAAGGAACCTTTACCTGAACTCTTTAGAGATTCTCAAGCAAAGCTTTTAGGAAGCGAAAACCTGGAAGGTTCGCCCTGTTATGTAATAGATATTTCACGGACGATAGAAGCCACTGATGAAGTTGGGAAGAAATTCAAGTATAAAGACAAGAAGAGGCTATGGATAGACGCTAAAGGCTACCAATTGAGGAAAATAGCAACTTATTTCGATAACGAGGTTAGGTACCAAACGGAATTCAGAAGGTTTAAGAAATTCCCCGGCGATATTTGGCTACCTTTAGAAAGCGAGGCCACGATTTATTCTTTGACCACAGAATTTAGGAAACATATTCCCATCATCAAATACACCACCATTTTTGAGGAGATCCAAGTAAATCAGGGAATACCACAGGACATTTTCTCTTTTTCACCAGAAAATCTTCCCGAAGGTGTAGGTATTGTGGATGAAATAAAGGGAATAGGTTACAAAGTAGGCGAAAAGTTACCAACTGACTCCGACATTCTCAAAATAGCAGAGGTAGCAAGAAAATTCCGCCAAGGACATATTAATTTGAAATATATAGAAAAGGAATTTGGACCTAACAAGGGCAAGAAAGCTATAGGCTACTGCGGTCCTAATTCTCTGCTTGCCGTATGTGGAATATTAGGTGTTAAGGCGTCTTCTAAAGAGATAGCGAAATTGGCGGGAGCGGATGAGAAGGGTTCTACCTCTATAGCAGGGTTAAAAAGGGCTGCCGAAGCTCTCGGGTTAAAAGCGGAAGGGATGGACTTGACCCTTGACGAACTAAGGAAAACCAATAAGCTTGCTATTGCTTTGCTTCCCCCTGGGCATTATATAGTCGTAGTTGGATTCTCCGATGATAAGGTAGTCATTATAGACCCACCCACAGTCTTAGCAGCGGTTCCAATTTATGGTTTGGATGAGCTATGGGATGGAAGAGCTCTCTTAATAAGCAAGCCATAAAATGTCATCTTTTTTTGCTGATGGCGATTCCATTACGAATAAACTTCATTTAAAAAAGAGAGTTCTTATGAAAGGGCGAGGAGCTTTTGTAAGCTTTGTTCTTTTGTTAACCCAAATAACATCGGTTGTCATCTATGGTCAATCCTTACCCCTTGATGTTGCAACCCTTCTTCAAAAAGTCGACAAGAAGCTCTCGGGTAAGGCAATAGAGATTACCTATATAGAAAAGGGGTATTGGGTGAAAAGTAAAAAGCCTTGCGCTGTGCCAAAGGAAGTGAAAATCCTCTGGGAGCCGAAGGGGAAATTCGTATGCCATCAGAAGAGCAAAGAAAAGGAATTCCTTTACATCTACGACGGCAAGACTTTTTGGATATATAGGGTGGATAAGAAGTTATATAATTCACGCCCTTCCAAAAACTATGGGGAAAGGCTAAAAGGATTTTTCCTTCGTTCCCTTATTCCACCTTCTAAAGCTGAATTAAAAAAAATGTTAAATGAATGTGAGAAGGAGGGTATAGAAGCGAGGATTTCTTTGAAGCAAGGCGAATTCAAAGGAAAACAAGTTTACATATTTTCCATCAATATCAAAGGGGATGAGGAAAGAAGGATTGCCTCTACCCAAAATATCTATTGGTTAGATGCCAAAACATATCTACCTTTATTCGCCCAAACTATATTTGATAATGATTTGTACGAATATGAGTTCAAAAAGTTTTTGCTCAACCCTCCCATTCCCAAAAATGCCTTTAAATTCTCTCCGCCTAAAGATGCACGAGAGGTGAGCAGAGATGAGATTTTTTCATTATAAGGCTTTTCCTCGTTTCCCCATCGGCAGTGTTCAATATCAAAGGGTGAATAACCTATGGTATGCAGGAGCCCTTTTAATAAGCCAACCATAACTTTTTTGAAATTAATCGCCTTCCTGAGCGTTTCCTTATATCCTTATAAATTTAAAGCTGACGAGCTTTCTCCTTCGCTCCTCGTAGATTACGCCTACCTGCGCAAGGCACACCAATTCTATGACCCCGGAACCGTCCACCTCTTCCTGAAGAACTTGAGCGAAAGTGCGGTAAGTATAGAAGCTATTTGGCTAAATGATATCCCTCTTGAGGATTTGCCCAATGATATAGCTATTTGGTGGCGTGCCGTGCCCAATCCAATCGCTCCCCAAAAAGTGGGAGATATAATTATCAAACTTAAGAGACCTCTATCTACTCCCCTCAAAGTAAGAGTTAAAACCACCGACGGCAAAACTGTAGAGCAAAGCGTAGATACCTCTTACCCGCCATTGAAAATAACCTATGTGGGTTTTAGTGAGGAATTAAATAAAATTTATATTTATTTGGAAAATCTCGGGGATGAAGCTTTAAATGTGGAAAGAATCTATCTTGACTCCCTGAACATAACCGACTCTATCGCAACCAGTTGGAGAGGTATTCCTCCTCATAACAAGAACTGCTTGATAATAAATTTGATGAAAGGATTGAAGCAGGGAGATTACATAACTCTCAAAATAGAGACGAAGGAAAGGCAAAATGCAGAAGCTACTATTAGGGTTTTTTCAGCCTTCCCTATAACCGCCTGGGATGGTGATACACGCGAAGAGCTCTATTTTGATACTTACCCCTTCTTGATACCTTACTCCCCCACCCCTTCAAGGTTAGAGGAGAATAGGAAGAAACCAGCTAATATGATGTATCTTTTAGCGGATGACCCAGTGGGCGAGGATATGAAAGCGAATTCTTCAATGCCAGAGGGATGGAGCGAGGAACTCCTTATCGGTGCCTCTGCGGAGGAAATAATCAGCTATGCCGAGGAATGCTACCGCTACGACCCTATCCATTCGGTTTCTTTATGTCTCAGGGACAGTGGTAAGCCATCGGCATATTTCATCTATGGAGAGCTTGCGGATGCACTCCTAATACATCCTTGTGAAAATGTTTACTACCAACATCGCCCCATTCGTGATGGTTATTGGACAGCTCTGGGTAAGCTTGCTTGCGAACCTCGTCCCTTATATGTCCTACCCGAAGCATTCAAAGCCATAGGGCGCTGCGGGGCTTCACCTCGCTATCCTACCCCAGAGGAGTTGAGACTTATTGTTCATTATGAAATAGCTCAAGGGGCAAAAGGAGTAATATTTTTCAAGAGAAGCGGTGAAAACGGCTACGAAGCTAACCCCTCCTTGAAAAAGGAGATAAAAAAGCTAAATAGAGAGCTTCAAAAAATGAAAAATTTCCTCCGGATAGGTGAACCTTTTTCCCTTGCTGAAACAACCAATCCCCAGGTGGAAGCGTATTCTCTTCTTTGTGGAGACGAGGCTATTATTCTGCTCCTTATAAACCATGACCACGAGAGCGATTTCCATCCAGAGAAAGAGGCTTTTAGGTGTAGACCGAAGAAAAATTTCGCTGTCACCCTCAATATCCCCTCTTGGCTGGGAGTAAAGGAAGTCTACGAAATAAGCGAGGGTGGGAATACCATCCCCTTAAGGTACAGGAAATTGAGTGAGAATAAAATCCTGATTTATATCAAGGAATTGGAATTAACCAAGCAAATAGTTGTTAGGACGAGAATGGAAAAGGGAAGTGAGGAATTGTGATTTCCCTTAAGAAGGCATCCATTTTCAAGGTAGCACTTTTCTTTTTCTCTTCTTTGCTCATAGCTTCTCCTGAGGATTTTCTTGGCATTTTGAAATCATTGGGTGTTGTCCCGCAAAATTCATCCTTGGATAAACCAGTTAAAACGAAGAGGCATTCTCTTCCATTCCTTAAGTATCCCATCCTATCCGCTGATAAACCAATCGGCTACCTTCTGCTTAGAGAAAAAGGCGAGGTTGAGGAGTTCGGTATTAGTCCTTTCCCAGAAAGAAAGCTGAAGATACCTACAGATTTCCCTCGCTATCCCTATTTCCTGAATAGCCATTCCACTTCTACCGCTATCTTACTTGATTACCTCGGGTTAAGGGGGGAAGAAGATAGGAAAAGCTTCGTTGCCACCATAAACCTCTTCTTGGAAAAATGTCTATGTAGCCAACCGGGAAAACCGTTCATCTACGATATCGCTAAAGGTCTGAGGGATTTCGCTACCTATAGAAAAGTGAACTTGAAGATAGAAGAGATTTTCAAATCAGATGACGAGAAAAAGGCTCTTTCCTTCTATACAAATAAAGTAAAGCATGGGGAACCTTTGCTCGTCAGTTTCATTTATGATAAGGGAGGAGAGAAAAAAGAGCTTGCAAGGGAGAGAAGAATAGCTGATTCTTATGTAGGGTTAGGTTATCTCAAAATTGATGAGGATATCTTCCTGATACTTTGGGATAGCAGGACAGAAGGGTTTTTAGCTAAAAACTGGAATAGTACCTCTTCAAACATTGTGATTATGAGTGTAAAATTAGAGTAATAGAATAGGGAGGTTTAATAAATGGTGAATATTGTCAAACTAAAGGTATACTGCCTCCTATTAGCTGGTGTGATATATTGCTTAGCCTCTAATTGGGAGGAGCTTTTCAAAGAAGGGGAGAAATTCTTTGAAGCGAAAAACTACAACAGAGCCATCTCTATCTTTGATGAAATCTACAAAAAAGAAGAAAGGGACGAGTTATCCGCCAAATCTGCCCTGAGATTAGGACAATGCTATCTCGTGTTCAAGGATTATAAAAAGGCAAGGCAATTCTTCAAGGAAGCACAGAAATGGGGTGGTGATATAGGAGAACAGGCTCAGATAGGCACAGCGTTGACCTATATGAACGAGGGAGAAAACGATATAGCAATAGACATCCTTTCCCAGGTAATTTCCCTCTCTATGACCGATGAAAATCTTGCCTATGCATACTACGATAGAGCGCTCTGCTACAAAGCAAAGAACTGGATAAGAAAGGCGATAGAGGACTTAAAGGAGGCTAAAAAGAGAGCTAAAGATAATGCAACCCTTTTAAAAGCAGTGAACGATGAGCTTTCCAAATGTCAATCTTTATATGAGGAATTACAAAGCAAGGAGAATTCCTATCTCCAAAATATGCAAATGGAATATCTCGGTGGAGATTTAGATGCCTGTGCCAATCTCCTGCGTGAGTTGGCGAGGTTCTGCGAGGAATGGGGAGAGGTGGATAAAGCGATAGACTATGAAAAGCAAGCGCTGGATTATTCAACTTCAGAGGAGTTCAAAGCGGGGAGTTTGATGAATATAGGCTGGCGCTATTGTAAGGAAGGCAAGTTGGAGGAAGCAGGGCAAGCTTTCCAAAAGGTCGCTGAAGACTACCCCCAAAGCAGTTATGCACCGGAAGCTCTCCTCCGGGCTGGTGATATGTACTCCTCCGCAGGCAAGAAGGAAGAGGCAAGAAAATGCTACCAAGCCCTTATTCAAAAATATCCTGAAAATGAGAGGGTATCCTCTGCTCTTTTGAACCTCGCCTGGCTAAGCGTGCGGATGAACGAAGGGTGGCAGATGGAAAGCTTACTGGAGGAACTCCTTAAGCGGACCCCCGAGTCGGAGATCCGTTACTTCGTGCTTGGATACCTCAACGAACGGAGAGGAAAATATCAAGAAGCTATAGATGCCTATCAAAGATGTGCCAACTACGGCGGCGCTTATCGCATTCTTGCTCTCACAGGTATGGGCGCATCTTACTATAATCTTGGGAAGAAAGGGGATGTTAAAAGTCTCCAGAAAAGCTTTGAGATTTTTGCTTCCCTCTTAAGAGATAAGGAAACTCCCCAACCTACCCGAAGTGAAGCAATCACCTTGGGGGTAGCAAGCTCGCTCGATTTCAGGATGGATAGAGCTATTGGATATAGACAGTTATGGAGCATAAGGGATGTCTTGCTAAGTGAAGAGCTGGAAACAGCTCTTTACAGGGATGAGCTGAAAGCCCCTCTTTATCTTGCCTTAAGTAGATGCTATATTCAAGTTGGAGACAAGGAGAAGGCTATCGAACTTTGGACAGAACCTATTAGGACAACTAATAGGTCTACCATATACAAATTATTTCCCATTTTACGGGAGAAATTCGCTCCAATCCTTCGGAAATCCTCCCTCAGACCAAGGGGAGAGGAAGCGCTTGAGGATTGTAAATTTAGCTCAATAGACAGTTTCTTCTTTCCCAAAGGTAGGGAATATCCTGACATCTGGCTTATTTACGGAACGAGTAATTCCGATGCCCAAGCGGAGCTCTACGAAAAGTTTCTCCAAAATCTATTATCCGCTGATATCTTCCTCACCTTTCCGAAAGATAAAATTAAGGTAGTTAAGGACAAAGATGTTAAGGAGGAGGATTTAAGCAAGGCTAACCTTCTTCTCGTTGGCTCAGCAGCCGATAACGCCCTGATTGAGAGAGTGAAAAATTCTCTTCCCATAAAACTGGGAGATAAATTTGTGGAGATAAGGGAAAGGAAATACGAGGGGAGTGATATATGCGTGATTATGGATGTGCCAAATCCTTTCAACAAAGACAAAGCGGTTTTAGTGATTTGGTCTACAGACCCTTTAGCTTTCTCCAAACCATTTGGAATTCCTTTGGATGTTCCCATAAATTATTTAATTTTCAGGGGCGATTTTTCCTCCTTAAAAGATGATGCAGTTTTGGAAGGCGGATTCTTTTTCCAGCGACCTGATAGAACTTACGAAGCTTTCTAAATTAAAAGAGACGAAATCCTACTTCCGTTATGATAATGTGGGCAGATTGATGCATAAGCTCTACGATAATGGAGCGGGCGTCGGCGACAACTACTATGCGGTTTGCAGATTGAGGAAGAAGACCTTGACAAATGGAAGATATATATCCTACACTTATGATAGCTCGGGAAGGCGAACGCAAATGAGGGATTACTTCGGCGGTCAAACAACTTATTCTTATGACGCCCTGGGGCGTCTGGTATCTATTGTCAATCCCTATGGCGAGATGACGACATTCCAATACGACGCAAATTCAAGGCTTATCAGGAAGAACCTACCAAATGGAACTTATACGACCTATTCCTATAATTCTCGTGGCTTCCTATTGGGGATAGCAAACTACAAGTCAAATGGCACCCTCATAACTTATGCCAACTATACCTATGATGCAGTTGGCAATCGTCTCTCAATGACAACTCCCGAGGGAACTTATAGCTATACCTACGATGCAATCTATCGTCTCACAGGCGAGGTCAATCCAATCGGCGGAAATTATAGCTATACTTACGATGGAGTAGGCAATAGATTGACGATGACCCACAATGGAGTTACGACCAACTATACTTACGATGCGGGAAACAAACTGCTTCAAGCTGGCGCAACGACATTTACTTATGATGGAAACGGCAATATGGTCTCCAAGACAGAGAACGGACAGACAACGACATATGTTTACAATTATGAGGATAAGATGATCCAAGTGAACCTCCCAGGCGGAGCGACGATAAATTATTCCTATGACCACGAAGGGAAGCGGATAGGCAAGACCGCAGGCGGTATAACCACAGACTACTACTTTGACGGTGATGATTTGATAATAGAAGCACAAGGGACAAATATCCTGGCTTATTACACCCAAGGACAAGGATTGATTTCTCAAAGAAGGAACAATTTATCCTATTTCTATCACTATGATGGCTTGGGCTCAACGAAAGCTCTGACGGATGTAAATCAAAACATCCAATCCAGCTACAAATACGATGCTTGGGGAAATATCCTCCAATCCTCTGGCTCTATCACAAATCCCTATCTCTATGTAGGAGAATTGGGCTACTACGCAGATGGCGATGCTGGGATGTATCTTTTGACACAAAGGTGGTATAATCCAGTTGTAGGAAGGTTTGTGGTGAGAGATCCATTAAGAGGCAAGGGTATGAATTCGGATATTGATTTCTATTCTTTCGTGCGAAATATGCCTGTGGGGCTTACAGACCCCTCGGGGTTGAAGGAGAAATGCCCAACTTGGAAGGAATTGCCCCGCCAATCGCTTAAATGTTATTTTCAATGCCTGGGTATAGAATGGAGTTCCGGAAATCCCCATTATTATCTCGATCTCGGTTGTCTTAAGAAATGTTTGGGAAAGAAAATGGAAAGGAATTTCGCTGAATTTATCTGCTGTTCGTGGTGGAAGTACATATACCTTGGTGAAGAACCTTCAAGAGATCCTTGGATTAAGCACCCATGCGAGAAGGAGGAAGAACCATATACCCTTGCGGCCTGCGAGAGATGCTGTGACTTTGAATGGTGTATATGTCAGGTGAGTAGTTTCGCCACACCCGAGGGCGGAAATGTTAGCGGTTGTGGGATTTTTTGGAATAAATGCTATTGGGAATGTGCGGCAAAAGAATGTCCTAAAATTTTCGGGAGGAAGCAATGAAAGTTATTAATAAATTGTCCATTTTGATATGTGTAGCTGTGGCGTTCCTCTGCCTTTCCTTTATTTCATTATCTTTTAAGGGAAAAAGCCCGCCCATATACATAGAAAGAGCTGACATATCTTCGGATGGTTCTCTCGTTGCATTTATAATAAAAACAAAAAAGGAAAACAAGAGCCCAGGGGATAGCCAACTCTTCGTTTATTCACTTAAAGAAAATAAGAAATGGAAAATAGCGAAAAATGTATTAGGCTTTTTGGCTTGGGACGGCAAAAATACCTTATGGTTTCAGGTGGAGGAAACAAATGGCACTTTCTCTACATATAGCTGGCGAAAGGGTATGCTCCGACCAAAGCTCCTTCTTAAGGGAAGATATATAAATCCCTGCCCTTCTCCTGATGGCAAATGGTTGGTTTGCGCTTTTTATCCTCCGGAGGGAGTTCCCGAATCGGAATTTCTAAAAGAGAGCAGAAATCTTATAGTCTATGATTTGCAGAAGAATAAACTCAAAAAAGTCGCTTTTCACAGAAATTATATGCCCCTATTTTTTCAATGGTCGCCTGATAGCTCTTATCTATTCATCTACTGCTTAGGTATGAAACCTACAGAATACGGACTTTTTCTATTAAAACCTCCCTCTTTCCAACCAAGGGTGATTAGCTCAAAGGCATATGCGATAGCGGGAGGTTCCTGGTGTTTAAGTGACGGAAGCATAGTGTATGTAGAAGTGGAGGGTGCTGTATCCAGCTCGAAAAGCGAAACGAAGATCCCAGTTGCCCCTCCTGGTTTCCCATTTTCGTCTGGACCGTCAACTCAATACAATTTCTGGAGATATAGCGAGGCAAAAGGGAAAAAATTGCTCTGGACGGAGAAAGGATATGACCGGTTGTTCGCTGTAAGTCTTGACGGGAGACATCTTCTCATTCCCCACGAGGATATAGACTTAGAGAAGAGAAGATACTTCTACTACTTGAATCTTGTAGATTTAAATAGAAAAGATTGCAAAAGGGTAGAAAGGGAAGAAATAAGAGAAAGTGTGCTGGGAGTCCGGTATAATGAAGGTTTAGGCGGGTTTGTAATCATTTGTCCCAAAGGGTTATACTTGCTCAATAGCAAGGGTCAGCTTTCACCTTTGCTAATGCTTGAGAAAGTGATTTCGGAAAGGGAATGAAGTGCTTAAAGCTCTCATTTTACGGGTTGTATAGTGGCAAAGGCGATTTGGGTTTCAAAAGAGACATTGACAAATGGAATATATATATCTTATACTTATGATAGCGCTGGAAGGCGAGTGCAGATGAGGGATTATTTTGGCGGTCAAACAACTTATACTTATGACGCCCTTGGGCGTCTGGTGTCAATTGTCAATCCCTATGGCGAG
>JACIXQ010000066.1 GCA_014360465.1 bacterium
TCCATCTGGGACATCAACTTCAACGAAAAATTTCTTTTCAACCTCCCTTTGCTCTTTCACTAAGGGGATGAAATAATCACCTGCTGAAGTGAGGAATATGTTGCCCTTTACCCCTGCTGGCAGAGATAGGCAGTATGCTTCAAGAACCCATTGCCTTCCCCTTAAAGGTTCAAATAAAGGAAGCCATCTTTTGAGAAGCTCCAAATCTATCGTTTCAGGCACTAACTCCCATTCATTGAAGCCGAGCATAGCGCCGCAGAGAAGGGCTGATTTTAGATTGTTGACGAGCTTTTCCTTTCTCTCCGGGTCTTTTTTATCGTAATAGGTTATGAAGAGCATCGGCTTCACGAGCCCAAGATGCTGTTGTGCTTCAAGAAAATCGCTCCTCGATTCAACCATAATCCCATCCATATACCTTGCCGATTCCAAATCGCAAGCGCCATTCGCCCACATTCCCTTCCCCAATTTCTTAAGCTTTTCCTTGACTTCTCTCAGCATAGAGTGCTGGGCAAAGGCATATTGATAGGCGGGAAGATTGTTGGTGAAGGTGTAGCCATCGTCCTGTCCGTAGCTGATGAAGGAGGCGCCCGTATTATCAACGAAAATGCCGTCAACCTCTGGAAGGGCTTTTAGCAATCGTTCAAGCTGGTCCAGGATGTAGCTTCGCCATTTTCCTCCGGGATAGGGAACCATCCAGGGAAATCCTCCCCAACCTAGAAGCATTGGTCTTCCATCAGGCCAGCGGGCTATGCTCTCGGGGAAATTGCTTTCCGCGAAGGAAGGCTCGGTCTCAATAAAGCTCCAGTAATAGTAGAATTGAAAGTTGTGTTTATGACAGAGCTTCAAAAAAGCGTTTTTCTGGGCTATTTCCTCAGAGGTATTAACCTCGCTGATGTATTTTCCATAGTAGGGCGTCGTTAAGAGGTGGCTATCTCCCCAGGTGAAGCCCAGTTCAGTTAGCCACTTCAATCTTTCTTCCGGTATTTCCCAGGTTATCACCTGGTGTCCTGGGGCAACTTTCATTTCGGGTTTAAAATACTCGGGGAATTTATACAATACCCATCTCAACCCCGAGCGCCAATCCCCTCTGTGGACCGCGATATAAAGGCGTAGGAGAATCTGCCTACCTTTTTGCATCCGCAGATTGTTCCATCTCGCTTGAAATGTTGGTGGACTACCTTCCGGATTGAATGCGAAATCAAAGGAAGGTTTGGGTGCATTGGGGTCAGCGAGGACAGTTAGTCCAGTGTCTTTTGAAAGGGAATAAAAAGTCACCATAGGAATGGATAGATTACCTCCACCCCTGTAAACACAGTAGCGGGGAATTTCCCCCTTTTTGAAAGGAGCGCCGAACATAGGGAGGAAAATTTCCTCCAGCCAGCTTGGAAGAGGGAAAAGGAAGCTTATCCTACCTTCTTGGGGGGTTTCGTATTTCGGCTTAATTTTTGCTTCCCAGATAAAACTATCGCCAGCAAGAGAGCATTTCGTTTCCAATTCAATTGTTCTATCAGTGCTGGCTATGTTCATTTTTATCTCATTTTTGGTGATGCGAAGGGGAGGGGATAGAACTGAGAAGTCACTATCACCATATCGTTTCCCTGAGCTTACATTTTCAACGAGGATGCATCCCATTCCTTCATCAAAGAAAGGGGTACCATCGGATTTCCTTACACGAAGAATCCAGCCCCTATCCTTGGATATATCTACTCGCAAAGTTTGGTTTTTAAGGGAGAAAAATGGAGCCTTTTGTTTGTAATCCTTTGGGAGGGAATAAGCTGGAGGAGGTGAAGTCCATTCTATAACGATGTCATCGAAGAAAACACCCTGAAGACCACCACCTGTGTGGGCGCCAAAAGAGATTGGACCACCAAATCCACTAAAACCCGGGTCGTGAGGTATCTCGCCCGATTGGGCTATTAGCTCTTCTCCTTTATAAATGCCGACCGTTAGATAATTCCCTTTATCAATTAACTCTACCTTATACCATCTATCGCATTCTATTCCATCTGTCGTCCAGCGAGGAGCCCATACACCCTGGTAATTTGTCCATAAGTTAATAATTGGTGGTTTCCATTCAAGCCACCAAAAAGAATGCATAGGGGTGCAACCTGGCTGATGAACAACCCCCGCATAGCCTTTGTTTTCTCCAGAAGGTTGATAAAAGCTGAAAGTCAGTTTGTAAGGTGCGCCTCCACCGGGATAGATGCGAGTGAAGACCTCTGAATTTGTGTTTTTGCCGACGATGTGAAGTGTGTTGTTCCTTCCGGGGAACTTCACTATCTCCACATAGTTTGAACTATCAGCTTGATTGTATACCCATTTTTTCCTGTCCAACACACCACTTTCAAAGTCCTCTTTCCAAATGAGAGCGGCAAGCGAAGAAACAGAAGAAAGGATTAGGAGAAAATGGAAAATTTTGTATTTTGGGAAGTAGTTCAGCATCTTATGAGTATTATAAAAGTTTACTTCTTTTCCCATCAATATTTATTTTTATATTAAAAAGTTCCCTACATAGGCGGGTTATATATAATTAATTTAAGAAGCCCGAGGAGAGATGAAAGAATGAATGCTCTGTTTTGGAAAAATCTTATGGTAGGTTTTTGCTTCAGTTCATTGATAGGTTTCATCTCGACATTCGCCTTCACTCAGGAAGAAGAACCACTCGTGACTGTCAACACAGCCCTCGTCATTCCCCGAAAGGTGCCTCCCGGTAGCCCTTTCAGAGTGAGGTTTAACTGGGAGGTAAAGGAACCTTTGAAGGATGTCTGGACGATATTCGTTCATTTCCTTGATGATAATGACAAAATTGTAATGCAGGGAGACCACGAACCGCCCCTCACCCAGACCAACCTCCCTCAATGGAAGGGAAGGATAAGCTATGAGAAGAGATTTCTCGTTCCCAAGGATTTGCCCAATGGCACATACCGCATAGTTGTAGGGCTCTACAACAAAAGCGGTAGGTTGAAACTCAAGGCGGGAAAGGGGGTTGTTGAGGAGGAGGGATTGCGATATAGGGTAGGGACTTTGGTCGTGGATTCAAGAGTCCGTCCCGCTCCACCAGATACCGTGGGTAAGAGAACGCTTGACCTTAGGGGTTACAAACTTGTTTTCAACGAGGACTTCAACGGTCCGTTAGATGTTTCTCCTTGGGGTCCGGGGACGAGATGGATTGCTCATACTCCCTGGCACGGCGATTTCGGCGATGCTGCTTTCGCTGACCCGACCCCCGATTTCCCTTTCACGGTAAAGGATGGCATACTACGGATTGAAGCGAGAAAGGACGAGGAATTCGCAAAGAGCGACCCCTGGAAGAGACCTTGGCGTTCGGGTCTTCTCTGTTCCAATGACCCAAAGGGAAACGGATTTTCCCTTCAATATGGTTATTTTGAGATGAGGGCCAAATTGCCTGGCGGTCAAGGTGTTTGGCTAGCCTTCTGGCTCGTCTCAAGCTACGATAGAACCGACCCGAACGCGGGCAAGGATGGTTCGGTTGAGATAGATGTGATAGAGTATTACGGATTTCCCAATTCCTATATGTCAACGGTGCATATATGGAAACCTGAGCCTCATAGGGCGGATGGTGTGATGATTACGACTAAGGAGAACGAAGTAACCGATGGGTTCCATAATTATGGTTGTATGGTGACTCCCGAATGGATAATTATGTACTTCGACGGAATTGAGGTGTGGAGGGTTAAGACGCCGCCCGAGCACAACAAGCCCTTGATGATACTTCTCAATTTAGCCCTTGGAGGAGGTTGGCCAATAGATAAGGTGCAGAGCCCCACCTATATGTTTGTTGACTGGGTGAGGGCTTACGCCAAAGAGAAATAGGAGGTGATTGAAATTAATTATAAGGGGATAGCCTTTTTTATTTTCCTTATTTCGTTTTTGTTTTCTCCTATTTTCGCTCAGCAGACGAGCAATTATGAGTTGAGGATAGTTCCTGCTCCCGGGCAGGTCATCGTTGATGGGAACTTGAACGATTGGGACCTCTCTGGGGAAATCCTTATGTGCTATGACCTTTCCACCCTCCTCAATACACACTCTGTGAGGGTGGCAGGAATGTGGGATACCCGGTTCCTCTACCTCTCCTTTCACTTCAAGGACACTACTCCGCTACTCAATCATATAGACCCTAAAACCCGCCCAGGCGAGGGTTGGAAATCGGATTGCGTCCAGCTGAGAATCCTCACCGATTGGGATGTCCCCATCCATATAGATGCTTACTATTACACCGATGAGAAGCGCCCCGTTATGTTCATCCAATACGCTGATATGAGTAGTAATAAGCCACCAGAGAAAATTATAAGCGATGGATTGGAAGCAGGGGCAATTATGGCTTTTAAGAAAGATGATGATGGCAAGGGTTATTTTCAGGAGATGGCTATCCCTTGGAAACTCCTCCGCCCAAGCGGGCAACCTTATAAGCCTGGGGAGAGCTTTCGTTTGGGCATTGAATGCTTCTGGGGCGATAAAACCGCTTCCCGCTGGTATGAGCACCGTGTAACCGACCTCATCAATCCAGAGCATCCCCAAAGGGAGTTCTTTTGGATGAATTCCCAAGCCTGGGGAACAGCAAGGATAATGGCTGAAGGACATCTACAGCCCTCTCCCTCCATCCAGCAGGTCTCAATGATTGAGAAGTGGCTCATACAGCAGTACTCCACGGAGGGCCCCGTGCCCATTCGCTACAACCTTCCCGAGGATGGCTATGTCACCCTCGTCATTGAGAAGCCCGATGGAACGAGGGTCAAGAACCTTATTTCCGACTATCCAAGGAAAAAGGGAGAGAATGTGGATTATTGGGATGGAACGGATGATAACGGGCATCTTGTTGAGCCTGGAGAGTATCGCGTGCGAGGGCTCTTCCATAAGGATTTGGATGTCCTCTACGAGTTCGCCATCGGAAATCCGGGTAATCCCCCCTACGATGACCCCGCTTCAGGCAGAGGTGGTTGGCTCTCCAACCACGCTTCCCCTATGGCTGTTGCCTGTGATGAAGAGGGAATCTACATTGCCGCTCCCTTCGCGGAGGGAGCAACTACGGTTATGAAATTGGATTATGATGGGCAGAAGCAATGGGGTGTAGGAAATATAAATGGGGGAATGTTGGTTACTTATAGAGGTTATCTATATATGCTGGTTGGAGGACCGACAATCGCCTGGGGAGGACCGCCAGCAAATGAGGTCGCCATCGTGCGTTTTGATGCGAAAACGGGCAATTATGCGAATTTCTCCGATGGCAAATCTATGCACACAATTGCAACCATTCCATCACAGGAGAACTGGTTCAAGCCTCGCCCTCCCGAGGGAGAAGTAGTGGCGAAGCATCTTTTCAATGCCGAATGGTGTCAAAGGCAAACTATGGGTTTAACTGTTGCAAAGGGTAAACTTTATGCTTCGCTCTATTACGAGAACAAGATAGTTGTCGTTGACCCCGAGGAAGGAAAACCCATCGGAGAAATAGCCATTCCTCATCCGGCGGGTCTGGCGAGCGACCGTAGGGGTAATCTTTACGCCCTGAGCGATGGGAAGGTGGTGGTAATAGATGCCGAAAGTGGCAAGATAACGCCTCTTGTAAAAGAGGGGTTATCCGCACCTGTAGGTTTGGCTTGTGATGCTCAGGGGAACATCTATGTCTCCGATTGGGGGGATGCGATGTGCGTTAAGGTCTTTTCGCCTGAGGGAAAATTCCTGAGAAGGATTGGCAAACTGGGTGGGCGTCCACTTATAGGCAAGTACGACCCCGAGGGGATGTTCCTTCCCTGGGGAATAGCCGTTGATGCCAAGGGAAGGCTCTGGGTAGCTGAATACGATAACACTCCTCGCCGGATAAGCGTGTGGGATAGCAGGACGGGAAGGCTGATAAGGGAATATTGCGGTTCAACATGGTATGGAGGAATGGGAGTTTATATAAATAAGTTCAATCCAAAACAGGCTTTCGTGATGGGCAATATCTGCGATGTTGACTGGGATAAGGGTCTCTGGCGAGTTAGGGGGACGCTCTGGCGGATTACAAATCCTCGATCTATCTTCGGGCTGAACAGGGAAGGGCAAAAGATGGAGGTGGTTAGGATCAAGGGTAGGGACTTATTGATAGCGAGCGGTTCAGGAGGCTTCTTCTGCGTGGCAGAGCTGAAAGGTGATTATGCCAAGCCCCTTTGTGCTATGGGGCTCGTCTATTCGCTTTATCAGGGAGGGGCAAGGTGGCCTGAGATAATCCTCAAGAACCTCGTCCCCGACCCACGGAAATTGGAGGAGCTTCAGAAGAAGCATCCAAACGCCTTCAATGGGATGGGAAGCCAATATCTCGATGTAGCTTTTATGCTTGGAGAGCCAGGGGTAAGGAATCAGTTTATCTGGGTAGATGAAAATGGCGATGGCTTGGTTCAGGATGATGAGATACAATTCTTCAATCCCGATGAATTCGGTGGTCTGCGTTTCAGCATCTACTGGCGAGCTGCATATAATCCAAAGGATTTGACGGTTTACGCTATCTCCGACTGGAACGGTAGGTTGAGGATTTGGGCGCTCCCTGTTGAACGCTGGAACAATGTGGGTGCTCCTGTTTACGATATAAAGAAGGCAAAACTTATAGTTGACCAGCCGATACTTCCCCAGCCGGAGGGGCCCTCGGAATGGGCTGATAGCAAGGGGAATGTTCTCATTGACCATCTCCCCCTCCAGATGTTCTCTCCTGAGGGCAAGCTCCTCTGGAGCTATCCCAACGATTGGCCGGGAGTTCACGGTTCCCATACAGCTCCCCAAGCAAAGCGTGGAAGGCTGATAGGTCCTCTTTATGTTCTTGGCTCGGGAGAATTAAAGGGGATAGGAGAGATATTCTGTATGGGGGGCAACATGGGAGAGCGCTATCTAATGACAACGGATGGGCTCTATATAGGGAGCGTCTTCCGTGATTGCCGCTCCGCTCCCGATATGCTTCCCGATGAACCCAAAAGAGGAATGAGCGTTAACGATACAACAGCGGGTGGTGAGCCATTCGGTGGGGATTTCTTCCTCAATCCCCTGGATGGCAATTTCTATATAGTTGGACCTGTTAGTGGGGGGAGGGAATGCGCCATAATTACCAGGCTGGTGGGCTTGGACACAGTGCGGAGGCTTCCCACTCAGAGGCTCGTTTTTTCCCAGGAGGATTATGAAAAGGCGATGGTGTTCCTCAGGGAGAAGGCGGGAAAGCAAAGCTTCAGGAACACATTGAGGGTAGCGGAGATGAAAAAACAGGTTTCCGAGGTGCCCAATTACGACGATTTTGACTGGAGCGACCCTCGGGTTGCCACCTTACGATTTGACCCCCTCCATTATGCCTCCGCTACATGGAGCTACGATGAGAGCAACCTCTACCTTTGCTTCAGGGATATCAGGGACGATACGCCGATGATAAACAACGGAAGTGACCCCTTAATCCTCTTCAAGACGGGCGATGCCCTTGAATTTGAGCTACGGGTTCAGCCAAACGATAATTCAGCCGAGATAATCCCGGGCGACTTGAGGCTAATAATAAGCGTCTTTCAAGGGAAGCCTATCGCCGTTCTCTATAGATATAAGGTTCCCGGGACGGAGAAACCGATTGAATTCACCTCTCCAGTTACGACGACGAAGATAGACCAGGTGAAAATACTTGAGGACGCGAAAATAGCGATTGACAGGTGGGGGAATTCCTACGGGGTTAGGGTAGTTGTTCCTCTATCCGAGCTGGGCTTCAAGCCTGAACCTGGGAAGACCTACAGGGGCGATTTCGGCGTCGTTTATTCGGACAAAACTGGAAGGACGGATGAATTGAGGATGTATTGGTCCAATCCTGTCTCGGGGTTAGTAAGCGACCTCGCGCTGGAAGCTAACATAACCCCATCAGCTTGGGGTTGGTTCCAGTTGGAGGAATGAAAGGTGAGGTTCTGGAGCCTTATTCTATCCTGTCTTTTCGCCTTCGCAGTCGGTCAATGGCAGGGGAGAAGCTATCCTCCTGTTGGGGTTGAGGGAGGGAAGGTCTCCAACTTCTTCATCACGAGTACGGGGGGAACGGGTGGAGGATTTGGGAGGGGAGACCCCCATTATGCCCTATTAGATGTCTCTTTCTGGGACGATAAAGTTGGTTGGACCTGCGGATATGGAGGTGTTTTCCGCACGGAGGATGGTGGATTGACCTGGAAGAGGGTGAAACCGCCGGGAGGATGGTATCATATCAGAATGGTGGGAAAGGAGGAGGTCTGGCTTTTGGAGGGTGAGCATCCCGGTGGCTGGGGAAAGGCGAGGCTCTGGCACACGAAGGACAACGGAGCAAGCTGGGAGGAGGTTCTGGCGGGAAAATTAGCCCATTATTACTATCTCTATGCGAAATACAACCAGGTCTGGGTTCTTTGCAATGGCTATCCCTCCTATCACGCTTCTGATGGAGGAAGGACTTGGAAGGAAAACCCCTGGGGCAATATGCTCAGCTCCGCGGTGGCTATGGCGATTCCCGCCGATGTGCCGACGGGAAAGGGATTCGTAGTCTATGTTCTGGGAACTTCAAGGGAAGATGGTAAAGAAAGCTGGAAGCTGATAAAAAGCGAGGATGGAGGAGAGAGCTGGGAGGAAGTCAACTTACCTAATAGTCTTCCCGGACCCTATTGGTGGTTCTGTCCGATGTGCTTTCCCACAAGCGAGATGGGCTGGATAGGCTTTCCGGAAGGAAAGGTAATATTTACTGTGGATGGTGGAAAGAGCTGGGAGTTCAGAAATTTACCGACCGACCAGTTCGTTACAGCTTTATGGTTTGACCAGTTAGGAAGGGGATTCGCCGCTGTTGAAAACAAGGACATTTTTCATCTACGTAATACGCTATATGAGACGAGGGATGGTGGGAGAAGCTGGCAGGTCGTTCTGGCAGGGGATAAGCATATAAGCGCTATATGTGGGCTTGGACCGGGCTATGTCTGGGCAGTGGGCGATGTGCCCGGTTATATCCCCAACGACATCGTTGCCATACTGAAGAGATGAAAGAAATCGCAGGGCAAGAATCCCGTCATTAAGGAGCCTCGTCAAAAGCTTATCTATCCATTTATTCTCCTTCCCTCTTTATTCTTTCTATAAGGAGATAGCCTATGCCACTGTTTTTAAAAGTTCTCTCTAAAAATTTTTCTTAACAAAATTCTTATAAATGTATAAAATTAATCAGTTATTTTGAAAACTGTTATAAGAAAGGAGGTCTGAACCAGTAGATGGAGTGTTCCCTGTTGAGAGTTTTTTCAGGACTGTCCACTGTCCTCGACCTCGCTCATCCAGAACTCATTCACCACCATAAAGTTGTGGCTTATATATCCCTGAATGTAGCACGAGAGATGAATCTTGAGCCATCTGCCCAGGAAGAGCTATTTCTCGCCGCTCTAATCCATGACTTGGGTATCCTTTCCCTAAGGGAGAGCAGGGACATCTATCAGATAGAGGCAATTGACCCTCACAGACATGCCTTCATCGCTTATACTCTTCTCAATGAAGTCCCCTTCATTAAGAAACGAGTTCCCAATATCGCCAACATCATACTCTATCATCATGCACCCTGGCAGGCGATGGAGAATCCCGCTATACGCACAGCCCTTCTCAAGGCGATAACCAGATACACGAAAGTAGATATATCTATCACCAGTTATATATTGAGCCTGGCTGACAAGGTTTCCCTCCTCATCCAGCCGGATAAGTTCATCCTGCATCAGGTTGACTGTATAAGGGATAGGATAGAGCAGATAAGTGGGACATTGCTTCCTAAGGAAGCTGTTGAGGCTTTCCTTGAGATATCAAGAAAGGAGAGCTTCTGGCTGGCGCTGACTCCCTCCTACATTGAAGATTTTGTAGCGAAGGAGATTGCGAAAACCTCCCTCATATCGGTGGGTGAGGATGATTTCCTTGAGTTATCCCGTTTCATCTGTGATATCGTTGACTTGCATTCTCCCTTCACCGCTATTCATTCTCACGGAGTTTCTGCCGTTGCTGAAAAAATAGGGGAATTGCTCGGCTTCTCTGGTGAGGAATTGAGAAGTTTAAGGATAGCAGGATATCTCCACGATTTGGGTAAGATAGCGGTTCCTGAGGATGTCCTGGAGAAAAACGATAAATTGACGAGTGAGGAATTTGCCGTAGTGAAGGCTCATCCCTTCCACACATATATGGCTATTATGGAGATGGGAGGGTGTGGAGAGGTTTTGAACTGGGCTTCCTTCCATCACGAGAATTTGGACGGAAGCGGTTATCCCTTCCATTTGAGAGAGGAGGAGCTGGATTTGGGGGCGAGGATTATGCGGGTAGCCGATGTTTTTTCCTCTTTGAGGGAATATCGTCCCTATCGGTCTGTAATGGCGCGACCAGATATCTTATCCATATTGAGGAAGATGGCTGATGATAGGGCAATAGACGGCAACATAGTTTCCGTAATTGAGAAACACTACGAGGAGATAGACGCCGTTTTCCTCCAGGAGCAATTTACCAATCACCAGAGATACCAAAGGCTCTGGCGTGAAATTGCTTTTGTTACGATGTCTTAACTTCGTATTGAGGGGAAGAAGAATTCCCTATCCCAGCTATTTCTTCCTCCATCAGCCAATGAGAGGAAACACCTTGACAAGAGAAACAAACAACTATAGGTTCCTCCTCAAATATGAAAAGTGGTTCCTTGCATCTTGGACATAGCTTGAGCTCTCCATTCCCATTTAGTCATCACTTCCTTTCCTTCTTTTGTAATCCTCTATCGCTGCTCTTATGCCTTCCTCTGCCAGGAGGGAGCAGTGATACTTTATGGCTGGTAAGCCGCCCAAAGCCTCCGCCACCGTCCTGTTGGTTATATTTAATGCTTCCTCTATATCCTTGCCTTTAACCAGCTCTGTAACCATTGAGGAAGTGGCAATCGCAGCGGCGCAACCAAATGTCTGAAACTTGCAGTCCTCAATCTTGTTATCCTTAACTTTTATATAGATGACCATTACATCCCCGCAAACTGGGTTTCCAACCTTACCCACTCCATCAGCATTCTCTATTTTCCCCACATTGCGGGGATTGCGAAAGTGTTCAATAACCTTCTCACTATACTCCAACATAAAACATCACCTCTTCAAACCAACTCTAACATCCGCTCAAGTGCTCTCCTTGAGCGGGAAATTATCTCCTGAGGAAGCTCTATTTCGTATCTCTCATAAAGAAGGGAATGATAAACATCTTCCAATTTGGTCAATTTCATATTTCTGCACATCAGGGCACGGGGGACGAGGAATTCCTTAGAGGGATTTTCCTTTTTCAATCTATGGAGTAAGCCCATCTCGGTGCAAATTATGAACTTCTTAGCCTCGCTTTCCCTGGCATATCTCAGCATTTGGGAGGTAGAAAGAACGGCATCCGCTAAATCCAGCACAGAGGGGTCGCACTCCGGATGAGCGAGGACGACGGCATCAGGATGAATTTCTTTTGCCTTTCTAACCTCCTCGCTATTTATCCTTCTATGAAGATAGCAGAAACCTTCCCAGGGTATTATTTTCTTACCGTTTACAAAGCGGGCGCTCCAGAGGGCGAGATTTCGATCTGGCACGAATATAATTTCCTCTCCCTCTATGTTCTTAACCACTTTCACCGCATTTGCTGAGGTGCAACAGACATCAGCCTCTGCTTTGACATCTGCATTGGTATTTACATAGGC
Source organism: bacterium (assembly GCA_014360465.1). Classification (GTDB taxonomy): domain Bacteria; phylum Armatimonadota; class JACIXR01; order JACIXR01; family JACIXR01; genus JACIXR01. The sequence goes on from JACIXQ010000066.1 coordinate 11,681, forward strand.
TACTACCTTAGCTTTTGGATATCTCTTTTTGAAATCTCTCAGCTCCTCGGCGGATATCATTTCTGCCATTGGGCAAATAGCATCAGGACGGGGCAAAAGGATTTTCTTTTCGGGAGAAAGGACCTTCGCCGTCTCAGCCATGAATTTCACCCCGCAAAAAACCACCATTTTATTCTCCATCTCGGAAACCTTCCTTGATAGCTCCAGGCTATCCCCGACGAAATCGGCTATGTCTTGAACCTCAGGAAGCTGATAGTTGTGGGCAACTATCAAGGCGCCTTTTTCTTCTTTTAATCTTTTGATTTCTTTTAAAAGGTCCATAGAAATTCACTCCCAAAATGGGGATATCTTCCGTAGTTCCTCAACGATTCTTGGGAGAACATCGCTCACCTTTTCAACATCCTCCTCCCGATTGAATTTCCCAAAGCTGAAACGCAAAGACCCATGAGCAATCTCCGGTGGGATTCCCATAGCGAGAAGAACATGGGAGGGCTCCAGAGAGCTGGAGGTGCAGGCAGAGCCCGAGGAAGCGCATATTCCTTCCCTATCCAGATTTATCAACATAGATTCCCCTTCCACATATTTGACACATATTGATAGGGTATTGTAGAGCCTGTTTTGGGGGTGCCCATTCAAAACGACCTCGGGGATTTTGCTCAACAATCTTCTCTCAAGCTCATCCCTTAATTTTCTCACCCTCTTTTCCTCTTCCTCCATTTCTTCCTTTGCAATTTCCGCTGCCTTTCCCAAACCAACTATACCTGGGACATTTTCCGTTCCCGCCCGTCTTCCTCGCTCCTGTTCACCTCCTTGAAGCAAGGGCGCTATCTTCACTCCTTTCCTTACGAACAAGGCACCAACTCCCTTTGGACCATAGAACTTATGAGCAGATAGGGAAAGAAGGTCTATCCCTAACTCTTCAACATCTATGGGGAGCTTTCCCGCTGCTTGAACCGCATCGGTGTGGAAATAAACTCCGTGTTTCTTCGCTATCCTTGCAATCTCCTCTATAGGTTGAATGGTGCCTACCTCATTGTTTGCGAACATAATGGAAATGAGTATCGTCCTTTCTGTAATGCTTTTCTCCAAAGCCTCCAAATCCACAACGCCATATTTATCTACAGGAAGATAAGTGACCTCAAAGCCCCTCCTTTCCAGGAATTTACAAGTATTAAGGACGGCGTGATGTTCTATTTGGGAGGTGATTATTTGATTACCTTTATCCTCATTCGCGTAAGCTATTCCTTTTATAGCGAAGTTATCAGCCTCAGTACCTCCAGAGGTAAAGATAATCTCTTTGGGGTCTGCATTTATGAGCTTAGCCAATTGTTCCCTTGCCTTTTCAACGGCGTTTCTCGCCCGTTGAGCGAGGGAGTAAATTGAGGAAGGGTTGCCGTATTCCTCTTTCAGGAAGGGGAGCATCTCGGATAGGACCCTTTCATCCAATGGGGTGGTAGCATTGTAATCCAGATAAATCATCTCAAACACCTCCCAGAGCGATTTGCCGTTGCGATAAATCGCTTAGCGTTTTATTTTCAAAAACACTCTTTAAAGCCGAGGATGCTTCCTCCCATAGCTCTCGGGCGGCGCAACAATTGCTTCTTTCGCAATAGCGAGGATTATCTATGCAGGGGACGAGGGAAAGAGAGCCTCCCATACTTTTGACGATTTGGAGGAGGGAAATCTCCCCAGGAGGGCGAGAAAGGATATAGCCTCCCCCAGGACCCCTTATGCTAATCAACAGACCGCTTGTTTCAAGAGCATAGGCTATCTGCCTCATATACTTGAGGGGTATCGCTTGGCGTTCAGCTATAAGCTCAAGCTTGATCGGACCTTCGCCCCAGTGGAGGGCGAGCTCAAGCATAAGCCTCATCGCATAGCGAACTTTTGTTGATAGTTTCAATTTCATCACCTATTCTTAATTATTTTGATAAACTTTGTATACTATTATAACAATCTTAAATTAAAAGGCAAATTTCCTATCCGAAAATTTTCTAATCTGACGAATTCGTTATGATTGTCAATGTGCGGATTTCAGAATAGGATTATTTAGAAGATAGAATATTATTTAGGAGAGGTAGATGAAATGGCTAAATGGAAGGTTTTCGTGACGAGGATTATTCCCGAGGCGGGCTTGAGGCTCGTCTTGGAGAACTGCGATGCTGAGGTTTGGCAGGAGGAAACGCCTCCCCCGAGAGAAATCTTGATTGAGAAGATAAGGGATTGCGAAGGGGTGCTCACCCTTCTGAGCGATAGGATTGATGGGGAGGTGATGGATTCCGCTCCAAAATTGAGGGTCATCTCCAATTATGCGGTAGGTTATGACAATATTGATGTAGCGGAGGCTACGAAGAGGGGAATAATGGTGACCAATACTCCCGGTGTTCTCACCGAGACAACTGCCGACCTCGCATTTGCCCTTATTTTAGCTACAGCAAGACGAATAGTTGAGGCTGATAAATACACAAGGAAGGGGTTATGGAAGACCTGGGGTCCTATGCTCTTTTTGGGGCGGGATGTGCATGGGGCAACGCTGGGGATAATCGGTTTGGGAAGGATTGGACAGGCGGTGGCGAGGAGGGCGAAGGGATTTAATATGCGGATTCTCTATTATGGTTTAAGAAGGAACGAGGAAGCAGAAAGGGAATTGGGGGCTGAGTTCCGAAACTTACATTCTCTTTTAAGGGAAGCCGATATAGTGACCATTCATACGCCTTTAACGGAGGAAACTTATCATATGATAGGGGAAAAGGAGCTTTCTCTGATGAAGCCGACGGCGATACTGGTGAACACGGCGAGGGGAGCAGTTGTTGACCAGAAGGCGCTTTATAAGGCTTTGAAGGAGAAGAGGATATTTGGAGCGGGGTTGGATGTCTACGAGAAGGAGCCAATAGATAAGGATGACCCCTTGATAGAGTTGGACAATGTTGTCCTATTGCCCCATATAGGTTCGGCATCTGTTGAGACGAGAACGAGGATGGCTATAATGGCAGCGGAGAATCTTATTGCAGGGTTAAGAGGAGAAATCCCTCAAAACCTTGTAAATCCAGAAGTTTTGGAGAGATAACTTTTAATGGGGGAGGCGACTTTCGTCGCCTCCC
>JACIXQ010000067.1 GCA_014360465.1 bacterium
GGCTTATTACACTCAAGGACAGGGACTTATAAGCCAAAGGCGAAACAACGCCTCCTATTTCTATCATTACGATGGCTTGGGTTCAACGAAAGCTCTGACGGATGTAAATCAAAACATCCAATCCAGCTACAAATACGATGCTTGGGGAAATATTCTTCAATCTTCAGGCACAATCACAAATCTTTATCTCTCTGTCGGAGAGCTTGGCTACTATAGAAATGGGGATTCCGGAATGTATCTATTAACTCAAAGGTTGTATAATTCGGTGATAGGAAGGTTTACATCACCCGGTCCTGTTTTTGCGGTTAAAGATTTTCTTTATTGCGAAGATGACCCTGTCAACGAGATTGACCCTCTGGGCTTAGTTTCCAATAAACCCAAGCCTAAACCCACTCCTACCATACCTGAACCCTCTAAAGATTGGAAAGATTGCGCGGAGAAAGTGTTAGCCAAGTTTTGTAAAGGTATGAGGCTAACCGATTACGAATTGGTTGGGAAAAATGTTGATATAGATTGGAAAGTAATCAGATATATAATCTGGGCGGAGTCCCGCGATAATCCGAACGCAGAAAATTCCGAATCTCTTGCGAGGGGTTTAATGCAAATTACGCTGGTACAGAAGGAAGGTCTTAAGGCATTTGATAAATATATACATATTATACATATCTACAAACCATGACCATGGCAAATATAATCAGGTTCTTTATAATAGGGGCTCTCTTTTTTAGCCTTGCTTTTTCACCTAACAACAATAGTCCGCTTAAACTTGAGATAGAGCCAACTGGTTATAAGAGAAACTTAGAGCAAGTATGGGGTGTGTTTTACGGGGATATAGATAATGATGGAGAGAAAGAAATAGTTTTAGGTGTTGCAAGGTATAATAACTCTCAAATTTGGTGGGGTGCTACCATTAACGAGGATATAAAAAATTTCGCTGAGATACCATATAACGCGGATATATCGCTTAAATTTTTTAAATTAAAGACTGGGAAACTTGAATTAAAGAAAGAGGTAATAATATGGAAAGACGCCGATATTCCCTGGTCCCAAACATTCAAAATGCGGGACTTTAAATTTGGCGATTTTAACCGCGATGGCTTGATAGAAGTTTTCTTCCAATATGAAGAACAAGCGACGCATGCAAAAATAATCCAGATAAAAGGCAAGAAAGTAAAAACGCTCTATGGAGGACTTATAGGTAGAGCAATAGCCGAGTTAAAAGATGTAGATAAGGATGGCAAATTGGAGGTATTGGAGTATTGGGACACTCTTCATATAGCGAGCGAAGAAGAACGAGAAACTATACTAAAGGGTCACTTGTGTGCTATACAGATATTTAAATGGAACAGTGTAAAAAGGGAATATGTCCCGTGGAAGCTGGTGCCTGACATAGAAACAGAGAAAAGGTTAACACGAGAAGAACTTTACCATTCGCCCGGTGCTGAGGAAATACTCAAGGGAGTTCCCGAGAGCGAACTCAAGAAGATTTATCCCAGAGCATTTAGATGAACTGTCTGATCTTGTCAACCATGCTAACCTCGTTTATAAAATCACAAACATAAGAAATAGAGGTTGAGTGATACGATAAAAAAACATCCATTGACTATTACTTTGACAGTGACCATTTGATTATAGAAACTCAAGGGACAAATATCCTTGCTTATTACACTTGAGGTCAAGGACCTATAAGCCTAAGACGAGGTTCAAGCTCATAATCGGTGTAATGCCTCTTGTTTAAGTTCCCCACTTAACCTTATAACGCTTTTACTTTCTTTCGGCAGGGTCTCAGCTTCGCAAAAAATATGGCTATCTTTCCTACTTGCTCCTCAAAAACAACTCATCCCCAGAGAATGCGTGTTAAAATTCCTCCTGCTTGTAAAGCCTCTACAAAACTCGCTAAGAAGATGCGGGTTTATCACGCCAATTCATCCATTCAACCGAAGAATCTTTCTTCATTTCAAGCCCACAACAGAGACTATTCCAAGGGCAGGGTAACGACCATTCGTTTCCAGAACAATTCTCTCCACATATCTCCTCTTCCCCAGGTCAAGCTCAAGGACATTCATAATGGAAGTCGTGGTTTCAACGGAAATGCTCTTCGCCCAGCCTTTCCCAAATGTTGCGAAATCGCCGATTATTGAGGGAGGTCCCCACCAGTCCAAATCGCCCGGGAAGTTAAGCTCCTTCTCAAAAATTGCTCCATCGCCGCAAACAGCGATTATCCTTCCCACCAGGGAATAAGCGTCCTGATGGTCAAGAAAGGGAATCACGAGTAAATAGAGCTTCCTTGCTTCGCTCTTTACCTCAAGAGCTAATCTTGGCTGGTTAATATGCCAGCTCACAACAGCAAGGGACCTCTTATGAAGGGGAAACCTCATCCCCGCCAACTGGGGAACGATTATTTCCTCGCCATCTATACCTTCAAGCGGTGGTCGCAATGCGTTCCAGGGTGGATGACCATAGGCGCTCCACCAGCGAAACTCACGCCAAGACTCATCTGAATGTAGCATTTCCTTCTTTAAAGGAATGGAAAAAATTTCAGCAGATAAGGAAAAAACTTCCCCGAAAATTCCACTCAACCTCACTTCGGTTTTTTCTATTTTTCCATCGGGAAATTTCAAAATGAGTGGATTGTATCCGGGATACAAACCCTGCTTAAAGGAGAGAGGCAAAACGATTATTTGCTCCCCTTTCGCTTTCAAGTTCAAGAAGAGAACATATTGGCAAACAGGCTTGCCACTCTCATCTATCCCCAGCCAAAGTTCTCCTTTGCCATTTATCTCTTCTTCCGAATTGTTCTTCAGATGAAGCGTAAGGACATAAGAGGAATCGGGCAAAGTCTCTTCCTTTGCTTTAATCTCTATCTTAGGAAGCACCTTCAGGTCGGCAGATGCCCAGAAATCAACAGATTCAGCACGGCAAAAAAGAAAGAAGGTCCGATGGGAGAAGAGCTTTCTTCCCATTTCCCCAAACCTTTCTCCTAACCCGCTTATATCCTGCCTCAAAATTGCCTCAATCTCTCCATTGCTAATCCTTCTCCAACCATTGACTATCATCTGTCTGTCCTCGACACCCAGGATTTTCCCACCCTCCAGTTTCACCTTCAACTTTCCACCCTCTACAACCTCCGAAGGAGCAATCAGTTTCCAATTTATCTCTTTATATCTTATTACGAAATCGCTCTCTCGCATATCGGGCACATCAACTATAAGCATAATCCTGTTGACAAGTGGCTCTATCTTGAAGGGCACCAATTTACCATTAACCCTCACCTCTTCTATCTTCCAAACGGGGAGTGCCCATCGCAATTGTCTCTGAAAAGCTTCTTCCGATTTCAACTTCAATCTCAATTGCCCCTTCTCGTGGAAAAACCAAAGGGAAAATTTGGGGAGATGGAGCTCCGCTTCTTTCCATTGAAGTGGTATGCCAGGTCTAATATAGAGTCTACCCTTTGGTTTATCCAAAGTGAGACCAAATAACCCTTCTATGACGCCTTGAATGAAGACCCCAGCAGGGGGAGAGAAATAAGCGCGGGTCGGTTCTATGCCCAGCTCTGGCCAAGCGCCGTTATGGGGTGAGGAAACGACGAGTTTGGATATCCATAAAAGGGGAGCCAAGCCATCCTCGGTATAACCGAGACGGGAGAAAGCAAGGGTTGCCCAAGGTTGTTGCTGTCCACCTGCCTGTGAGCCCACAGTAGCATTCACATATGAGGGAAACAAGTTGCTGACATATATTTCCCCTTCCCTTCCCCGTAGAGCTTCCTTGAGATGACGAAGCGAAGTGTAGGAATCCAAAGGGTCAAGTATATCGTAAATAACAGGCCAGATGAGGGAATGATAAGGAGGCTCTATGTGAAGAACTCCAAGGGCATCTTTGTAAAAGGCGAACCAACCGAGCTCCTTCTGCCACAATTCCTTCTTTAACTGCTCCTTCATCCAATCCGCTTTCTCTCTCGCCCTTTTCGCCTCCTCCTTATATCCGCACGCCTCCGCTATCTCTCCCACGGTCCTCAACATCTCTATCCCCGCTATGGTTGGCGAGGTGCCATCCTCTGGGGTAGATATGTAATCCTCCTGATTGCCTATCTGTTGTCCGAAGCCAAGCAGTCCATTTCCCTCGGGGTCGTGGAGTGAGAAAGTTCCCTCCACAACCTTGAGCAATGTGGGATATATCTCCCTTGCAAATCCCTTATCAGCGGTCATTCTCCAGTGATGTTGGACATCCCATACATAGAATTGATTCCATCCCCCGAAGTCTACCCTTGCCCTTCCATAAGTATCAAGTTGGGGAATCATTCCATTGGGGAGGATATGTTTGGCGTGGATCATTATCATCTCCCTGCTCCTATCCTCTTGTCCCAGCCAATCGCTCGCCAAACTGTGCTGTTGGGAATAGAGAGTTCCCCAATGATGAACGGCTTCAATCCATCCCCAGGGACGCACCCAGGTGAATTCAAGGTTCCAGAGAGCGCAACGAAAAGCCTCATTGAGGGCTGGCTCGGGAGTTCTAATCCAAGCGCTGCGGAAGAGGTTTTGGTAGTGCTCTTTAAGCTTCTTTTCCTCCTCCCTCACATCCTTCCTGGCAAGATGACAAGCTCTCGCTGCATCTTGCGAAAAGGCAACAACCATTGCCATCTCGCCCCTGCTCTCAGCAATCACCCAGAAACCATCTGCAGATGGTTTGAGAGAAGAAGAACGAACTGCCACATATAAGGGGGTTTCGGGGATTGGTGTAAGATAGACACCATCGATTTCCCGCCAACTGGGTTCAGAAAGGATTAGGTCGGGCTGCTGGAGATATTGCCAGCGGAATGGGAGCTGGGAACCGAACCCGTGAATCCTCACCCTGCCGGGAGCTCCAAACTGAACAACTAAATCCGCCTCGGGCTCGCTCCGAATATACAACCCTATAGCTCCTTCCCAGCTGGAAGTATCCCTACCTACCATCATCGGAAAAAGGCGAGCCCTGACCTTGAATTCCCTTATTTGCACGGATATCACGAGCTCCTCAGGCGTCTGAGTCGTTTCCTGTCTCACCCCTTCATACAACCAGAGCGTTCTTCCCTGCAACCTCAAGCCAATTTTCCATTTGCCTATAGCTATGTTATGAAGCCAATAGCGAGGGTCGTGGTCATAAGTGAATGCCCCAGGCAGAGCGTAATTATCAAAAGAGGATAATATTGTCTCGTGGAAGGCGCTCATACACTCCTGCCCAAAATCAATTGCGAGAAGGGGGAATACAACGAGGAAAAGCAGAGAGAATCTCATTCCGACCATAACTCAACAACCTTTTCTCCTTCTGGAATGATGAACCTAACCCAGAAGGAATCTCCGCTCTGCTCTACTTTCCCCTCTAACTTTTTATTCCCTGCCATGCCCTTTCCACCCGATGGCTTTCTATCAAATGGACCGAGACGGATTTCAAATTGGGGAAGCTTTCCGCTCGCGAGAAGCTTCATTCTCATCGCTCCCTTGCTATCCCTCGTAAGGGTATATTCAATATCGGTTCTTTTGCCCTTTCTCAACCAGATTGGATAATTTCTTATTTCAATCTTCTTCCACCCGTAAGGCATCCTCGGTAAAACCCTGAAAAAGCCTACCCTGGGGTTATCAATACCGATGATTATTCTCAGCGTCTTGACTATCTCTGCCTCCTGGACCCCATTCCCAAGGTCTCCTGTGCGATGCCAATATGTGCCATCATCGTTCAGCTCACAACCTTCAGGAGTGATATACGGCTTGTAATTGGGGTCATAGATAGCCTTCGCCATCCATTCTATCATCTTCGTGGCATCCTTCATTCTATCAAGAAGTAAAGCCGATTGTGTGACAAATCCCTGTCCATACCCCATAGCCACGCCGTAGAAGCCAAATGGTTTATAAGACTCTACAAGGCGCATATAAGCGGAAAGATTGTATTGATACCATTCCGGGTCGCCCTCGATGGGGAGAAATCCCTGCCTATCGGCGAAAAGGATTAGAGGTCCGAGAACGGTGCTATGGTTCGGCCAGCCTGAATTGGCAAGAGTCCAGACACGCCCGTATTTAGGCTCCACAACGAGATAATTTCTTTCCATAGCCTCCCTCATCATATCCGCTCTTCTCCTCCAGCTCTCGCTTTTCTCCCTCTTCCCCATCGCGTCAGCCATTTCCGCTAAGGCTAATAGAGCTTCCCTGCAGATATAATCAGCATAAATGCTCCGACCTATCCCACCAGCACACTCACTATCGGTGAGAAGAACATCCGTCGCTTTAGATTTATCGGGATTTTCAAATTGCCAGATAATCCAATCGCCCGCCCGCTCTACATCCTCCCAATGCTCCCTTAACCATTTCTCCCAATCGGGTAACCTTTGCCACAGCTTATAGATAAAAAGTGATATTAGCCCATGCCCATCGTTCTCAAAGTTTCCCTCGCTTGGAGAAGGGAGATTTATTATCCTACACCAGTGGGGTGGGAAACCAAGCTCATTCCATCGCAGAGCTTCCCTGAAACAGTAATCGGCAACCCTCTTTCCTTCCGATAGATAGCCGAGGGATACTATTTCCTGCAAGCTCCTCCCCAAATCTCGTGACCAGGAATGTTCATAGTATGTCCCAACACCTTTTTTGAAGGTGCCAAATCCCTGATAACCTCCCCAGGAAGGTGCTCCCTTCGTTGAGGTATGATACATACCCTTCTCGTCTATCTTCTCCAATATATCCTTGACATTGTGATAGAAGGCATTGGTTAGGATATCGGCGAAGATATCGCCATAGAAACGAACAAACGGTCCGTTATAACCTTTGGGAACATCCAAGAGGAGTTTGGAGGGCAATGTCTTATCAGAGCGATAAAGCAAATTAGCCAGTTTTTCCACTCTCTTAAAGGAAAAAGTCCCCTTTAACAGTGGCTTTCGCCTGACGAAATTGAGAAAATCCTCGGATAACCTATCAGCGGGCAAGGGTGTACCTCCAACAGGTTTGCTACCGGGATAGGTTTCAATAGTGAGGGCAAAAAGGCAGGGAGCTCCTCTTTTGTTATTAGAATCCTCTATTTCAATGCTGTAGATGGAAACAGAACGAGGCACGATACAGGCAACATACCGCCCATCCGTTGTCGGCGAAGCTGGATAAAGACGGAGCGTTTCCTCAAGAATCTTCCTTGCCCCTTCATCGGATGCAAATGGTTCGGGAAAATCACGGAAGAGCTTGCCCCACCAGAGGCTCTCCCCCAGGACAAGGGGATAAATTTCCTCCTTTCCGTCTATATATTTTAACTTTATCCTCCCCAACTCATCGCCGATGAAGAAGCGGGAAGCCCTATCGTTTGGGTCACCCCAGACAGGACAACCCTGGTCAAGGGAGTTCGTCATTCCCAATAGATATATACATCGCGCCTTGGCATTGAGAACTATCCGAATTGAGGAATTCTCAACAAATTGTCCCATAGAGGAAGCGAGAAAAGGAACTGGCTTTTCAACCAAAACCTCCTGTTCCCCTTCAGCGCTCCAGCCGGAAAGAGAAGGATTCAGAGAAAAGCGAACACTGAATTCCCTACCAGCATCTACTTCCCAGAGCCCCAGCCAAGCAAAAGCTTGCTCTGGGTTCCCATCAACTATCCTAATATAAGTTTTGCGTCCCTGAAGTGAAGAGACATCCCATTCCAACCATTGGGGGAAATCGCTCTGAGGAGGTGGTGAGGAGAAGATAACTTCTTTCGTCTCGGCATCAACGAGCTGAAAACGATTCTCACCCCTATCCCCTCTTTGCCCATCCCAGCCATTAACCAGAAGCCGTATCTTGGGAACCTTTATCGTAAAAATTGGCGAGCGAATGATACCCGTTCCCTGCTCTCCCCCTCCAAGGGAAGAAAGGTAGGGAGGAGTAGGGCGATGTGCGCCATCGTAGGTCAAAATGCGGAAGGTGCCAAGACCGAAAGAAAGAGGTATCGCGTAGTAATTGCTTCTATTAGCAGGAATTTCCTTAACCACCTCTTCTATTAAGGCAATGCCCAACCAAGCAAAGCCAGTATCGGTGTTATTATCAACAGCTTCAAAGTAAACCTTTTTGCCTTTCAGGTCTCCGAGAAGCCAGGATAGAGCGCGGAAGTCGTCACATAGCGGCGGTGTTGCCCTTCGCAGTATGTGACCATCCTCGGCGGAACGAAGGGCGAAGAAATTCTTCCCCTTTTCCCCGCTTCTACCATCCCAACCATTAACCCAGAAACGGAGGATATCCCCTTTTACGACGAACACGGGCGAACGAAGGACGCCGGTTCCCGTCTCCGTGGATTCAAGATGGGGAAACGAGGCACAAGGATTCGCAGGACGAGGATAGGAACTCTTTCCCCAATCGCCCTTCAGCTCCCAACCATCCCATCCATTCTTCCCTCCACCCCATATCGCCACTACCCTCTCCCCAAAGGCGGGGATAATTAGCAGGGAAAAAAGGAACAAGAGAGGCAATTTACAATATCTCATTTTCTCTGACTTATATTTTGCTCTCATTTTAAATCATTTTACGCGCTTTCCCACACCCATATCAAATGCTTTTTGAAAAATAAAGAAGACACCAGAAATAAAGTTCTATTTATTACTCAGCTTTAATAAAAGGCAGACCAAGGGCAAAAAATATTTGCGATTAACCGATATTAAGATATAATCACTGAGTATGAAACCCATATATGGACCGGTTGCTTCTTGGAGATTGGGAAGGTCTTTGGGAATTGACCTTATCTGCAGAGAATATAAAATCTGCAGTTTTGATTGCCTTTACTGCCAGCTCGGCGAGACGAAGATAAAGACGCTGGAAAGAAAGATATATGTGGAAAATCGCAGGATTTTCACCGAGTGGGATAAGATAGAGGGCAATTTTGAGGCAGATGTGATAACATTTTCTGGAATGGGAGAACCCACCTTAGCTAAAAATATAGGCGAAGTGATTGATTTTCTCCACAAAAGGACTGACCTCCCCCTTGCCATCCTGACGAACTCAAGCCTCCTTTTTCACCCTGAAGTGAGGAAGGATTTGAAGAAACTGGATATCGTGGTGGCAAAGCTTGATGCCTGCGATGAGAAATCTTTTTTGAGGATAAATAGACCTATTGAGGGGCTAACTTGGGAAGATTACATAAAGGGAATAAGAGGATTCCGGAGGGAATTCATGGGCAAGTTTGCTTTGCAAGTTATGTTCATAGAGGAGAATATAACTTTAGCGGAAAAGATTGCGAAAATTGCAGGAGAATTAGAGCCGGATGAGGTACAGGTGAACACCCCTCTTCGCCCTTCTCCAGTCCGCCCCTTAAGCAGGGAGGAACTGGAGGAAATAAAGGGCAAATTTGCCTCTTTTCCAAGGGTTCTCACTCCTTATGATACAGAGAAAAAGGAGGTCAAACCCCTGGATTTAAACGAAATCCTTTTAAGAAAGCGCCCCGAGCCATAAGGCTCGACATTAAAAATGCTTTTAAAAAGAGAATCCAACGAAAATTAAGGTCAATCCTTATTTCCTTTGTCTAAATTTGAAAATAGCGAGGGAATAAGGGGGTAGCGTGTAGGAGAAGTCCTCACCGACATTCTCTATCTCTATGCTTACTGGCGCCACCTTTTGGGGCTGGGAGAAACTGTTTTCGTCATCGGGAGAGTTGCCGGTAAGTAGCTCCACCTCTCCCCGCTTCTCTAAATCCCCGTTCATCAGCCGGAAATTGACATTCTGCCATTCAGAGCTCGTGTTAACGACCTTGAGGAAAATCTCACCTGAAGTTTTCCTTTTCGTAGCGGAGGCAAGTATAGGGGATGGGGGCTTTACTGCCACATCGTGAATCAATTTTCCATCAAGGTAACACCTTATACGGTTCCCCGAAAGTTCTATTTTTATATCATACCACTTCCCCGTCTCCACGCTCCCCGGGACCATCTGCCCAACGATACTCTTATTGCCACCAATGCATCTTTCTATTGCATGATGGCTATTCCCCCATCCACCGATATTCCACCAGAACCAGTTGTTATCATCCCTCACGGCGAACATTATGAGGAATCCCTCTGCTCCTCCTATCTTTCTCGCTTTCAAGCTTATAGTGTAATCCGACCATTCCCTATCGCCCACTACTATCCTGACATCGGGTTCTCCTGACAACTGTTGCAATACACCTTTCCCTACCTGCCATTCACCGCGAACAATCCTCCAACTTGCCAAACCCTCAGCGAAATCCTCAGAGAAGACCAACTCATCGCCCTTGAAAACTTTTATATCCTTGTATTCAGCCTGCGTCAGCCAAGTTCCCAGCCCAATTGCTCCAGCAAGGCTTGTTGCTTTCTCTTCAAACTGCACCTCAACAGGAAGGACAAAATCCCCTCTGTTCTCACTGAACATCTTCTGAACATAATAGGAAGGAGTCCCATAGACATTGGCATTGTCAAAACATATCAAATCGGGATTCCAGCGGCGGTCATAGACATTGACGAAGAGGGGCGCATAGGATGCCATTATCACTATGTCGCTATTTCTCTCCAAACCCGTCATAAATGCTGCCTCGCCTATAGCCGCCCTGAGGTTTCCCTTTCCGCAATTCTGGGTAACAGCGTATTCACCCACGAATATGCGTGGGCCCTTGCGGTTGTAGTTGTCATAGCGATTCGCATTGGCTATAAACCATTCAGCGGAGTTATAATAATGCTCATCAACTATGTCCATCGGGGCACTCTTTACCGGGACATTGGCAATCAATTCCAGCTTGGGATATCTTTTCTTAATCGCTTCGTAGAATAAAGCATATCTTTCCTCGTAGGCTGGTCCGAAATTCTCATTGCCAATCTCCACATATTTCAATTTGAAAGGCTGGGGATGTCCATTCTTGGCGCGTAGGGAACCCCATTTGCTGTCCTGTGGTCCAATTGCATATTCAATTGCGGCGAGGGCATCCTCTATCCATTCATCCATCTTATCTATTGGGGCAATTTCCTGATGAGACATACCACAATTGACTACCAGAATCGGTTCAGCTCCCAGAGCTTCACACATCTGAAGATACTCATGGAGTCCCAACCCTTCCGTTGTCCTGTATCCCCAGATGCACCATCTTCCCGGACGCTCTGCTATATCACCAATTGTATTTCGCCACCTAAGAGCGTGGTCCAATCTTTCCCCTTCAACGAAACACCCTCCCGGAAATCGCACGAATGAAGGCTTAAGGTCAGCGAGCATTTGCATAAGGTCTGGTCGGAACGGTAATCCTTTCCACCTATCCCGTGGCATAAGGGAAACAACATCCAACCATAGCACACCTGGAGAGACAGCGTAAATGACGAGTCTCGCGGATGAACAAGAATCACTGGCGTGAAGAACTATGTTGAACCGTTTCCAATTGACATCTATTCCCTCTATACGTGATTGGGCTAGGGTTATACCGCTGGGGTGTTCCAGAGAAACGAGGATGTCACCTCTATAGCCCGCATTGCATCTCGCATATAGGGAAAGGTCGTAGAGCTTTCCCTTCTCTATCTTCATCCCCCAGTATCCAGCGTTAGCCACACCTATGCGTCCCCTGCCAAGCCTTTTAACTTCTATCTTCAGAGCTCTTGGATTGTTTGAGTTCAAAGGATGAGAATTATCCACTTTGATTTTTCCCTCTGCCTCGCCCTCTTTCACAAGCATCCAACCTATTGGGGTATCACCTTCTTCAAAATCCCGATTCCTCACAAGCTCAGCATAAATCCCACCTTCACCAGCGTGGTTTATCTCCTCAAAGAAGATGCCCCAGAGAAGAGGACTAACCTTGTGAAGCTGTTTTGAAAGGTCAACTGTGATACCCGCTTCGTTCGCTAACAGGACTGAAACAACAAGGGGAATAAGAAGAATTAAGAGATAGTCTCCCATCTTTTCATCTCCTTTGTCTCTTAATTTAAGTATATTATAACGATTTGTTGAAATTAGATAAATATTTTCGCTGTATTTTCAAAATTTTGTTTGTAGAGAAATGTCAAGAGCGAGATTTGCCAATAACAACTTGTTTGGGTTCCTTTCTCTACTTGATAATCCTTTAGAAATTGCTGAAACATTCAGGAATTATAGGTGGAAGGATGGTTTAAGATGACAATGAATATGGCAGAGATACCTATAACAATTTACGATTTAGCCAAACGGGTTATGAAGATATTAGTCTCTGTTTATTGCGTGAGGGAACCTCTGGTAGGCCAAATAGAGATAGACAAGGAAGCTATGATGACAAGGTGCCCGTGGTAGCTTTGTATGAAAGGGGAGATAAGAGATTTTTGATGGAGGCATTTCCGAGATTGAATTAGAATGTAGCGAAATTTATCGGAATTGATGAATATCCAATATATAAATCTTGTCTTCTTTAGGCTATGACCATCAGGTGGTAGTTCATAGTAAAAGATGTTACGCTGAAAAGAAAGCTTCGGTTAATGGTTGTGAGAGCCTGTTTTCCTTGCTGAGGCTATTTTTGAGCGTTCATAGGGGGATCGCGAAATACAACATAAGAGAATATCTTTTGCTTTTCGCACTCCATCGTGCAGTATCCAATCTCAAATTTGGGGAGGCAATAAAGGAGATTTTTAAGATTGTTCTTCTTTTTGGCTTAATTTATAGGTGGTTTATCATGACAAAATGCAGCTTGCTTCTAAGGAAAAAAGTAGAAGTAAGGTGATTATATCCTGCTAACCAACAAGATTCTTAAAATACAGCGCAATTTTTTTGTAGAGTTTCATTTGTTTAGGATTTGTCATCTTATTAGCAAAAAACATCCGGCCATAATCGCTCTTCAAAACAATCTCTTGAAAGCAGAAAATAAGTTTTTCTCTATCGCCCTTTTACCATCTCTCTTTCATCGGTTCTCTGAAACGAGGATGCGATCTCGTGTCCTTTAATTGGAGCGAAATCAATAATCAGTTATATGCTTTCTGAAACCCATTATTCAACAAAGCGAGAAAAACTAAAAAAGAAGAGGGAGGTTCTATCCTCCCTCTTCTTTTAGAGAGCTGCTTTTAATCTTGGATTATCTTACTCCGTTTCCCCACCATCCACAACCGGCGTGCCATACCCTATTGTCCCAATTTGTGACGCACTGGTCGGCGCTGAAGAACTTAGCATGCCCATCTGCAAACAAGACATTAGAACCTCCGTTATGTCGGGTGTTCGTCTCAACTCTGCGATCTGGGTTGCAACCAACCGCACATTCATTTGCATATCCTATCCGCCAGCCACTGTTCATAAGTCCCATACAGTCAGCAATCACGGGGGATACGGATGGCTCGGGGATATTAGCCAGTTTAGAACGGTCCAATGCTCCGCAGTCTGCCCATTGGCGGTTTTCTGGATAGGAATTCTGGATGTTTTCGGAATAGCCGTAGTGAAGGTGGAAATTGGAAGGTGCATAACCAGCAGCTATCATCTGAGGCACTGCATGATGGGGAATGCTATCGTTACATTGACTTAAGCCCCTCGCACTGGGACAGGCCCATATTTGCCAGTTCTTCACATAAGGTTGTAGTCTTACATAGTACTGAAGATTATTTTGGGTATCAGGTCTGTTGCACCAGGTGGTGGCTACCGGCAAGGACTCATCCCAATCCTGGGCATACATCTGGAGCGCTGTTCCTATCTGTTTAAGGTTGCTCAGGCACGCTGTTTTCCGCGCTTGCTCCCTGGCTCTACTGAACACAGGGAAGAGAATTGCAGCCAAAATAGCGATGATAGCTATGACGACAAGCAGCTCTATTAGCGTAAATCCTCTCCTCTTCATTTTTTTTCACCTCCTTTCTTGCTAAATTATTCCAAATTCTATGATAATGACGATTTGTGATATTGAGAGGGGAGGCTTAAGCCTCCCCTCTCTGAGCTGCTTATGAAACGCGATTTATTATCGCAATCCATTACCATCCCAACCATTACCAGTGTGCAGAACACCATTTAACCAGTCGCTGACGAATTGATTAGCTGAGTAAAACTTTGCGTGACCATCGAGGAATAGCACATTGCTTCCTCCGTTATGGCGAGTATTGGCATCGGTTTGTCGGTCTGGGTTGCATTTAGCAGAACAGACATTTGCCCAAGCTACGCGATAAGGGCTGTTAAGCAAGCCCATGCAATCAGCGATGACAGGTGTAACGGAAGGCTGAGTCCAAGTGGTTAGCTTATCTTGTCCACAACAGCGGTTTTGGATGCTCTCCATATAGCCATAGGATAGCTTGAAATTGGATGGTATTTTCCCGGCGTTTATCATATCGTTCACGGCGTGGTGGGGAATGCTATTATTCGTGCAACTACCGGTAGCGCTTGGACAAGCCCATATAGCCCAGTTTTTCACATAGGGCTGAAGCCTTTGGTAATACTGAAGATTATTATCTGTATCCCTCCAGCCACACCAGGTACTGCACACAGGTAGAGCTTCATCCCAATCCTGGGTGTACATCTGGAGCGCTGTTCCTATCTGTTTAAGGTTGCTCAGGCACGCTGTTTTCCGCGCTTGCTCCCTGGCTCTACTGAACACAGGGAAGAGAATTGCAGCCAAAATAGAG
>JACIXQ010000068.1 GCA_014360465.1 bacterium
GGGAAGCGGATATCCTGCTCCATGTCGTTGATGGAAGCCATGCCAAAATGGCGGAGCAGATAGCAACTGTCAATAAAATCCTCCGGGAAATAATTGGTACGGGTGAGAAGAAGATGGTCTATGCTATAAATAAGATAGATAAGGTCAGCATACAGGAGGTTATAAGGAAACTCCCGGAGAATATATCAAATATCGTATTCATATCAGCGCTTCATCACCAGGGAATTGACTATCTATTGGAGAAAATCGCAAGGATTTTGGAAGAGGAATTCAGTCTGGTGGAGTTTGTGATACCTTACGATAGGGGCGATTTGCTTTCACTTATATATGAGAGGGGACGGGTTCTTGAAGAAATTTATAGAGAGAACGGGATTTACATAAGGGCAAGAATACCTCTGGATTTAAAGGATAGACTTCTCCACTCCGCTGGCGTAAAGGTAAATCCCGTTGGTGCGGAGGGCGGGATTTGAACCCGCACGGACGCAATGTCCACTGGATCCTGAGTCCAGCGCGTCTTCCGTTCCGCCACCTCCGCAAAAATCATTAAATAATTATACTCCATTCACTGAAATAAGCAAGACATCGCTTTCCCTCAAAAATAATTTACTCGTATAAGGAACAGTTTCCCCTCTAAGCAAATAGCCAGAGTTGCGTCCTTTAAGGAATAAAGCTATGGTATGGACTTTATATATTTTGCCAGAGGAAAAAGTATAGAGTTTGGCTGTTCTCTTCCCTATTGCAAGAAAGATGCTCCCGAATGGATTTAGATTCTGGGAAGCGAATAAACAAGCTTTCAAAACAATTCCCAAAAAGACTAATTATCTTCCTGAAACTTTTCAGATGTAGATAAAGATTGATAACCTGTCCTGATAAGTCAATCTTGCTTGCAAATGCGATAGATGTGTTTTATAAATTATAAAATCCTTCCTAAGGAGGTTTTCCTATGCCAAAGGTAGTTGTGATAGGGCTTGATGCTCCAATAACGAAGTCATTGTTGAGATTTATGGATGAGGGGTTGCTTCCAAATATGGATAACCTGAGGAAAAATGGGGTATGGTGTTACAATTGCCTAGTTCCACATCCTACAATTACTCCTCCTAACTGGACAACCATCGCCACGGGAGCTTATCCTGGTACCCACCAGATAACCTGTTTCCACATCCCAGCAGAGGATGGCTATCCTGGCTCGCCCGAGCTTTGTATGCAAGCATTTCGCTCAATAGATGTAAAGGCTGAAACGCTCTGGGAAGCAGGAGAAAGAGCGGATAAGAGGGCGATAGTTATCAACTATCCAACGACCTGGCCTCCCAAAATGAAATCGGGTATCCAGATAGGCGGTTTCGGACTACACATCACTGATTGGCGGATGACGGAGGATGGTAAGGGCTTGAAGGGGTGGCGATGGTTGATAAATCTTGCCGACCACCAGTGCGCCACCACACAGGACCTTCCTCTCGCCGATAAATTGGTCCTTTCTCCTTGCCGTGGTTGGAGGAATTCCCCAAATGGTCAGAATCTTGAGGCTGAGGTTGAGGTAGGCAAATACAATACCCTTTATCCTGTGCATCCGGTCAAGCTTTTACTTCTCATAAAACCTGAAGAGGGAATTGTTGAAGGATATAAGGACAAAAATGATGAGGAACCAGTATTTAGGGCGATAAGAGGTAAGTGGAGCGAACGTGCAAGCCTTCGTTTCCATACCGAGAAAGGGGAAAGAGATGCATATTTCAAGGTAAAATTGCTGGAACTTTCCGAGAATGGTAGGGATTTGAAGCTCTATTTCACTACTTTCTGTTCAATAGAAGGAGCCACATATCCCCCTGAGCTCGCCAGGGAGATAGAAATGAGGATTGATAAGGGCTTGCCACTGCGGGCTATGGAGGATGCAGTCACCCTTGGTTGGATTGATTACGAGACATATGGTGAAATACTTGATATGGAGAACATCTGGCTGGGAGAGACAGCTTTCTATCTTATGACAACCAAGGAATGGGACATCTATTATATGCATGCCCATGCACCCGACCATACATATCATCTTATGATAAACAATCTCGACCATTCTCCAAATGAGGAACTACGGAATAGATTAGCCAAATTAGAGCAGAATTTCTATGAATCGCTTGATAGGATGATAGGAAGGATTAAAGAGGGCGCTGGGGAAGATGCGATAATAGCACTCGTCTCAGACCATGGAGCTTGTCCCACCCATCCCCAGTATAAAGGAGTGAGCATAAACGGAATACTGGCAAACGCTGGTTTGCTGAAGTATAAGGAGGATGGTAGGATAGATTGGGAGAGGACACTTGCTTTTGAGGACCGCTCGGTTTATATCTGGGTAAATCTCAAAAGCAGATTTCCCTTCGGCTCGGTGGAGGATTCAGACTATGAGGAGGTCAGGCAGAGGATAATAAACGCCCTTCTTTCATATAGAGACCCGGGAACGGGACGCTGTCCCTTTGCCTTTGTCTTCAGGAAGGAGGAAGCTATTATGTTAGGGCTAAGGGGAGAAAGGGTTGGTGATGTGGTTTTTGGGATGTTTCCTGAGGCGCCGGGTGAACACGGACGCCACATAACTTCCGGCGAATATTCAATTGGCTCTATGAAGGGCTTGCTACTGCTGAGTGGACCAGGGATAAGGAAAGGGGTCGTGTTGGAGAGACAAGTGAATATAGCCGACCTCGTTCCAACGATATGCTATCTAACGGGAATCCCTGTGCCCAAGCAGTGCGAGGGGGCTGTTATATACCAGGCACTGGAAAATGAGAACCAGCCCTGGGATGAACTCCATAAACTTGAGGAAAAATATAGGAAATTGGAGGAGACCATAAGGGTGATGAGGTCGCTAACCCATTCGTACGAATAAATAAATCATCGCTTGATAAGTTAAACCATAAGGCTTTTCTCCAAGCCAATAAGATAGCGAAAGCTTTGAAGAGAAAAACTTTATGTTAAGCTTTGGTAGCGTATCAAATATTTAGGATTTTCTCTGGAGCTTGTTTGCCAGAAGATAACAAAAATGGTTTGATATCGTCTTTGAAAAAGGTAAAAAGGAGGTGAGGGGTAAATTCTCCAAGGAAAATCCTAAACGAGCGAAACGCTATCTAAGCTTTTGAATAAACAAGTTTGTTATTTATCTTGAAATTTCTTGAAGCACTAAGGACTGCAAAAAGTTATTTCACAGAAAATTCCAAGATGTTACATTTTGCCCCGAGGTCTCTTCGCAGTTAAAATATAACTAAACACTATAAAGGTATATATTCTGAAAGGAGTGAAAGATTGCTCAGATGAGTTGCGGAATAGTTGCTTATGTTGGACCAAGGAAGGCATTACCCGTTATCTTTGATACACTGAAAAGGCTTGAATACAGAGGATATGATTCAGCTGGTGTGGCTCTCTTAGTAGGTAAGGAAATTTTTCTTGCCAAGCAGAAGGGTAAGATAAAAGATTTGGAGGAAAGATTGAAGGATGAGGATATTCCGAGCAAAATGGGCATTGGACATACAAGATGGGCTACACATGGACGTCCCTCTGATTTCAATGCACATCCACATCTAGATTGCTCCGGTAAAATAGCCGTGGTTCACAATGGGATCATAGAAAACTACAACGAATTAAGAGAGGAGCTCAAGGCAAAAGGACATAATTTCCGCTCGGAGACAGACACGGAGGTCATTCCTCATCTTTTGGAAGAATATTATCAGGGAGACCCACTTCAGGCGCTACAGAAGGCGGTTTCTCGTCTTCAGGGTTCCTACGCTGTAGCAGCCATCTTTGCTGGTGTAGATAAGGTTTTCTTTGCAAGGAAAGACAGCCCCTTGATAATCGGTGTTGGCGAGGGAGAGAACTTCTTAGCCTCCGATATTCCTGCTGTTTTGCCCTACACGAAGAAGGTAATCGTTTTGGAAGACGGAGATACCGGTTTCATCTCCGAGAGCGAATATGTCATTTTCCAAGGAGATAAAAGGATTGAGAGGAAGATTATGGAGGTTCCCTGGGACCAACAGGCTGCGGAGAGGGGTGGCTTTGAGCATTTTATGATTAAGGAAATCCTTGAACAGGACCAGTCAATCAGGGATACCCTTAGGCAAAGACTTCACGAGGATGGTGATATTGACCTCTCCGAAGAGCTTGCTCCTCTTGCGGATAAGCTTCCCAATCTCCGCAGACTATTTATCGTTGCCTGTGGCACGGCTTATTATGCTGGAATGGCGGGAAAATATTTTATTGAGAGCATCTTGGGGATACCTGTTGAGATTGATATAGCTTCCGAATTCAGATATAGGGCAGTTCCAATTATGGAGGGCGATTGGCTAATCTTGGTAAGCCAATCGGGTGAAACCGCCGATACCCTTGCTGCCCTCAGGGATATGAAGCAAAAGGGTGTTCCCACAATAGGCATAGTCAATGCTGTGGGAAGCTCAATTGCGAGGGAGTCAGATGTAACCCTTTACACAAGGGCAGGTCCCGAGATATGCGTTGCTTCCACAAAAGCTTATACCGCCCAAGTGACTGTCTTTTACCTCCTTGGTTTGTACCTCGCTAAAGTTCTTAAAGGAATGGATGTCCGCCCTTATGGGCAGGAGCTCCTCACTATTCCCCATAAGGTTTCTCAGGTGTTAGCGAAGAGGGAAGAAGTAGAGAAAATGGCGGAGGAGCTGTATAAGGAGCGAGATTTCTTCTTCATCGGCAGAGGAATGGACTGGGGAGTTGCTTTGGAAGGTGCTTTGAAGCTGAAGGAAATCTCCTACCTAAGAGCGGAAGCATTTGCTGCCGGCGAACTAAAGCATGGTCCTCTCGCCCTTATCTACGACGGTGTGCCTGTCGTCGCAGTTGTAACCCAGGAGGCTTTAAGGGACAAGATGATATCAAATATAGAGGAGGTATGGGCGAGGGGAGCGAGAGTGATAGGTGTATTGAGGGAAGGGGACCCACTTCAAGAAAGCTTGGCGATGTCCTTCACCATTCCGAATACGATTGATTACTTCACCTCGCCCCTCGCTGTTATACCGCTACAAATGCTTGCCTACTACATCTCCCGAAAACTAGGCAGGGAAATAGACCAGCCGAGGAATCTCGCCAAAAGCGTTACCGTGGAGTAAGAAGAGCACTCACGAGGGCTATCGCCCCAGCCTTATCCATCGGCTGATTATTGTTTCCACATTTAGGAGAGAGGACGCAGGCGGGGCAACCCTCCTGACAAGGGCATTCGCTGACCACCTGCATAGTGAGCTTTAACAGCTCATCGCACCTCTCATAGCCCCTTTTCGCTATTCCAACCCCACCTGGATAGGCGTCGTAGATGAAGATGGTAGGGCTGGAGGTATCGGGATGGAATGGTGTTGATACTCCTCCTATATCCATTCTGTCACACATTGCCAAGAGGGGTAGGACGCCTATGCTTGCATGCTCAAGGGCATGAAGAGCCCCAGGGAAGTCGTATTCTTTTTTAATCTTGGATTCAATTTCTAAGGGAACGAGGATAAACATAGCCTGTGTCTTGAAAGTAATGGTCGGCAAATCGAGGGGGACCACGCGCAGAACCTCATTTGTATAGAGCTTTTTCATCCTGTATGCATAAACCGTTTCCGCTACTTCCACATTGGCAAACCCCCGGGACACAAGAGGATTGCTCGCAAGTGTACTCACCTCAAGAATATCAAGAACGCTTATCTCCGTAGTAGAAATTGCTTCCGTATAGTAATCGGCTTCCGTTGGTGCAACATATGCTTTACGATTTTTGAGATCGAGCTCATAAACAAGATAGCTTTCACCTTGGTAAAGGTAAATGGCTCCCTCATGGATTGTTTTGAAAGCCCTAATGCCTTCCTCTGTCCCGATTAGTTTACCTCCTTTTGATATATCAATAATATCAAACTCGTCTTCCCTTATTGAACGAATGTCAACCTCATCGGGTGGGTACCCTCCAGCCCTCCAAACCCATTTCTTACCCAATTTTGAGATTTTTCCCTCGCGAAGAAGTTCTTCAAGGACAGCTTGAGCATTATCTCCAAACATGCCAATTGCATCATCTTCCAGAGGAAGCTCAAAGATGGCACAGGAGAGGTGGTCTTTGAGGATATAGGGATTTTGGGGGTCGCATATTGCCTCTTCTGGTGGAGTTTTGAAAAGGTACTCAGGATGTCTCATTAGAAACTGGTCTATAGTATCCTCTCCCGCTATGAGAATTACCAGCCCTTCCTGTTTCCTTCCTGCCCTTCCTGCCATCTGGAATGTTGATGCTATGCTTCCCGGGTAGCCGACGAGAACGCAAGCATCAAGGAAGCCTATATCTATTCCCAGCTCAAGTGCTCGCGTTGCTACGACGGCTTGCAGCTCTCCTTTGAATAACTTCTGTTCTATCTTTCGCCTTTCCGAAGGAGTATATCCAGCCCTGTATGGTGCTATAGAGATATCATCGGAATCCTTTACATAGCGGGCAATGAGTTCTGCTGTTTTCCTTGCCTTCGTGAAAGCGATTGTGCGAAGCCCCTTCTTCGCCAACCAAATGATACCCTCAGCTGCCTCTATGTTGGGGCTTCTTCTCTCAATTGCTCCTATGAGGGGAGGATTCCACAAGACGAACTTCTTAGGTGGAGTGGGGGAACTATCTTCTGTTATTGCTTTCACATCTAAACCAAGAAGTGTTTTACAGTGCTTATCAGGGTTTGCAATCGTTGCGGAACAGAATACGAATATAGGATTTGAGTCATAATAGGAGGCAATTCTCCGAAGACGCCTCAAGATGTTAGCCATATGGGAGCCAAAAACACCGCGGTAATAGTGCACCTCATCAACTACGACTAACTTTAGATTGGAGAAGAACTTCAGCCAGTCCGAGTGCCTGGGAAGTATGCTGATATGGAGCATATCGGGATTTGAAAGGATTATCTTCATTCTCTGCCTTATTAGAGCTCTCTGTTCAATAGGTGTATCCCCGTCGTAAGTAGCGCAGAGATGACCAAGGTCAAGTTCTCTCAATTTCTTCAGCTGGTCCTGCGCCAATGCCTTCGTTGGGAAAAGATAGAGAAAAGTACTTTGCGGTTCCTTAGACAAATACCACAGGGTTGGTATGATATAACAAAGACTTTTGCCACTTGCTGTTCCTGTAGATATGACTACATTTTCTCTGTTTAATATTGCCTCTATCGCTTTAGCCTGATGAGAGAATAAGCTTTTAATCCCCCATTTTTCCAATTTTTCTTTGATTTCTTCGGGGAAAAATGAGGGAATAGGTTCGTAATCTCCCTCCTTGCCCCTAATTTCCTCAAGATGGACTATCCTCTTTTTGAATTGGGAAACTAATTCATCAATTACTTGTTTTAACAACTTTTCGTTTCCTCCGTTCAACTAAGAAGGTCAAAAAGACGCTTAAAACATAAAGAAAGACTATCGGAAGGGAAACGATTAGAAGGGTTATAACATCAACAGAGGGAGTGATGATTGCCCCTATTACGAAAATCCCCACGATTATCTCTCGCCATCTGGCAACCAACATCCCGGTGTTGATTAGCCCTATCTCAGCGAGAAGAAGGGCTATGAGTGGCAATTGGAAGACCAATCCAAAGGCTATGAACATCTTTGCGAGGAGCATCAAATAATTGTTTATACTTAAGAAGGGAGTGACATCGGGCGGACTCTGCTGAAGGAGGAACTTGAATCCTGGCGGTATCACAAAATAGCCAAATACCGCACCGGTGAAGAAAAGGATGACGGAGGGAAAGATTATCAGTTTAGCCCATCTCTTTTCAATGGCGCTAAAGGCAGGAGAGAAGAAACCCCAGATTTCATATAGTATAAGTGGAGCAACGACGACTGCACCTACTATGAGGGAAAATTCCATCTTGATGACAAATGGCTCGGTTATCCCAATCACAACGAAGCGCCCCTTCATTTCGTCAAGAAACGATTTTATCGGTTGAGTCAAAAGATTGAAGATGAAGGGATAATAATACCAGACGCCTGTTGCCCCTAATCCTATGTAAATAAGACAGCGAATAAGACGGGTTCTCAGCTCATCAAGATGTTCCCAAAAATCCATCTCTTTCATTTTTATAGAGAGGACCTCACTATTGAAAGAAGGTCGGAGGGTGAAACAGGTATAGGGTTATATTTAAGGGACCGAGAGTAAGCGCAGCCTTCAACTATTTTTTCCGCTTCCTCTTCGTTTACCCCTAATTCCTTCAAGCTTTTCGGTATTCCGAGAAGCTCCAACATTTCTTCAATTTTCCGAAGGAAAGAATCAGGCGACATTTCAAGATAATTGGCGAGAAATTCTAATTTTTCTTTAATGGCAGTGTGGTTGAATTTCAAAACCGCGGGAAGAAACACGCCACAAGCTATACCGTGAGGGATGTCTTTTAGCGCTCCAAGTGAATGGGCAAGACTATGAATTGCGCCCAAATGAGCAATTGAGAGGGATATTCCACCGCAGAGGCTTCCTAATAACATTGCTTCCCTGCTTTCATAGGTGCCTTTTTCATATGCTTGTTG
Organism: bacterium; assembly: GCA_014360465.1. GTDB lineage: Bacteria > Armatimonadota > JACIXR01 > JACIXR01 > JACIXR01 > JACIXR01. The sequence continues at coordinate 8,494 of JACIXQ010000068.1, forward strand.
GAGATTTTTCATTATAAGTCTGATGCCCTGCATAGCTATGGCATCGGATAAGGGATTGGCTTCACGAGAGAAGAAGGATTCTATACAATGGGTGAGGGCATCCAAGCCAGCAGATGCGGTGATGGACGGAGGGCAAGAGAGGGTAAGTTCGGGGGCTAATATGGAATATGAAGGTATCAGGTTGGGGTGATGGATAGAGCTTTTTATTCTTTTACCATTTATTTGTGCTTTAAGTACGCTCACCTTTGTAACCTCACTGCCAGTTCCTGCGGTTGTTGGAATGGCGATGATGGGAAGGGGATGAGCTTTGATTTCTGCTCTGCCGAAGAGGAAATCGGCGGTTGGTTTATCCTCATTGAGCAATCCCGCGGTAGCCTTAGCCACATCAAGGACGCTACCACCACCAATTCCGATTATGAAATCACTCCCCCTGGCATAACTCCTTGCTCTGTCAACATCGTCCACCGAGGGCTCTTGAGTTATGGAAAATGTGGTAACTTCTTTTCCCTGAGAGGAAAGTGCAGATATAAGCGAATTCAGCGAGCCGCTTCTTTGTGCGGAGCTTTTGCCAGTGACGACGAAAGCTTTTTTGCCTAGCCCTTCACATAAATGTCCTATTTCATATATTTTACCTCTTCCGAAGACGATTTTCGGAAGTTTTAATTCAAATTTTATCATTCAAATTTAGGACGATAGCTATTTTTCCATCTCCGAGATAACTTTAAGTGTGTAAGTAGTGGTGAAGCCTCCGGCTGTCGGTCCAGCAAAAAATTGCCCCATAGCCCTTCCTGCTGGAGTGGCAGAGGTGCCACCGGCAAAACGGGTCATTCCAACTGTTCCCCCAGGGCCCATTGCTCCGGGACCCATTGCTCCGGGACCCATCATACCGGGCATCATACCACCGGAACCCATTGCTCCGGGACCCATCGCACCGGGCATCATACCGCCAGGTCCCATCATACCGCCGGGACCCATCGTTCCAGGACCCATCGCACCGGGCATCATACCACCGGGCATCATACCACCGGGCATCGCACCACCAGGCATCGCACCACCAGGACCCATCATACCCGGCATCATACCTCCAGGCATTGCACCTGGACCCATTACGCCAGGACCCATTGCTCCGGGACCCATCCCCCCTGGACCCATTGCTCCGGGACCCATCATACCGGGCATCATTCCACCAGGACCCATTCCGGTTGGAGTGGTGCCTTCTTCTCCCCTTCCCACTCTTGGTCTGACCCTTATTTCATCTTCTACCTTTACGATTTTACCTTCTTCAAATGCGAAGTAGGTTATTCTTGTGCCCTCAACATTCACTGGCATAGTGGTTCTTGCTCCTCCAGCACCTATCATACCGGGCATGCCGACCGCACCCCTTACACCAGGCTGTTGTGCTTCGGCTCTCTGCGCTGATTGAGTTTGGGGCGCCGCGGAACCCCCCATACCTGACATCATAATGCCAGGCATCATTCCCCCTGGACCCATTGCGCCAGGACCCATCGCACCAGGTCCCATCATGCCGGGCATCATTCCCCCTGGACCCATCGCGCCAGGTCTCATCATACCGGGCATCATACCACCGGGACCCATTCCCCCAGGACCCATCATACCCGGCATTGTACCGGCTCCTCCCATTTGTGTCCCGATAGTTATCTCTCCTCTCCACTCAAATGTTGACCTAATCTTGAGACACTTATAGTTTTTAACCCAGACCACATCTTCTATTTTGTGATTTGCCAAAGCAATATGAGGTTCCCCATTGTCTAGCTCGGCAACGAAGATGAGGGAAGATCGCCAGGGTTCATCTAATTTAACGCCTGTGTCAGGGAAAGTGATTCGCAATTGCCCCCAACCAAATTGGTTTGAAGAGCTTGTTGTGGAAGGGATAGAACGCATCGCTGACCGAAGGAGCGAAAGGAGGTCCGCTTTCTCTCCATTGGGGAATATGTTGACAAAGAAATAGTTGCCAACCCCGGGGTAGGTCATAATACCCCTGTTCTGGTAAATCCAGCCTCCATTATCCACTTTATCGGTAAGCAAAATCACAGGATTACCACCTTTAGGTTGGAGGATTTCATTGCAGATTTCCCGCCACTGAAGTCGTAGTTCCACTCCTTCTCGTGATGCTGTGGTCTTCCATATATGTTCTTCCCCTTCCTTGTATTTATATACGAGTTTTAATGGCTCGCCTGCGGGAATCTCTATTTTGTTCTTAATGGTTACTTTCACCTGGGCTTCGCCAAGGAGCTCCGCTCCGTCGTAGACCCTTACGCTGATAGTATGTTCTCCATCCTGGATGGGTTTTCCTCTAAAGCCGAAAGGAGCTTGAGTATCCCAACGGAATACGCCGGGAAGGTTGATAGCGGTCAGAAATTCACCATCAACGGAGATGTAGGCATAGCCTCTGTCGGTTCCTTCAATTCGGATTGGGACCTCTCCTTTTAGGGTTGCTCCCTCCTGTGGCTCGGCTATCTTGATGCCTTGAGCAAAGCCAACCAGAGCGACTAAAATCACAATGAATAAAATAAGGTTTTTCCTCATTTTGTAAACCTCCTCTTTTTAATTATGAGGATAATTCATCCTAATTTTACCTTATGCTTCCATAATGTCAACAGTTTTAAAAACTTTTCAATTACCTAGCAAAAATTTAGACGCAAAATCACAACCGATGGTTTCATATCGGTTTTCCCCATACTTTTCTACTCAGGTACTTATCTAATTCTATTAGGAAAAAGATGGTGGAGGCAACGGCGGATGAAATAAGCAATTGGAGAGGTGAAAGCGCAACAGTATGGAAAAATCTTTGGAAAAGAGGTATATAGATGGCGCAGAGCTGAAGTATCAATGTAGAGATAACCGCCAATATAAGTAGAGGATTGGAGAAAAAGCCTATGGATAAAACGGAATATCTCTCCGAGCGTATTGCTAATACATTAGCCATCTGGAAGAGGGATAAGGTGGTAAATGCCATTGTGCGTGCTGTATCAATATTTACGGAATACTGATAATAATGGAATAACAGAAGGGTGCAGATAGCCATCCACAACCCGCCTAAGAGTATATGTCGGACCATACCACCGGCGAAGATGCTTTCCTTTGGGTCACGAGGAGGACGCTTCATAACGCCTGGTTCAGGGGGCTCAACCCCTAAGGCGATTGCTGGCAATCCATCTGTAAGAAGATTGATCCAGAGAATCTGGACAGGGCGAAGGGGAAGGGGAAGTTTGAAGATTATAGAGAAGAAAATCGTCAGTATCTCACCCAGATTTGTCGTTAGAATATAGCGAATGAACTTGCGAATATTGTCATAGATGACCCGACCCTCCTCAACCGCTGCGACGATAGTGGCGAAATTATCATCAAGCAGAACCATATCGGAGGTTTCCTTCGCAACATCCGTGCCAGTTATACCCATAGATACGCCGATGTCCGCTTCCTTTAAGGCAGGGGCATCGTTTACACCATCTCCCGTAGTTGCAGTTATATATCCAAATTTTCTCAGCAATCGAACTATCCTTAATTTCTGCTCCGGGGAAACTCTGGCGTAAACTTTTGTTCGTTGTAGATGTTCAAATAATTCCTCGTCTGACATCTTGTCCAGTTCTCTCCCGGTCATAACCTCTGTTTCCGTTTCCACAAGACCAACATCCTTGGCTATGGCGGAAGCCGTCGCGGGTTGGTCTCCGGTTATCATTATTGGCTGAATGCCTGCTTCTCTACAAATTTTTATCGCTTCTTGAGCCTCGGGACGAGCGGGGTCAACTATTCCAACAAAACCGAGGAAGACGAGCTCCTTTTCCAAAGCTTCGGAACTAATTTCTCGGAGTTCCTCCTCAGCAAGTTGCTTAAAGCACAACCCAAGAATTCTCATACCCCTAATGGCATATTCCTCGCTCAATTTAAGGATTTCTTCTTTTTCTATCTTTTCCAAATTTCTTATTATGCCGTTTTCATAAATCTTATTTGAAAGTAAAAGGAGCCCTTCCAATGCCCCTTTAGTGAACACAATGTATCCCGTTTGCGTGCGATGAATTGTGCTCATCCTTTTCCTTTGGGAATCAAAGGGAACTTCCGCAACCCTTGGATAGGAACTCTCCAATTCTTGCTTGGAGATATTAGCCTTTGCAGCTAAAACCAACAAAGCCCCTTCCGTTGGATCGCCTATGATTTTCCACTCATCACCTTCTCTCACCAAATGAGCGTCATTGCATAGAGCCCCTGCTTCAAGGAGAAGTTTTAGATTGGGTTCTGAAAGAGGGTCTATTCTTTTATCGTTCAAATAGAAATCTCCCTTAGGTTCGTATCCCCTGCCTGTAACCTTATAAAGCTTACCGTTTGTATATACTACCTCAGCAAACATCTTGTTTTGAGTCAGTGTTCCCGTTTTATCCGAGCAAATATGGGTGACACAGCCCAGCGTTTCTACTGCACTTAGTTTTCTTATAAGGGCGTTTCTTTTCGCCATTCTCCTTGCTCCCAGCGCAAGAGAGATGGTGATAACTGCTGGAAGTCCTTCTGGAATTGCCGCAACCGCGAGGCTAACTGCTGTAAGGAACATCTCTTTCATATCTCTTTTTTGGAAAACGCCTACGACAAGGATTAAGGCGCATATCATAAGGGCGGATATACCTAACCACTTACCAAGCTGTTCCATTCTCTCTTGAAGTGGGGTTTTCTTCTCTTCTGAACCCTCTACAAATTGGGTTATCTTGCCCATTTCCGTTCGCATTCCCGTGTTAACCACAACCGCTTTTCCATGACCTGCTGTAATTATCGTTCCGCTAAACACCATATTTGAGCGCTCGGCTAAAGGCGCATCCTCTTCTATCGGGGCAGTGTTTTTGTCAACTGGTAGCGATTCACCAGAAATAGGGGCTTCGTTAACCTGAAGGTTTATCGCCTCTATCAATCGGCAATCAGCGGGAACAACCATGCCTGATTCAAGTAGGACTATATCGCCTGGGACAAGCTGGTTGGAGGGGATTTCCCTGACTTTGCCTTCTCTAATCACCCTCGCGAAGGGGGTAGCCATCTTTTTCAGAGCTTGGATTGCTTTTTCGGCGCGGTATTCTTGGATGAAACCCATTAGCGCATTGAGGATTAGAACAGCGATAATCACGGCGAAGTCGGTAATTTCGCCTGTTAGGAGGGAAATTATAGCTGCCGCTATAAGGACGATAATGAGGAAATCGGCGAATTGGCTGAGGAACATAAGGAGGGGATGACGGCGTCTGGTTTCTTTCAATTCATTTGGTCCATAAATTTGCAGACGTTTCTCTGCTTCCCCCTCGCTTAGCCCCGCCAATCCGTCAGTTTGAAGTTGTTCAATGGTTTCTTGAACAGATATCTGATAGAAATCTTTTCCCATAGTTGGAGGTGAAATTATGGTGGGCCGAGCAGGATTCGAACCCGCGGCCAAGGGATTAAGAGTCCCCTGCTCTACCGGACTGAGCTATCGGCCCATCGTCATTGGCGCGCCCAGCAGGATTCGAACCCGCAACCCGCTGCTTAGAAGGCAGCCGCTCTATCCTGGTTGAGCTATGGGCGCCCAGTAAAAATTATTATAACTTTTCCACTTTCTATGGTCAACTCTTCGCTCTTCCTCAAAAATAATTTACTCGAAAAGGGGTAGTTTCCTCAATAATAATGATGACAAGAGGCAATCATCCCCTACAATTTATTCCTATAACAAACCTTCTAAAAGGAGGTGTAAGAAGATGATTGCCTCTATTCCGAAAGAAGTATACTCCCTTGAGGGCAAACGTGCAATA
>JACIXQ010000069.1 GCA_014360465.1 bacterium
ACGCTATTTGCCTTTTGAACATTTTGCAGGAAAAGTAAACACACTGGGTTCTCCTTGAACCCAGTGTGTTGCGTTTATAAATGAGAAGCCATTTTTGGGGAAAAATGAATTCTGAGCTTCTACTCCTTCTTCTCCTCGCCTTCGCTCGCTTCCTGTTGTGCTTTGAGCTCTTCTGCCTTCAATTCCTCCCGAAGACGTCTTTCCTCGGCGGCGGAGCGAAGCTCGGTCACGCCTATAGCGGCAATCAATAAACCAAGAAGGACGAGAAAGATTCCCACGAACCCACCAAGAAATGCCTTAACTAGGTCCCACCAGTAAACTATTAACCAACCTCCACCAACTATGCAAATGATCCCGAGCAAAATAGCAAGGATATTTCCCATTTAGCATCAATCCTCCTTTCTTTTTATATGTTTGAATTTTACTTTCCATCACAATATTTAGCAATAATTTTTATAATTTTAAATTTAATTTTTCAACCCGCTGTTTCTTTTTTAGAAGATTTATGTTTTCGAAGGGGGAGGAACCATCGGGAAGACGGATATTGGGGGCTATTTCCTGCAAGGGTAGGAGGGCAAAAAGTCGCTGCGTTAAATAGGGGTGAGGAATGGTTAGCTGGGGATGGGAGAATGATATTTTGTCGTATAGAAGGATATCTATATCTATGTTGCGGGGACCCCAACGGATGGTGGTTTCGCGTCCCATTTCCTTTTCAATATCTTTAACGAGCTCCAGAAGCTCAAAGGGAGCAAGGGTCGTTTCCACTTCCAATGCGAGATTCAGGAAATCATCCTGCTCCTCATAGCCCCAAGGAGCGGATTGGTATATTGAGGATATTTTTTTAATCCTTATATCTCTTTCTTTAAGCAAGGCAACTGCTTTTTTAAGGTTCGCCAATCTATCTCCTTGATTGGAACCAAGTAGAAGATAAGCAGTGGCTATTTTTCTTCTCCTAACTTATCCATAGCGTAGGCAACGGCACCCAATATTCCCGCATCATCACCGAGCGCAGCGGGCACGATCTTGCAAGGACCCCAGGAAGCACTCAAGCCACGTGCTTTTACAGTTCGTTCTATCGCTCCAAAAAGGAGCTCTCCGGCGAGGGCGATGCGTCCACCGATTATGAATAACTCTGGATTGAAGATATTTATTAGATTAGCGACGCCTATTCCTACCCAGTAACCGGTTTCCTCTATGGTTTCCCTTGCCACTTCATCGCCCTTATAGGCCTCCTTAGCTATTATCTCGGGATTCAGGTCGCGCCAATGGTAATTTTTTATCTCTAATAGGGAGGACTTCCTCCCGGTCTGTAATTTCTGGATAGCTCTCCTTACTATTGCATCCCTTCCTGCCAACGCTTCCCAGCAACCGTGGTTACCACAGCCACAGCGCGGGCCATCGGGAAGAATCGTCATATGACCAACTTCCGCAAACATCTCAGTGGCACCCAGCATAAGCTTTCCATCTAATATAGCGCCTCCACCAATTCCAGTCCCCAAAGTTATCATCACTACCCATTTATATCCCTTTCCTGCCCCGAATTTCCATTCTCCGAATGCAGCAAGATTGACATCGTTGCCGAGGAACATCGGAACAGGGAATTGTTCCTGAAGGGGAGGAATAACGGGAACATTTTCCCAGCCGAAGTTGGGAGAGAAAATACAGATTCCATTTTTGGAATCGTGTTGACCCGCCATCGCAATCCCCGCAGCAATAACATCCTCCCTCTTTGCCTTAGCTCGTGATAGGGCTTCTCTAAAGGAGTCGGCTATCTGCCCAAGAACCACATTCGGTCCCTTCTCCATAAGGGCTCTCATCCTCGCATCGCCTAAGATCTTGCCGTTCTCGTCAACTACTGCAGTGCGGATATTGGTGCCTCCTACATCGCATCCGATATAAAGCATCAGTCAACCTCCTTTCCAATTTTCTCTAAATTACTATGATGCCACATTTCCATTGGGAAGGTCAAGTTATTTGTGTACTTCAATGACATATTTGACTTCCTCTTTGCTCCTTCGGTATTCCATTCTATGTGACATTCCTATAGCGTTCTCTGAAATCTTTCCCCATAACCGTTTCTTGATTTTTCTCGGATGGTTATATAAAATATCGGAACTTTCGCTTTCTTTTGAAAACTTGCTCTCAAGCAAAATTTCTCCTCATAGAACCAGCTTAACTTGTTTTTTCAAGGAATCCGACCTATCCAAACTGACGGATGGAGATAAATAAATTCAAGGCTTTTTGAGAACTACATTACACCCTCAATGGGAGCAGGCTCGACCATAAGGGTTTTCTCGCGGCTGTAAATAACGAATCCTTTCTCACTTTTCTTTGGTTTGCGAACATATTTCCTCAATGTCCAATCGACGGGAACAACACTTGAACCCCTTGCAGAAGAAAGATAAGCGGCAAGCTGAGCCGCTTCTTTAATGGTTCTAAAGGGCACTTCTTTTTTCCCTTCTCTTTTTATCACTATATGGGCACCTTTCACTCCCCTGGCGTGAAGCCAAATATCATCAGGAGAGGATGATTTGAGGAGCAGTTCATTTTGTCGGGCATTTTTACCATACTGGATGATGAACCCATCAGATGAGCGAACGGTTGGCAATGAGGGTTCTTTTTTGGCTCGTTCTTTCTTTATCTCCTTTCCTTCCCTAATGGCTTCGAGCTCTTCTATGCTCTGGCATTTCTCAACCATCTCGTATCGCTCGGTAAGGGTTTTAAGTTCTTCCTCGGCTTTCTTTATCCTTGCATTCAACTCCTCAACCGCTTTCTTCCCCTTGCGGTAGAGTTGGAAGTATTTATCTGCATTCTGCTGAGGATTAAGCTCTTTTGATAGCGGGATTGTTATCTTCCGCCTTTGGTCATCGAAGAAGTTCTCCAAAGTTATGCTCTCCATTCCTTTGCGAACAAGGCGGAGATTAGCAAGAATTAGTGAGCCCATCTCGTAATAGCGTTCAACATTTCCCCATTCTTTCAGAGCCTTTTCGCAATTTTCCTTTACTTTCTGCCATTTCTCAATTTGACCTCTCAACTCCTCCTTCAATTGTTCCTTCATTGTAAGCAGGGTGGTCTCTTGGAGCTTTAAATAATGGAATTCATCTATGGCTTCGCTCATATTTTTTCTCTCTTCAATTTCGTAATCTTGAATGGTGGGGAATGCCCAGTAGCCCACAAGTTTTCCCTCTTTTTTGAGTAAAACGGGTTTGAAGTCGCCACTTTTGATTTTTTCCTTGAATTCCTCCCAGCAAGCGACGAGTCTTGATAATTCTTTTTCACCGAAGGGTGAGCTCGCGTCAAGGGGTAGCTCTGCCCTGAGGAGGAGCTCATTTATTAGAAAAGGGCTCATACCTTGATATAAATTCTGGAGTATCTTTGATAGCTGCCCTTCAGAGTTAAGTAAGTCGTTGAGCATTTCATCGGCACCAATTGTCAAGGGGTTCTTCCGCCCCATTGTTGGGGGAAGCTGATATGGAAGACCGGGGAGGACTCTTCTTTTTGAGCTCTTTGTCTCGTCTATCAGCTTAAGTGCCCCCTTTATCTCGCCGTCCTTTACAAGGATTATATTGCTATGCCTGCCCATTATCTCTACCACGAGCTGGACATTTTGGGGAAAATGGAGGATAGCGATTCTTTCCCATTCTATTTGTTCAACATCTTTGAGGAAGCTTCCCCTGATGTATTTCCTCAGCTGAGAACAGAAGGAGGGCGGCGAAGGTGGATTTTGGTATTTTTTATCGGTTAGATGGATCCTTTCGTTATTGGGCTCTATTGAGAGGATGATATCCTCTGAGAGAACCATTGAGAAGAGAATAGTGTGAGGAAAGGGCTGATATATGTTATCAACTCTTTTATTGAGACAATTTTCCTTTATATCCTTTATGATGGCTGATAAGACGAGACTGTCTACCTTCATCTAAACAGAGCTGAATCTCCACACTTCCAAACCTGCTTCTCTGCAGGCGAATTCTAATTCCTCCACATAGTCGCCTTGGAGGGCGCAGAGGTGGTTTGCACCAACCATCTGGACCAATTGCTTTCTGCTTACGCCAAGGTCTATAGCTATATGGGGCCAAGTATTGCCCCAGAGGATGTTCTTCTTGATGTCTTCCTCAAGAGGGAGGGCTTTTCCTAAGCCAAGTTGCATAATATATTGCCTGTCTATTCGTGTCAGGCGGGCGATGGTAAGCGTGCCTTCCTTTCCATCGTAACCGAAAGCTCCTCCGCTTGCCCCCTGGCACTGAGGTGCTATCGTCAGGTGAGGGAGGGTATCCTCTGCCCGATTGGAGAAGGAGGCATAATAAATGGATGAGGCTCCGCAATTGGAGATTATAACATAGTCATCGCCAATGAACTTCAGGTCGCCGAAGAGGGAAGGAGTGCCTGGTTTGAGCCCTTCCAGAAGGGCACAGGTAAGTAGCCCTTTGATATCGCCTTCGCACACGGTGGCTTTCGGTGTCTTTTCACCTTCGCTATCCTCGCCGAATGGCAAGAAGGCGGGAAGGGAGCAGGCATCAACTCCATAGATTTCCGATAATTCGGGTTGGCATTTTATTGAAACACCTATTATGTTCTCGTTTTTCAATTCCTCAAGCCTATCCTTGCTCGCAAGATAGAGGGAGATCTGCTTTTTTAGGACATCGGGAGTGAGCATCTTTGAATCGTACATTATTTTAGCTCCCTTGCTCTCCAACCATTTGAGGAAACCTTCTATCCTTTCAGGTTGTGAGCGTTCTATATCCTCAGCCTTCTTTATCAATATATACTGGTCCTCGGAGAGGACATCCCCTATTAGGAAGCTTTTCAAATAGGGAATATCGTCCTGGAGGTGTTCCATCCGCAGACAATAGGAGCCTCCCCAGAGGAGGATGGCTGATTTCCTCATTCTCTGGAGAGCGAGTACCCCTCTCGCCCATTTTGCAACCTCTTCTTTGTCACCGAGCACCCTATGATGGGTAAGGGAGATTCCTGCTTCCCAGAGGGAGGCGCCCACGGCGCTGACGCACACCGACCCTGCCCAGGTAGGGTCAGCTTCCGCGTAAAGAAGAGTGGGAACTTTCAAGGAGCGAACGAGGGTTAGGGGAAGCTGTGGTTCTGTCCAGTGCCAGAGCCCGAGAATAAGACAGTCGGCTGAATCCCTTTTCAAGATTTGACCCGCTTTTTCAACCTCCTCGGTAGTCCTTATACCGAAGGTATCGCTTCCTCTTTTAACTTCATCCATAGGGTCGACAAGGGAGAATCCCTTGGTTAATAGATACTGTTTGAGCGATATATGATGTTCTCTGATATAACTTTCTCTCGCTTCGCTATGGGCGGTTGGGCGAGGGTCAGTGAAGGAAACTATGCCTATTTTCATTTGTTATTGCACCTCCTTTTTTAACTTATAAGCCGTTTTATTGAATTATCAAGCGGTTTTTCACTACCTAATAAATGCAAAGATTATTGAAATATGTTATAATTGAAAGATGTAAAGGAAGTGAAAGACTTGAGATCAAAGTTAGTTATTTTAGTGATTTGTGTTATCTTTTCGCTTTTAAGTTCGGGAGCCCTTTCCCAGACGAGAGCTTATCCAAGCGAAACAACCTATATCCCTCCTGGTGAAGTGATAAAGGAGAGTTATTTTTGGGCGGGAGATACGATAGATTTTAACGGTCATGCCTTGAAAGACATCGTTCTTGTCGGTAAAAATGTTCGGATTTATGGTGTGATAGAGGGTGATGTGATTGCTTTTGCTCAGAAGGTGATGATTGTGGGGGAAGTGAAGGGAAATGTGCGAGCAGCAGGAGAAACAGTTGATATTGAGGGAAAGGTGGGTAGGAGTGTCTCCCTTGCAGGTAAGTATGTTGAGGTGGGTAAAAGCGCCAATATAGGTTGGGATGTAATAGCGGGAGCGCAAAGGTTGTATGTTGATGGAAGAGTAGGAGGGGATGTTAAGGGTAGCGCTTCGGAGGCGATACTTGCAGGAGAGGTGGATGGGAATGTAAATTTAAAAACTGATGAGCTATCAGTGCTACCTACAGTTCATATAAAAGGAAATCTCTTCTATTCGGCAGAAAGGGAGGCTGTAATTCCAAAAGAAGCGAAAGTAGATGGAAAAGTTGTCTACAAGCCAAAGTCTGAAGTCCCCCCTAAACCCCTTCCAGCTGGTTTCCCATTCGCTGTCAAATTACTTATCCTACTGGGCTTTCTCCTTACCGGGGTCATTATGGTGCTTCTTTTCCCAAGGCATATGAGGGAGATATCAATCGATATGGTGGAAAGACCTTGGGCAAAGCTTGGGTGGGGCTTCCTCGTCCTGATTGCTACCCCTATCGGTGCTTTGCTTATAGCTCTCAGCGTGATAGGTCTTCCACTTACTTTCATACTCTTTGGTCTCTATTTAATAGCGCTTTATTTAGCCACTCCTCTTGTGGGAGTAGCTCTTGGAGCGAAACTCTTGCAACTGTTGAAAAAGAAAATGTATCCTAATCTATATGCCTCTATGGCTGTGGGGACGATTATCTTTTTCCTCCTTGGGCAAATCCCCCTAATTGGTTGGTTTATAAATTTGATAGGTATATGTTGGGCTCTGGGTGGAATGCAAGGGGCAACTACCAGGAGAATAAAGGCAGGTAGGCTCGGACCTGAGGCTTAAAGGACTATTCGTTCATTAAAACCTTGGCTACTTCTCCCGGTGAGAAGCTTTGCTGGTCTTTAAGTCTTTGAAATGCCTTGCCAAGATATGTTATCCCCTTCTCTTGTTCTTTTGCTAAAACGAGTCCCACGAGATACCAGAACCCTTTTTCGCTTTTATCCCCAATAGTTTCTGAAGGATAACCTTCTTTGAGAAAGATTTCAATTGGTTTTTCGTTCTTTTCTTCCAAGAATTTTATGATTTTCGTTCTTTCTTCCGAAGCTGGAAGAGTGGATGAGTAAAGCTTGAGGAGTAGCCGTTCGCCAATCACTCCATTTGCCCATTCCTCGGGAGCAGTATATGGACCGATTGGTGGGATTATATGATGTCCCCACTCGTGGGCTATTTCCCTCAACAACTCAAGCTCGCTTCTTTCTTTGGCGATTTGATAGATATATAAATCCTTCCCGATTTGCTCACCTGCGTAATTGCCATTTTCGGATAGCCAGATATCAACGATTCCTTCCTTTGACCAGCGTGGGGTAAGACCGAGGTTGACTGCTCCGAGGATATAGAATTTGAGGGATAGTTCCATAATTTTCTTAGCGAGTGGTAGATAATCATTGCCAGTTGATGAGAGATAACGAGAGGGGAAATAGAGGCGAATTACGAGCTTATATATATTTTTTTCCTCAACATAACCATAGAGTAGGCGATTGAATTTCCAACGATGCCAGGGGTCAATTTGGATAGTGGAGGGAGGGAAGAAGGCTTTAGAGGTATAGAGGGCTTTTACACCTGCTATCTCCAATTTCATCAAGGGAAAATCGGAAATCCTTTCGGAAGTTATGCTTAAGGGCATCTCAATTGAAACCCCCAATAGGCATACAAATACGAGAAGGCAAAAAATGAAATTGTGCTTAAACATATCATCCCTCTTTAGGTTGTTGCTTATAAGCTGTCCATTTGATGTATTTAGAGCAGATTCCATTTAAAGGGCAATTTTCGCAATTTGGCGCGAGGTCGGAGCAGAAACCGTCTTCAAATAGATAAAAAGCACCATTATCAAGACAATCTACTATTATAAATGAATCAGCAAGACTAACCCCTTCTATATTCCAAATCTCCCTAAAGAGAAAAATAAACCAATTTACAAGCATTCTACAAGCTTTTGGGTCCTTCCCAACCCAACCTGCTTCAAGGCAGGGATGACCTATAAGGAATTCTAAAAGCTTTTTTGTGTCCTTTTCCTTGACAAGGTATGAGCTTAGGATTTTCCAGAGGGTATAATTTTCCCTTCCCAGCCAGCGAATGAAGCACTCAAAGGATTTGATCCGATAAGCGAAAAGGGATATTGGTTTTATTCCTCCCAAAGCACCAACACGATATATTTGGGCTCCTGTTTCTCCCCCTATATTTTTAAAAAGTCCGAATAAATCTATTTCCGGAACCTCAAATGGTTTGAATAACAAGATATCGCCGAATGTTTCCCCAGCTTTTAGACATAACTCCCTTACTTTCTCCATTCTTCCCTGCTGGTTTATAAGGGCTCGGAAAAGGAGAAATCTAAGAACTTTTTCTCTCTCGGTTGCGGTAGAGGAATAGGGGTTTAAATTTGGGGGAATGCCCAGGTGTTTTTGCCATCTGCAAAGCCATTTTTGTTTTCCCTCTTTTTCTAATTGCGTTAAGATGGAAGCGATTTGCTCACTTGGAAGCCTTTTTTGAACTTCTTTTGCCATTTTGGGTTACCGATTTTTGCTCGTTGATTCTTTCTTGCAGATGGGTTCGCAAATATCTTGCATCTTCTCTGATTATTATCTCTATCTCGCGATTCCCTTCAAAAAGGGTTCTCTCTTTTAGCCCCAGTTTTTTCTTCACAATTTCCAACAATTCCAAATCCAGTTCATACCCCACGCTATTTCTACCCAATTTCATTGCCACTTTATTAGCCGATAGGGTATCTCCTCCGGGAAGGCAGCAATTCCTTCCTCGGGACGGTTCTTCAAAGGAAGAACATTAGTTATCTCCCAGGTTGTAAGATACCACTTTTCTCTTTGGTATTCATCTGTGTCAATTTTAGAAAGTTCCTTTATATCTTGGGGAATCTCTTTATAATTGAATTTCCCCTTCTGAAAAATCAAGATGCTTTCCTGGATGTTATCGGGATAGAAATACATAGGATATGGGTGCTGAAGGATTACACCGCTTCGCCTGCTTATGCGGATATAGCCCTCGGGTTTTATCCAGATGATTTTATCCCTATAACTGAAACCTTCCTCTACATAGATTTTGGTGAGGTCAGCTACAACAGGATATTTTACACCATTAATGAGGGTATCATCGCAAACTATGCAAACTATCCTTCCCTCTTCCAGAACCCTTTTTATCTCCCTCGCCACTTTCCTCATCTTGTCAAGGAAAGCGGAATAACTTTAAACAGGTCGGGGTAATCGAAAGGGGCATTAAAATAGGGAGGGGAGGTGAGGACAAGCTGAACGCTTGAGTCCTCCACCTCCCTCATATCCTCAGCATCGCCGAAGATAATGCGATGTTTCGTCTTCACTATATTCTGATTATGAGCCTAAAAGCAGGTTAGGTCAATAGCTCCTTCTTCAAAGGCTCACAACTTTCTTTACGCCCACGAGCAGTTTGACTGGACCAAGAAGCCCCGAAGGCAGGAGTGGTGAATTGGCTGTGTGGTGACGCCAGGTAGTGAATGTGTAGCGACCAGTGGGGCTTGGTTTACCTTGCCAAACCCATTGGGGTATTTCCTTCAGACTCGCTCCCCAGCCAGCGTCTCCGGGGTTCCATTCCCTATCAGGTGGTAGATGCTCATCGCCTATCAACCTGTTCGGCCAAAGGTTGGTTACCTCTATCTCCAAGATGTTCTTGCCGGGTTTGAGAGCATATGTAATATCTACCTGATAGGGTTTCTTCCAAAGTATGCCGAGCTCCTTGCCATTCAACTTGACCCTTGCTGTGACCTGAACATCGCCCAAATCCAGATATACTACTCTATCCTTAGCCAGCATATCCTTCGGTATCTCTATTTCCTTTACATATTTCGCCGTCCCAGAGAAGAATTTTATCCCTTCGTCGGGATGCTCCGACCAGGAGATGAGTTTATCAAATATGGCTTTTTCTGGTGCGCCCCAATTGGGTGGGAAGTGAACTTCCCATGGACCGTTTATATCCAAAGATTTTGGCAATGTGGGAATGGAAACATTTATCTTCCTGCCGGTTGTCATTTGGATTTCGTAATTACCGGTAGCGAATACGAGCAATTCAAGCTTGCCCTGTGGGTTTACGCTCAATTTGACCTTCGGTGCGGTGGTCACGATTCCACCCGGTATTTCAACCAGCTCGTTTTCATTTACGATTATAGTGCGTGGTTCACCATTCCAGGTGTAATCCACCCTCATTTTCTTAACGACGAAGGGAGCAGGGTCGCCGGCTATGGAATTGGATGCGATTACATAGAGCATATTGTTCTTAACCATCTTCCGGAGTTGCTCGGTAACATCCACCTGCTTAGTTGGGTCTTCAAGGATGCCATATATTGCTCTGGTTATTTCAAGTTTGCCGCTTACATTTGGCTGGGGAAGCAGGGCATCCTTTCCGTTATGGAGAATTTTAGCAACCGCTTTCCTCTCCCTTGTAGGTTGGCGGAATATCACGAAGAGTGAGCCATAGGGTTCAAAAGCAATGGTCAGTTGGGTTCTCCCATCCACCATCTTGAACATCGGTGCTCTCTCAACCTTGCCTGAATCGGGATACCAAAGCTCGGGCACCTTGCCTTTGACCCTGAAAGTGCACTCTACCGTTTCGTAGCGCTCCCTCATATTCGCTAAGAAGTAGATATCTGTATCTCCGTTTCTGCGGTGGATGTAGTTTATAGCTGTCCCTGGTACAGTACCGGAAAATTCAAAGTCGGGTTTGACACCTTTAAGTTTCAGGACCTCTTCAACGCTTTTACCCCAGAAGACCTTACCCCTTCCATATTTGTGTTCGGTTATTTTTTGACCATCACAGTTGCCCCAAATCTCATCTGCCAATTTTTGCACCTCGTTGTCAGCCCTTGGGTAGTCCATCAGGCTAGGAGAGCGGAGTGGCTTGGGACCGATGACATAAGCTCCAGTCTTTACGAGTTCCCCAATTCTCTTCAGCACGGAAGGGGTCATCTCCCTCTCATTGGGGAGGACAAGCACTTCGTAGGACATACCACTGGATATGACGAGTTTATTCCCTTTGACGGTCAATCTCTGGAGAAGGGTTTCCGTATCGCATGCATCGAAGTCATAGCTTGGAGGGAGGGGCTGACTTGTTCTAATTGAGACGGGGGAATTTTCCCCTACATAGAAGAGAACATCACCAACGAATTGCCCTTGTTGAAGAAGATATTGACAGCGCGCTATATAGGTCAACCAAGCTTTTGCGTCGTTCCACCAGGTATTGCATCTATTGAACTGCAAGCCCCAGGGACCCATCGTCATACCTGGCTTATAATTAAGCCATGGCTGATGAGCGAAGGTATGGAAGACATACCTGTTCACCCCGCTGCAGAAGATGAGGTCGCCCAAGGCCTTGATTGAATAGGGGTGATTGACCCATCCGCTATGGGGTGGACCAGCTGTGAAGGATTCAGCCCCCACGATTTTCTTGCCGTAGATGTGGCCAATTGAGGAGGCGAGCTTTGCGTTCCAATCCTTTTCAACGCCAAGTCCGTGCCCAATCCAGAACTCGCTCATCGGTATATCGGCCTTACTTCCCGCGGTTATGTCGTCAAATGGACCATTTCCGTAAGGTTCGACCCAGAGGAGAAGCCCGTGTTTGCGGCAAAGCTCCCCGAAGTAGCCGTAGTAATTTTCGTTGAAGAGGTCAGCGATAGTGCGGCGGAAGTCCCAGAGGAAGCGCTCCGATATATCAAGGTTATCAACGACCCTGCCAGTGATGACGGGTAGGAAAGGGAGCAGATCATAGCCTCGCCTTTTGAGGAATTCCTCCCTCATTTTATCTGTCCAATTCTGGGAACCCATCTCGTAGCTATCTATAAGAACGCTCTTAAAGACCTTTCCTGCAAGTGGGCCTATTTCCTCAAGCAGAGGTTGAATGGCGTGTTTCCAGTGGAGTTCAAGAGCTTCTCTGCTCAGCTTATCGCATTCCCATCCTCTGCCGGAGTCCGGAGCCGGGGCATTCTGGGCGCCTGTGAGAGTATAGCCGAAGCGGACAATTGTCCATTTGCCTTCCGGCACATCCCAGACGAGACGACCTTCACTGGATATATGGGAAGATAAATCAATTATCTTGTTGCGGGGAATAATAGCCTCGGCAGGAACGGGACGAGTATCAGGAGCAGGTGTATCCATCCTATGGAAGCAAGCTTTGCCCTCCCAATTTTCGATCTTCCAATTGCTTCCAGGTGTGGGATAGGCGAGAACGGCAATGTCCCTATAGAACCCCGCAACAGTTGGCGGTTGCGGGAGGGTATCTTCAAACCTCTTGGGACCCTCTACCTGCACCTCGCTCCAGGTAACTCTTTTCATCGCATATTCGGGTGGTATCCAGGGACCACCACTGCTTGACCATCCAGCACAGTTGTGGATACATAGCTCTAGACCGAGCCTTTCCACTTCCTTGACGGCGTGTTTAAAAAGTTCATGCCATTCTGGGCTCATAAAGAGAACTGGACCGGGAGGGTTGCCGGGAGCGACATTGAATATCTGTGCGCCACCCACTCCTTTATCTTTCATTTCCTCCAAATCTTTCGTTATGCCTTCGGCGGTGATGCTTCCATTGACCCAATGCCACCAGGTATGGGGTTTCGCCGATTGAGGGGGGTGTAGGAAGTTGGAGAGGAGAGCATCAAGGGCGTTTGAAGTGGAAGCCGATAATAAGATGATACCCGCAGCGATGAATGTTAATAGCGAATAACTCATAATCTCTTTGATAGCATCCATTGGTAAATCACCTCCAAGCTTTTTTCTTTGAATTCATTTTATATATTCTGCATTCTTAGGGTCAATTATTATTTAGCCCGAATTTTGCGATATAACGATTTTTATGGAAAACTGTTTAACAGCATCATACCTTATGTTTTCCCGATGATAGTGTTTTCCAGACACCGATTAATTGGATGATATCACCCAGATATTCTTCTCTATCTCTGCAATAGGGAAAGAATTCGGGCCTCATTAAGTGAGAATATTTTTGCATTATCAAATTGCACACCGTTTGAAGCAAAGGAAGCTCGTATTGGTTGTGCTGGAGATTGCGTAGCATTTCTGCTAAATCTTTATCAGTATCAAGCAAACCCCAAAGAAGAATTGTTAAATTTTGGCCAAATTTTAACAGGCAGGTTCTCTCGTTTATTGTAGTCAATTGGGCTAGCCAGATGTCATCATATCTCAGAAGCAGTAGATTTGACACAGGAAAAGGCTTCCTAAAAAGTTTGAGCGGGATGTCGTCCCCATATGCCGCTTCTATTTTAATTTTGAGAGAGGTTCGAGGTAGCGTGAAGGATAGCAGTAGAAATTCCGAGGCTTTTTCTCTATTGGAAACGGGGATTCCATTATCTTCTACTCGCTTTATTAAATATTCAAAGCCTTCCCTACTTGAGTCATAAAAACCCTCTTTTTATCAGCTTCTATGGTAGCTGGGTTATCGCTTTTATCAAAGAGAATCCCAAGATATAGCTCTAACATTTTTATATTGAAATGTTCAAGAAACTGAGAAAGGGAATATGCAGATTGTTTTCTTTCAAAAATTTTCTGTTCAGATAGAAGATAATCTATTATTGCACCAAATTTTAGCGAGGTTAAAACCTCTCTTCGTGCAGCACTTCCCCCTGAATCTATCCTATTCTTCAGCTCCGCAAGCACGAGAACCCCTTCATCTTGTAGAAATGCTCCTATATCTACTGTAACATCTTTATTTCCCTTCCATACCCAGTCTTTACTCATCAACTTTTGCTTTTCTTCCGGTTTTAGAGAATTTATGGTATAGATTGAGCGTTTCCTATAAAGGTCAGGATACTGTAGCCAGATTGGTAGTTCGCTGAGTTTAATGTCAAGGGAACAGCCCTCAAATAGCATTGCGATTTTCTTTTCTATAAATTTGCCTTTTCCACCTTTGCTGTGCTGGTAGTAAGATGTTACGCTAAGTAATGCCTCATAATACTCCCGTAGTTCATTTGGTGTGCTTAATAAACCATCAAAAGCTTTGGCCACGGGGTCAAATTCTATCGCTTTTGGATTTATAGCCAATTCCATAAAATTTTGCACAATATTCTTATATGGTTCATAAAGCAGAAGCTCGTCTTGGGTAAGGTGTTCTTTTGGTTTAGCACACAGCAAATTTCTCTTTATGACCATGTCTCATTGAGGTTTTTCAAAAATAAGAATGCTTTCTCCCCTTATAGCTCTATTACGTGCACCCAACAATGGATTAAATATTAATTTTATAAACTTAAGTCCTTGTTCTTCGCAGAAGCTTTTGGTCATCATAGTCGTTGGTATTTTTTGGGAGGAGACAGTGCTATCTCCAACTATAATACCCAGTTTCCCACCGGGTTTCAATGCCCCGCTCTTCCTCAAAAATAATTTACTCGAAAAGGGGTAGTTTCCTC
>JACIXQ010000007.1 GCA_014360465.1 bacterium
GTTTATCCCAGCCACTGAAATCAAAGGGTTTTTCTTTTGAGGTGAGAACGAGATAGGGATTTTCGTCAGAGAGTTCAACTTCCAAACAATTTTTCCCCTCCGAGGAGTGCTGGGAGACGATTCTTTGAGGAGCTCCACTGAAGAAATGGCTCTCCATAGGGTCTTCAAAGGAAAAGAGTAGCTTGCTCTCAATACTTCGTCCCTTCCCAAGCCCTAACAAAAAAATGGCTGAAATAATAAGTATAAGGAATCGCTTGAGCCTCATTTTCGCTTCTCCTTGTTTAATTTTAAAAAGTCTTGTTAAACGATTATGAAGACAAGTTATTCAACTCGTTTTTGTTACTGTTTGCCCTATAAAAAAAACTTGAAGATTCCCTGAATCAGGGGTAAGTTTCCCTTCAGAGCGATATTTTAGCTTCCATAACCGTTAAGGAATGAGCTGGTGCGGTGTATTTAAAGGAGGGAGATATGGTTACCTTTCCCTTTTCTTTCACTTCAACCTCGTTGCTTTCAACATCTTTGCCGTTCAATTCCCAGACATTCGCCTCCGACTTGCCCTGAAAGTCCCTGATGTTTATCTCGCATTCTCTATCCTTGTCCTTATCTCTATTCACTATGAAAATAGCGAGTTTGCCGCTGGATTTGTCAAGCGTTGCTGAGACATCAACATATGGGACGACTAATTCCCCTCCCCAGGCGCGGGATATATATGTATCGCCCTCAATATCCACTTTAAGGGCAAGTGGACCAGCGTGTTGACGATAGAGCTGGAAGACGAAATAGGAAGGGGTGGGACGAACCCCCTTTTCATCAGCAATGATTAAGGGAAGGACATTGACCAGCTGGGCGTAATTCGCCATATGAACATCCAGACATAGCCTGTGGAGAACATTGAAGATGCCTGCGGAGAAGAGGGCGGAGACAAGACCAGTGGGTTGCCAGAGGTTCCATTCATCAAAGGCAATCTTTATCCGATTATCGCCGGTTGCAGCGAGAATCGTAGCAGCAAGTCGTTTTAAGCTTCGCTCTGCGGCTAAGGGAGAAGCGACACGTTCGTAATAATCGGGATGATGGTAGTATTCATGGAGGGAAATGTAATCAATATGGGGACCGGCGATTCGCAGAACCTCCCAGTTCCATTCTGGGTCATCGCAACCCACAGCAATCGTCTTTATTGAAGGGTCAACCCATTTCATCCTCTTTGAGAATTCCCTGGCGTTGAGGGCGTAAGTGTGGGCATCTGTATGACCTATCTGCCAATCGCCATAAATTTCATTTCCCAACCCCCAATATTTGACGCCAAATGGCTGTTCGTTGCCATTCTTGACGCGCAGGTCAGCGTAGTAGGAAGCGCCAGCAGGCAAATTGCAGTATTCAACCCAATTCGCTGCTTCCTCCGCTGTGCCCGAGCCCATATTAACGCAAATATATGGTTCGGTGTTAACCAGCCTACATAGCCTTATGAACTCGTCCGTGCCGAATGTGTTGGGGTCAGTCGCTCGCCAAGCAAGGTCAAATTTAGCCGGTCTTTGCTCCCTCGGACCTATCCCATCCATCCAATGATAGCCCGAGGCGAAGTTTCCACCTGGCCAGCGCATAATCGGCGGATTGAGCCTCTTTATCAGGTCAACTACTTTATAGTTGAAATCGTTGCCATCCCATATGCCACCGTAGATGCATTTATCCAGATGCTCTATGAAGTGTCCGTAGATATGGGGGTTTATCTCTCCTATTATGTTTTTCAAGTCAATAGTCACTTTCGTTCCTCCTCCTTTCTCCCCATATGATATCACAAAAAATTGTAAAAGGATAAGAAAGACTATACAAACGCGATTTCTTAACATAACTCGCTCACCTCGCAGGCTATTTTCTCTTTTTCCTCTCAAGTCGCTGGCGAAGGGCTTCTTCCTCACTATAGATACAACCGCAGTATTTCTGCCGATAAAGTCCTAACTCTTTCGATAACCTAATTGATTCATAATATCCGGGACGAAAGTCCCTGAAGAGGAATTGAACACCTGTTTCTTTTTCCAATTGTTTGCCCAATTCCATTATCGTCTCCTGCTTCTGGTAGGGGCTGAGAAGGAGGGTCGTGGTGAAAAACTGAAAACCGTTTTCCTTTGCATATTGGGCGGTTCGGGATAAGCGGAGATAGTAGCATATTGTGCAGCGGTTGCCTTCCCTGAAAACCACTTCCCTCAAAAATTGGACCAGTCCATATTCTCCATAAATTACTTCCAAATTTTCCTTTTCAGCAAATAGCTTTACAGCTTCTTCTCTGAGAAGATACTCGGATAGGGGATGGATATTGGGATTGTAGAAGAAGAGAACGGGTTCAAATCCTTCTTCCCGCAGGCTTTTGACGACAAATGTAGCACAAGGAGCGCAGCAGGTATGTAGGAGTATTTTCATCGTCCTTCAAGGAATTTCGCTAAAGCGAGGTCTCGCTTGGCGCTATCAATAAGTACATCAGCCAACTGGAGCTTCTCATCGCCCAATCCCTCTATGTAGGAATTGAGTGCTACGAAGGCGCTTCGCAGGGTGGTAAGCCCGTAGCGGCGGGTGGAATAGGATTTCTTGAAGTCAGAAGGTGGTATTATATTCTCAAGCAAGCTCTTGAGGTGGTCTATATCTTTGAGCTCGTTTTCTATCGTGTCAACGGCTACTTCCTTGGATATCTTTTGGGAGAGGATACCATTTCTTATATTCGTCCAGTTGGTCAGCTTATTACTTATAAGCTCATCAACTATGTTCATTACATTTATGTAATCACTACTCGTCATCTTGTCCTTTATAAGTGCCACCCATTTATCCATTATGGAGAAGAGCTCCTGATAACGTCCAAGGGAAAGAGCGAGCTTGGCGAGGCTATTTGCCTTCTCCGGACTTGGCTTATTAGAGAAGGACGCTTTGAAATAAGCGTAGGCGCTCGCTAATTGCCTTCTGTTTAGGTAGCTCTCGCCTACCTCCCATTGTATGTCTGGGTCATCGGGAAAATCCCTTGCGAGGTCTTGAAGGATTTGGCTTGCTTCTTCATTGTTGCCAGTCTTGCGCAGATACTGGGCAAGAAGCAGTTTGCCTTCTTTGCTTTTGGGGAAGAAATAGAGGAGAACCCTGAGCTGGGCGATTGCAGAGTTGATTTGGTTCCTTCCTTTAAGAGCTTTTGCCAGTCCGATAAAAGCTTGCTCGTCGGTTTTGCTTAGGCTTAGCGCCATTCTGAACTGTCTTTCAGCTTTGCGGAAATCCCCCAGCTTTAGATAGCAGTTTCCCAAAGCTATGTAAATTGTGTGGTTGCTCGGGTCAACAAGGGAAGCCTCTTCCAGCTTGGCAATTGCCTCTCTTTCTTTGCCTTCTGAAAGAAGCTTATCCGCTTCCTGTTTCATTGTTTCAGCCTGTTCCCTTCTGACATCGGTGATATTGGACAATTCTCGCGTTATCAATTTATCCTGAATAGCGTAGCAGGCGCTATAGAGGGCTCGTTCCAATACAACCTGCTTTGATGTGGTTGCCTCGCCTTTTGCTTCTCCCTTTACTTTGAATGTTTCTTTCTCCTTGGTTTTGACTTCCATCAAGTTGATTTCCAACTCAACCATTGCTTGGGGAGGGTCTTCCTTCTCCAAAACATTGGCAATCTTTCCCCATATGACGATATCCACCTCAAAAAGCTCTCCTATCTTGAGGGGATTTCTCTCCGGCTTACTCGCTTCCAAATCGCTCAGCACACCATTATCCCGCGCCTGTGCTACTTCCGGTGAATGCTCGTTATATAATTGAACCTGAAACCAACCCGAGGATATCAGCACCTGTCTCAAGTATTGTGTTGATAAATAAGCGGTTTCCAATCCTCCCGCCCTTTCCCAGGGAGATAATGGAATGAGAAGTAAGGAAACAGGTTCTTTAGCAAGTATTGAGGAAGCGATAAGGAAAATTAGGTAGAGGAGTTTACATCTTTTCTTCACAGTAAGCTTTGCCCTCCTTCGCCTGCTGAAGGAGTTGCTGAGATAATGGGTCGCTCCTTCCTGCTAAATATTGTTCAGCTTGGGAGAAGTGGTATATTGCTTCCTGCCATTTCGCTTGTTCCTTCAGAGCGAGGGCGAGTGAGAAGTGAACTTCTCCCTTCTTATTATCGGGGGCAAGTGAAAGAGCTAACTTGAGAAGCCTTTCGCTCTCCGCAAAATCCTTGGCGTGGAATTTTTCCATAGCACGTGAATATAAATCGTCGAAAGATGGTGAGGCTCTTTTCACTTCGATGAATATTCTTCCCTTTTTCTCCTTTGGCTGGCTTGATTGAGGGGTTGTTGGCTGGATAATTATGTTAGTGTAAGGGACAGGTGTCTGAGGCTGTGGAGCGGGCGTGGTCGCTGCGAGGGGAGGAAGGGAAACCTTCTCATTTTGCGATGGAGGTTTCTGATTCGTTCGTGCTGAAGGGAGGGTGGTCGGAGAAGGTTGGTTAGAGGGAAATACGGAGGGAGCGGGAATATTTTCCGCGCTATATGGTTGATTTGTGTAGTAATAGGGCATCTGCCACTGGTTATAGGGAGGATATTCCCAAATATTGGTGAGCGAGTTCGTCATAGTGGAAGACGGCTTTCTTTGGGGAATGGAGTACACTACCAGAATGACGAATAATATACCTAAAAGCGCGAGAGCGGGAGGCAAAAGGGGGAAACGACGGAGGGAGTATTTCTCTCCGGTTAAAAGTTCAAGTTTCCTTCTCTCGGCGGTGCTTTCGGGGTTTAGTTCAACTGCGACGCGATAATGATGGATTGCAGAAGGGTAGTCATGTGCTTCTTCATATAGGGAGGCGAGAAGGGAATGAGCGGAGGCATTTTGGGGATAGCGATTAACGACTTCCTTCAGGTATTCCATTGCTTCATCTTTTCTATCCTCATCCATAAGGGTTATAACCCTCTCCAGGCAATCCTCAATGGGAGGGTTCAGCTCTCCCTGACAGTGAGGGCATATTAATAGTCCTTTTTCTATTTCCCTATTGCAATTTGGGCAAGGCATTTTTCTTTAAAATGTTGAAAAAGTAAGTCCACTCGCCAGATATATCTACCCTTTTCCGTTTTCTCCCGTGGCACCTGATAACCGGAGAGAAGCATATCCTTAGGGATGGATGCCTTTCCATTTTGTAAAAGAGCTTCAATTTCTGCGAAATCAAAGGCAAAGGCTTTTATAACTCTTGGATTTCTTTTTCTTATGTTAATGACGACTATTGCGAGTCCGCCATTTCGTTTTGCCCCTCTTAATCCCTCTATCTGATAGGGAGGGAATTTGGAGAGGGGATAGGCGGCTTCTTTATTTGTATATTTCAATTCAAGGGCGCAGAAGACACCATCCTTGACGAGGATAAAATCGTAGGGACGCGGTGTATAGAAACGAGTCAGACGACTGCGAGGTGGCGGGGATGGCACCTTGTAATAGTGGCAAAAATCAAGCACCTTTAACGAATAGAGGAATTCCTCCTCAAATGCGTTCTTCATCGTTAATATCAAATTATATGGTTGAGATTAATGCCTGTCAAAGAGTGGAGATTCCCCTGGTGTATTGGACTTTTTCAAAATACATCAAATCTACGAAATATTGCCATAGCCAATCTGCTAACATTACTATATTCTTCTTCAAGGAAATCTGACCTTTTTCTTCTAAGACAAGCATATACTCTTTTCTGGTCTGTTATATAAGTTTCTGGTGAACTTCCCGGGATGTTGAACGGTTTTGATTTTAAGGCTTGGCTAAAAAGATAAAACTATTGATAAAGAACGAAGATTAAAGTGTGGCGTTTCAAAAAAATAGAATTTGCTCTCCGCGGCATAGGGAAGTGCTATAAAATAGAATTCAATACTGCGGAGGCTTCTCTGAAACAGTTATAAATAATAAACGAGAAGGAAGAGAAACTCCCAAACTGGGAGGGATAAAGAATTCCTATTACTTATGAGTAAAGATGAGGAATCTTAAGCGACAAGGGATTGACTGGGTAGAGGGGAATAATGGCTACAGCGAGCTAGATATAAAAAATGGGATGACGAATTTTAAGCAAATGGAATGCTACCAAAATTTTCGCTCTATTCTAAGAATCTCGTTGGTAGAAGGGCTATACTCACTTTTCTCATACCTTCTTTCCTCTCTTGCTCCTTACCTCGGTAGCCTATTAGTGGTTTCTAACATTTTTCTATTATTATGACTTACCCACTTTGCTGGCTATATCGTAAATCGTCTGGGGAGAATGAGCGAGCAACATGGCTATTCATATAAAAGATAGGGTTTTATTTTCTCCTCAAACCTCTTCAAATCCTCTTCCCATTGAAGGAGGGTGGAGAGACCGTTAATCCCATCTATTATTCCCCTTAATATATCATCCCCAACCAGATAATCTATTACATATCCATCATCCCTCTTTAACCACTGAAATTCCTTGGGATAGAGGACTTTCAACATTTGAATGATGAATAGATAGAGCATAACTACATCAACATCGGGATTAAGGAGGTGAACTGCAACACCTTCGCACAATTCACCTTTATATTTCGAAAAACTTGGAACAAATCTAACGCTTCTGAAGAAGACTCCTTCGCTGTGGTGGTTTAGCTCTTTCGCTAATCTAAAACCATCTATCCAGGGAGCTCCGAGAACTTGAAAAGGAAAATTTGTCCCCCTTCCCTCCGATATATTCGTCCCTTCAAGAAGGCAAGCTCCGGGATAAAGCAAAACATTTTCCAGATTGGGGAGGTTAGGAGAGGGGTTTATCCAGAGAAGACCCGTATCATCATAGAACATATCTCTTTTCCATCCCAGCATAGGGATTATTTTCAGGTCCAGTTGCAAGCCGAGAAAATCCTTTGCGAAGAGTGCGATTTCAGCTGGAGTAAGACCATGCCTCATAGGTATGGGAAGAAAACCAACGAAGGAACGAAATTCATCTCTCAAGATGTTGCCTTCTCTTTTTCCACTTATTGGATTTGGTCTATCCAGAACGATAAAGGTTATACCTCTTTCAGCAGCCGCTTCCATCGCAAGAACCATAGTGGCAATGTATGTTGAATATCTCGCCCCTATCTCGGGAATGTCCCAAACGAGCATATCTATATCCTCAAGCATTTCGGGCGTTGGCTTTCTTGTTTCGCCATATAAACTATAGACAGGCAAGCCTAAGTTTTTATCAATATAAGTTATAACTTCCTCGCCAGCCTGCTTCTCCCCGTGAAGACCATGTTCTGGAGCGAAGAGGGATGCTATATATAAGCCTTTCTCATAGAAAGCCTCAACTGTTGGGGTAAGCCCGCTTGTGAGGCTACCCTGGTTCACTATCAGCCCGATGTTTTTCCCCTGGAATATCTCAAAATAATCGCTGAGTGCTCTATCAACTCCCAGTTTGACCTTTGGACTATAAGCTTTTGGCATCCTTGTCCTTATTTTCTTTCCAAAAGTAGCAACTTCGTTTCAAGCGGTGAGAGGACGATTGCATCAGTCCCTATCCTTTTCCCGCTCACGAGGTCAAGAGCGGTTTTCCCTGCTTTTCTCAATTTTATCTCAACTTTCTCGTTGCGATAATTGCAAAGGTTGACCAGTATT
The DNA here is from genome assembly GCA_014360465.1 of bacterium. GTDB lineage: Bacteria > Armatimonadota > JACIXR01 > JACIXR01 > JACIXR01 > JACIXR01. The sequence goes on from JACIXQ010000007.1 coordinate 7,576, forward strand.
CCTTTTTCTGTCTCACGGCTGAGCCAGACAACTCCCCAGATAGGTTTCCCGCTCCTATCGGTTACTTCAACAGGTTGCTTTATTCCCCACCCTACTAATTTCGTCGTTAGCTTTAACCAGAGGTCCTGCCAAGTCGTTTCTCCGTAGCGATATTCAAGCCTCTCTCCCTCTATTCTTTCTTCCCTTGGCTTGTCGTATTCGTTGAAATTGAGTAGCTCTCCTTCTCCCACGAGCACTATTCTGCCTTTATAATTTCTCAATCCCTCAAATGCTTTATCAGATAAGTGGTGGATATTCGTGACGAATAGAAGGGGAGTGGGAGGGACCTCACCCCTTTCAAGCTGTCTCTCGCTGACGAAAGAGATTCTAATCCCGCAGAACGAGAGGGCAGTATAGAGCTTCCCCAAGCAGTCGGAGTAGCTTCCTGTATCCCACACTTTGGCAGAATTGCTCATAATGAGGGCGACCTGCGGCTTTGTGTTCTGGATAGCTGTGATGTATTCTGCTAAGCGATTGAGGTCGTAGTTCACGATTCCAACAGCCTCAGCACAAAGGGGACGATGCATTATGCTTCCCGCAAAATCGCTCTTTGGGTCAAATGTCCTTTCCCATACCCATATTGTAGAAGCTCCCTGTCCATAAATAGCTTGTTGCCAGAGAGCGCAACGGATGTGCTCAGGCGGGATGTAGCGTGTTTCTCTATCGGGAATTATGTGGTTCTCGCTATTGTAAATTGGAATATTCTTCATTGAGCGCTGCAAATCATAGGGTATGAGATTCCCTTGCCAGCCTTGGGCGAATTCCCCCTGATTATGGGAATAGAAGTTGACACTATCGTTGCCATTAATCTGGCTGAAATCGGCAAAGAGCTCCGCGTCAACTCCATACTTCACATCCCCATCGTTAACAAGCGTCCAGGTCATCGCCTTGGCGTGAACGGGTAAATCAGGGGCTATCTCGTGGATGGCATCGGCGAGCATCTTGTGCCATCCAGCGAACCATTCCTGATTGAAGAGCACCCAATCCATTCCTATGGGTGTCCGAAGGTTAAAATCAGGAGCGAAGGGATTTAGAAGGGGGATTTCCTCAAATGAGGAATAATTTGCTCTCCAGCGGTTATTCAGAGTGGCGATATCTCCGTGCTTCTTCCTCAGCCAATCGTGCCAATCCCTTAAAGCATACTCGCAAGGTTCCTCAAGGTTCACAGGCTCGTTCGATAAGCAGATGCTGTGGAGGGCTGGATGGTCCTTAATAGGAGGGATGATTTCCTTGATATAGCGAAGGAGCAATTCCTTGCTTTCCGGGGCGTGAAGGCAATATTGAAGGAAGCCATCCCTTTTCTTCCGGAGATGGGGATACTTCTCAAGCATCCATTCGGGGAAATAGTGGGGACTGATGAGAAGGTTTACGGCAACCCCCGCCTTCTCCGCCCTATCAAGAACCTTTATAAATTCCTTTACTGCTGTATCCGAGATAAGCCCTTCTTTAGGGAAGATGTCTACTGGACCGAACTCTATTTGGATGATGTTCGCCCCATAGCTGGGCAGCTTTTCAATGTCTTCTCTAACCTGCCCGAACGCTCCATAACCATTGAAGAAGAAGGGACGCCTGCGGGGCGAGGAACCAGGAGTGATAGTGGGAGCGATGAAGGAGGAGCCGACTATTTGAGGTCTCTCCTTTCCCGTCCAGCGAGGGACCTTTGGGAAATGTAGTTTTCCTGCTTTCGCCATTTGCAGCTGGTTACTCAACCTTTTGAGCATCTCCTCCATATCGTCCAGGGCGAAGAGAGCTCGCTTCAGAACCCATTCCTCTTTCTTCTCTTCATAATAGGAAATGTCTTCCTGGCAGTATTTAGTGAAGTTTTCCAGAACAGTGTAAGTGACCATAGGGTAGGAGATGTCCTCACCTTTCTTCTTCAGTTCCTCAAGGATTTTCTTTAAATCTGGGAGAGCATCTGTTATCTTTTTGAGGCGCTCTTCGGCGCCGGCAGAAGATAGGAAACTTATCTCATAATCGGAATTGAAGAGCATTTTTCCTCCTTCTTTTACAAGCAATATTATTTTGTGGACACCGGTCAATTTGCTCGCTTTCCCTTTCAGGGTCAAACGGGATATACCGCTGGGAATTCTGACTTCTTTAGAAAAGATATCCAAATCGTCCAATTTGAGGGATATTGAAGGAACAATCGCATTCGGGGAATAAACGAGGAAGGAAAGGGAGATTTCTCCATCTCCCCTGAAATCTCTTTTCTCATCCCAGAGCTTCTCCATCTCAAATTTGGAGATTTTGTATGAGCAAGGAGTTGGTTCGGTTCCCTCTTCTAATTTGACATCATCCACCCAGAAGCCAGGGGTTGGGCTATCCGTGTTTATGCGTAGGACAAAATCGGCATCATCCTCTCCGGGAGTGAATGTGAGCCATATTCTTTTCCATTTTCCTTTCGTGGGAGGAATGGTCAAACGAATTTGCCATTCGCTTCCTCCACCTATCCAGGCGACACCGGGATTCTCCGAGAGGACATAGGCGCTTAGGGTATAGGGTATACCGGGTTTGATTTTGATTGGCTGGGCTGTCCAAATTGTGCCGTAGATATGGGCTCCGAAGGGAGTTCCATTGGTTAATTTGAGGGAATATTTACCACTATGCGCCCTGCTTTCGTCAATTTCGCAAGTCGCATTGGTATTTCGTTTATCCCAAATCCATCCCTGAGGGAGATTCGTTCCCGGTGATTTTTCCTCAAAACTGAAATTTGGAACGAGGTTTTCCTTGATCGGCAAAGTTTCAACTGAGCAAGATTGCAAGTTTAAAGTCTTTCCATACCCAGCTTGCAAAAAGCAAAGGAAAGCTAAAATGCTCGAGAAGAGAAAGCTTTTAATTTTTCTATCCATAATTTTTCAAATTTATCCTCATCTCAAAGTTAAATCATAGAACTCGGCGGGGTTTTTGGTCCAGCCGATACCTCCGCCCCACTCCATCCAGCCCTTCCGTCCAGCGCCATCGTTGTCGTTTACAAGAAATGAGAAACCATAGCTATCTCCACTCTTGGGCTTTATCCCCAGTTCCTTCCAGGGAATGGCAATAAGATAAACTACCCTGTTCCCCTCTACCTTTATCCCACCCTTGAACTCTATAATCCCTTCCTTTAACTGCATTCCAAATGCTCTTCTGTAAACTGTGTCCTGCCCTTTTGCCTTGGCGATGTCTATCTGAACGAATGGCTCGTTCTGCTTGTGCCTATCTTGTGGAGCTATTGCGAACTGAATGCTATCCCCTTGCCATATCCCATCTGCTGGGTAATCGTTGGAGAAAATATCGTCAATTACCTTTGTATGGATGTATAGGTAATCTTTGTCCCAGACGAATTTCGCCTCAACCCAGAGGTCACTCGTCCCTTTCCAATCCCCACTTATCCGCTGATAGAAATCCCTCTTGTCAAGGATTATACCGGGTAAATCCTGCCACTGCGGGTTAGATGTCTCAAGGGGATTTCCTTCAGCCTGGGGAATCGTGAAAAAGGATACCTTTCGCTGATAACTTACTCTCACGCCGTTCTTATCTTCCAGATTAGCCGTTACAAGATAGGCGCTTGGCACTTCGCTTAAATCAAGGAAAAGGGAAGAAGTTCCGCTTACCTCCTCGCCAGGCTTGAATATGGGCAGATAAATTGATGGCTCGCGGAAAAGTGCATTCGGTGTTTCAAGCCTGACGACAACCCCCTCTGCTTTCAGCTGGCTGTAAAGATTCTTTACCGATACTTTAAGCTGTTGGGAAAGCGGTTGGGGTTTCAGGGTTATCTCATAAGGAGGAACTACCTCTATATTTTTCTTTATGGTGAAGCTCTGCGTGCCGATTTTTACCCTCGCTTCCACCTCATAGTTCCTAAAGGGGATGTTCTTCGCTTCAAAATAAAATGTCTTTACCGATTCACCCCTGCTTAGTTTTCCCGTCCAGGTGGATGGGGTGATGGTTATACCTTGTGGAATTGAGAATGAGACCCCCACGGTGGTGGGCGAGGGTACCCTTATTATTAGGGAATTGGCTTTTTTCTCGAAGGGCATAAGCTTTAGGGATGTCTCTTTCCAGCGAAGAGCGACGCTTGGGAGTGAATCACCCTTGCAGAGAAGGAAGATGGGGCTGGGAGAAAGTTTCAGTTTGAGAAGCCCATTGGAGGATATTTGCTTCTTATTGCCCATCAAATCCATCAGTTCGCCCTTTCCCTTCCAATTAAAGACGACATCCTTTTCCTTCATCGCCCAGAGAACTATCGCTTCTTCCTTTCTATCGTTCTGGAAGACATAAGCGTAGCATTCCTCAGGCATATCCAGCTTCTTCAGGAATTTCTTGCCTGCTAAAGCGTGAGTCATCGTTAAAAGAGAAGTGTAGCAGGGCTTAGGGATATCGCCCATATACACTATACCGAAGTTATGTTCGTTATAGCTGGGGTCGGGACCGTTCTGATAATCGTACCAGAATATCTTCTCAACTCCTGCTCCCAGAGCGATGACATAAGCTCTTACTATGTAATTCGCTTGGGTAATTATGTCCACTCCATTTGGTCCTATATGATTTGGCCAGCCATATTCGGTTATCCAGAGGGGTTTTTTCTCATCTCCATATTTCTTCATAAGTTCCTTACAGGCATTTATTTGAGCCTCAAGGTAGCTTTCGGGAGGAGCAGGATAACCGTAGGGATGGATGTTCACAATGTCAAAAGGCACATTTCTCTTGTATAGTTCCTCAATATAGCGGAGGTCTGTTCCAGCTGTTCCACCCATCGCTACCTTCGCGGATGGGTCAGTTTGTTTTATAGCGTTATAGGTTTCCCTCAGAAGCTCAGCATATTCATCTATTGTCCCCGTCCAGAAACCTATATTGGGCTCATTCCATACTTCCCAAAACTTGACGAAATCCTTGTATCTCTTAACGGATTCCTTTACATATGGAATCCAATTTCGCAGGTCGGGAACCCGGCCTGTGCCGTTCTCCGATTTTCTACTTCCCCAAGGGGAATTGTAGCAGAGGATAGGAAGGGGATAGATGGCGTGCTTCTTTGAATTGGCGAAAACCTCATCAAATGTCTTCCAGTTGAACTTATCCTTTTCTGGCTCGTTAATCTCCCATAGAAAGTCCATTCTGCACCATCTTATACCTGCCCTTTCCATCATCGTTAGCTCGTGTTCGTTGGGAATGTGTCCATTTATTCCAAAGGGGGAGGCAAGGTCAAGTTTGCCTTTTTGATAGGGCGGGAGGGCGGTAAGGACTATCTCCTTCTTAACTCTTCCATCTCCGTTTGATAAATTCACGATGTAGGCTCCAAGTTTGGGAAGGGAAACTTTCAGGGTTGTGTTTCTGCCCGTTTGGGCTGGAAGCGAAATGTTAAGCTCCTTATTTAGAATGGGGGTATTGAAGAAATCCCTGACCTTAAGGATGATTTTCACCTCTTTTGGTATGTCGTCCCTATTAAAAGTCACGACATAGAGGGTTGCAGTTTCGCCAGGTCGGTAAATCATCCCTTCCCTATCCGCTTTGACATCCACTGTGAATAGCTCGCTTTCGGAAACATCGGTAGTTTCAAGCCTTATATCGCCTATATAGACTTCTCCTTTGCGTGGAAGGGAATTAGAATTTTTATCAATTATCAGTTGAGAAAGCGATATTGGATAATCTATTTTATGGTCGCCATTTCCACCCCAAGAAAATGTGGATTGCTCACTTAGAGGCAATCTGACCTCCTTCCATCCCTTCCAATTAATTGGACCAATGCTACCTTGGAAAACCTCGCCGGTTTTGTCAACGAAGCGATAGGTGAAGGTATGTTGAGAATTATCTCCATAAAGGGAAAGGATAAGCGCGGATGGATGACCTGGCAGGGGGAGATTGCAATTAATGGGCGCGTAGATGTAGCCGATTTCCTCCCCTGTGTCGCTGAAATCATAGGAGAATTTGCCGGAGTGCTTGCCTCTATAGGTGGGTTGGGAGACGATGGAAAAGCTACCTTTCCCACCTCTGTCGCCAGTTCCATTGGAAAAGGTTGTGAACAAATAATCGAAGTCAACAAGGAGGATGGTCTTTTCCTCCTGAGCAAAAAGAACGAGGGGAAGGATAAAAAGAGCGATGAAAAATCTCAATCTCCTCATTTTAAAACCTCCCTATTATTTATTATAAAATTCATCACTGAAAAGTCGGTAAGAGGTCTCTATGCGCTTCAAGAAGGGCGTCAAAAACCTGCTCGGCAGTGCGAGAATCGGGGACAACAGGGTCGATCAGCATAGCCTGAATCGCCAACTCCCTTGAACCTTTAACAGCTGATTCAACAACGAGTTCTTGGATATCCATCTGCCGATGACAGAGGCTTGCTATGGCGATTGGCAATTTTCCGATTTTCAGCCCCTGGGGACCATCTTTCCCTACAGTTGCCGGCACCTCCACTATACCATCGGGCAGATTTTCTATATAGCCTTTATTGGGGATGTTCACTGCTATCTCGAGTTCTTTCTTATCCTCCAACATAGCCTCAATGATATCTATCGCCCTCTCGCCCGAGCGGTGCTGAAGAAGCACCTGTGGGTTTTCTTCCCCTTCAACTATTCTGTTTATAAGGGAAGATAGCCTCTTTCTCCCTTCCTCGTCTGCTTCAAAGTTGAACCGCCAAAATGTATCTCTCGTTGTCTCCCAGGGATAACACTCCTCAACGAGGCTATTGGGAAGATACTCACCGATATGATTATCACCGGGTGAAGGATAGAGACCGAGTTTCTGGAAAAGGAGATAGGAAAGCGGTTGGGGAGGTTCTGGGAGAGAGGCTAATCTCTCTTTCAAGAGCGGATATGCATCTTTGCCATTTTCCTTGAAGGTGAGTTCCTTTATCCAGGTGAAGTGGTTGAAGCCTCCAGCTGTTGCCGAAAGCGAGTCAAATGGCACACCCATAACATCGGCGAGCTGGTGGAGGACACCTCTTAGTCCATGGCACAATCCAATCGCTTTTATCTTGCTATAGCGGTATATCGCGAGCATATTACAGTGAAGGGGATTGGAGAAGTTTATAAGCCAGGCATTGGGGCATTTCTCCTCCATAGATTTTGCGATATCAAGAAGTATTGGGATTGTCCGGAAGGCATGGAACATCCCTCCCGGTCCTCCGTTTTCGCCAAGGACCTGCTTTACACCGAATCTTTGAGGAATCTCCCAATCAAGTTTCCAGGAAGTCATTCTCTTCCTTTCCACCGAGGTTATGACGAAGTCAGCACCATCAAGGTCCTCTCCATAATTGGTAGTTGCCCTCACTTTTGCTCCCAATCCACTCGCTTCGTTCAGTCGCAGGGCTAACTTCGTCATCAGCTGGAGTTTCACTTCGTCTATATCGCAGAGGATGAGCTCTGCTCCCTTCATAAGGGGTGATTGGAAGAAATCGGAGAGCGTGCTCAATCCGAAGGAGGCGCTCCCTGCGCCAATGACCATAATTTTCAAATTCTTTTCTCTCATATATCTCTCTCCCTTTCTTTATAATGGTAATAAGTCACAGAAATAAAAGCGATTTTCCCGCAGGACGACCTCGCCCTTGCGGAAATTGACCTTCTTTTTGAATAAAGGTCCATCGTAGACGAAGGTGTGGAACTCGCCGTTTTCCCCGCTGGGGTCAACGGCTGGAGGCAAGGTATTGAGGAAATTTTCCTCAAATTCCCTTCCCACGAAATCAGCTGATAGGACTTTACCGTCAACACAGGTAGTAATTGCCCTGAAGCCAAGAGCGATGAATTCCCTTGCCAACTTTTTGCTTTCCTTTCCCCAGAGAGGGAAAACCGCTTCCATCCCTACCTGGTATAGGTTCCGCTCCCTATATTCCCGGACATCTTGAAGGAATATGTCACCGAAAGCAACCGATTTTATGCCCTTTTCTTTATAGTGCAACATCTTCTCTTTCATCCGCATTTCATATTCTTCGTTTGAGCAGTTTTTGGGAATGAAGACGATGTCAAGTGGGAAGCCGAGTGCTTCTGCCTGCTGCAGGAGCAATTCCTTCCTTACCCCATGCATGCTTATCCTGTCGTAATCCTCTGTAACAGTTGCGAGGAGAGCAACGATTTCATATTGGTCATTTTTAATTAGTTCATTCAGGGCGAGGGTGCTATCCTTACCTCCGCTCCAAGCTAAGAGAATTTTACCTATCATTGGACGGATTCCATTATCTTCAGAAAGCGCTCATAGGCGTCATCCCATTCAGCCGTGTGGGCGGGTTCGTAAGGAATGACTTCAAAGGAGTTGCGAATGATTTCTCTCATCTCCTCGTGGGATTTGATGTAGCCGAGTGCCAGGGCTTGGACAAGGGCGTTCCCGGTTGCGGTAGCCTCAACTGGTCCTGCCATCACTATTCTATCGGTAGCATCGGCTATGAATTGGCAAAGGAGGGTGTTCTGGGAGCCACCACCGAATATGTGGATGCGGGAGAGCTGGCGTCCAAGCATCTCCTCCAACCTATCAAGAACCCACTTGCATTTGAGGGCAAGGCTCTCCAGAGCGCATCGGACAAATTCACCTTTCGTTTGAGGCGGTTCCTGACCGGTTTTTCGGCAGAAATCGGCTATACGGGCAGGCATATCGCCAGGGGGTAAGAAGGAGGTATGGTCAGGTTCTAATATGGCGCAAAATGGGCGAGCGTTCTCTGCCATCTTCGTTAGCTCGCTGTAGGAGTATTCCTCACCTCTATTTGCCCATGTCCTTCTGGATTCCTGAATAAGCCAGAGCCCCATTATGTTCTTCAGAAAGCGGAAGGTTCCACCAACACCGCCCTCGTTAGTGAAGTTGAGCTCAAAGCTGCGTTGATTTATTATCGGTTCTTTTATTTCTACTCCCATCAGCATCCAGGTCCCAGCACTGATGTAAGCCCAATCATCGCCTTCAGCTGGTGCAGCCGCAACAGCTGAACCCGTATCGTGGCAGGAGACGGCGATTACAGGAATTCCTTGCTGACCAACCTCTTCACCCACAGAAGGGAGAATCTCGCCCAGTATGGTGCCAGAGGAAACTATCCTCTGGAGAAAATGATGAGGTATGTCCATCTCCTCAAGAAGTTCCCTATCCCAATCGCCAATAAGAGGATTGTAGAACTGGGAAGTCGTCGCTATGCTGAATTCGTTCGCTTTTATACCCGTAAGCCAGAAATTGAATAGGTCTGGCATCATAAGGAATGTCTCGGCTATATCAAGAAGGGGAGAATTTTCCACTCTCATAGCAAGGAGCTGGTAGAGAGTGTTGAGTTGGATGAACTGTATGCCGGTGCGGAAATAGATTTTCTCCTTTGGAACACGGCGAAATGCTTCCTCCAACATACCATTCGTCCGCTTATCTCTATAGTGGTAGGGATTGCCGAGTAGGATATCCCCCCTTCCCAATAGGGCGAAATCGACGCCCCAGGTATCAACCCCGATTCCCTGTAGACCGCCATATTTCTGGATAGCGAGCCTTATGCTCGCTTTTATCTCGCTCCACATCCTTAGAACATCCCAGAACAGGCTATCCCCTACCTTTACTGGACCATTTATGAAGCGATGGATTTCCTCTAACCTGAACTTGCCATCCTCAAGAAAGCCCAGCATACCTCTTCCACTTTCAGCTCCAAGGTCAAGGGCGAGAAATGGATGCACGATTCATCACCTCCATTTTGAAATTTCCGATACATCCAGATAACATAATGCTCTGCATCATCTCTCAATTGATCTTGCTGGCAAACATAAAAATATCGTCTTTCATTTTCTCAAATCAATATAATGAACGCTTGATTACAAGTCAAGGAAGAGGCTGTATGGAGGCTTTAAAAGGTGCTGTTCTTCTTTCCTCAAAAATAAATTGCTTTGAAAGCTTGTTTTGCTTATTCGCTTTCCAAAATCTCAATTCATTCCATAGCTTTATTTTTTAAATGAAGTAACTTTGTTCAATCCGTAGTCACCTCGTTTGGAGAGATGTATCCTGCTACACCCTATATCTTCAAATGATAAAAGAGCAGTGCGATATAAGAGGGTGACAATGATAGAATTGCAGATAACTATCAAATTATTTTTGAGGGAGAGCGCCCGTCTTGACAAATTCGGTCTTCCCTTTATAATTCATAAAGAGGCTATGTTTGAATCGCTGACAGCAAGGCTACAGTCCATCTTTAATAAGTTGAGAGGTAAGGCTCGCCTCAGTCCGCAGGATATAGATTCTGCCCTGCGGGAGGTGAGGCTTTCCCTGCTTGAAGCGGATGTTCATTACAAGGTCGTCAAGGAATTTCTCGATAGGGTGAGGCAAAGGGCGTTGGGAGAGGAGGTTATGTCCTCCTTCACTCCTGCCCAACAGGTGATAAAGATAGTGAGGGACGAGATGATAAACATATTGGGGGATGGGGGTGAATTGCGATATGCTTCTTCTCCTCCTACAACCATTATGCTTTTCGGGCTTCAGGGTGGTGGAAAAACGACTACCGCTGGTAAGCTTGCCATTCTGTTGAAGAAGCAGGGGAAGAAGCCACTTCTCATTGCTACCGATGTAAGGAGACCCGCAGCAATCCAGCAATTGCAAAAGGTGGGGAAGGCTGTTGGTTGCGATGTATATGCCGATGCAGGGCAGAAGGACCCTTTGGGGATAGCCAAGGCGGGCATAGATTTCGCAAAGCGGAAAGGTTACGATGTGGTTATCGTTGATACCCAGGGACGTCTCCATCTGGATGATGAGTTGCTTGGTGAATTGGAAGAGATGGAGAAGGCGCTAAACCCTCACAACGCTATCCTGGTGCTTGATGGAATGACTGGTCAAGATGCCGTCAACATCGCTATGGGCTTTTCCAAATTGAGGATAGATGGTTATATCTTGACGAAGATGGATGGGGATGCCAGAGGTGGAGCGGCTCTATCCATATCCTTCATAACCCAGAAGCCCATTATGTTCCTCGGTGTAGGAGAGAGATACGATGCCATTGAGCCGTTCCATCCCGAAAGATTGGTTTCCCGCATACTGGGTATGGGGGATGTGTTAACGCTAATAGAGAAGATAGAATCGGCTATGGAGGAAACCGAGGAGGAGCTTCCCACCTCCTTTGAGAACTTCACCTTGAACGATTTCCTCAGGGAATTGAGGAGAATGCATAAATTGGGACCGCTTGAGCATATATTATCGCTCATACCGGGAGCGAGTAATGTGCGTGTTGGCCCGCAGGAAGAGAAGATGTTGAAGAAATTTGAGGCAATCGTGCTATCAATGACCAAGGAGGAGAGGGAGAATCCATCCATCATAGATGGTAGCAGGAAAAGGAGGATTGCCAAAGGTTCTGGGACGACAGTTCAAGAAGTCAATCTTTTACTTAAACGATTTGAAGAAGCGAAACAATTAGCTAAGACTCTATCAGCAAGGAGGATAAGGAGATGGCCGTAAGGATCAGATTGCTTAGGATGGGTTCTAACAAGAGACCATCCTACCGACTTGTTGCCGTGGATGCGAAAAGCAAGCCACAGGGACCGTATCTGGAGATGCTGGGTTATTATAATCCCCTCAGGGAACCACCGGAGATTAAGCTGGACGAGGAGAAGATAATGAAGTGGCTCCTCAATGGAGCGCAACCCAGTGAAACCGCTCTATCCCTTCTTAAAAAAGAGGGGATTTGGGACAAATTCCTGCAGATAAAGCAAGCTCAAAGAGGAGGTGGCTGAGATGAGAGAATTGGTAGAGAAGCTTGTGCAGGCTCTCGTTGACAATCCTGAAGCCGTCCAGGTAACGGAAATCAAAGGAGAGCGAACAATAGTCTACGAGGTTAGAGTAGCGGAGGAAGACCTTGGCAAGGTTATAGGCAAAGAGGGACGCATAGCGAATGCCCTCAGGACCATCCTCAAGGCTGCCGCTACGAAGTTGGGCAAGAAAGTTTCATTGGAGATACTGCAATGAGTACGCTGGTAAAGTGCAATGTTTTGGTGAAGGTGATTATGACCGAGGAGTTCCGCCAACGGACCTTGAAGGAGATGGAGGAACTCCTCGAGAAAGTCAAGGAAGCCCAGCAGAGGATAGATTTCCAATCTCGGATTTACCTCTCTGACCTTCAGAAGGTGGATTTGCAGAAGGCAGCTGCCTTCCGCCGTCAGTGGGAGGAAGAGAGGGAAGAAAGGGAAAACTTCCGAAGGGAAATCGAGGAAAGGATAGAGAAGCTGAAGAGCATCCCGGAAGGCGAGGAGTTCCTCCTCACCACCCTGGAAGCTTATGTTGAGGCTAAGGAGAACGAACCTCTGCCCATTTTCGCACCTCCTCAGATAATCGTTAAGGACGATAAGGTAGTGGAAATAAGGAGATAATCACTTTCCAATGCCGATAATCGGCAAGATTCTCTCAACCTTCGGAAGAAGAGGGGAAGTCAAATTTTTGCCCTTCAGAGGTGGAGATTTCAAGCGCCTGGAAGGGCAGAGGGGTATCGTTTCCTCCAGGTATAGGACGAGAGAGGTAGAGATAGAGAGGGTCTGGCCTCATAAAGGGATGTGGATTCTCAAAATCAAGGGCATAGATACTATGAAGGAAGCTTGGCGTTTAAGAGATAGCTTTTTAGAAGTCGAGATCGACATCTTTCCCGAGGAGGATAGACCCCTCGGCTACGATGTCTACAGCGATAAGGAGAAATATCTCGGGAAGGTCATTGATGTCATCCCTACTCCTGCACACGATGTTCTCCTCACTGATAAGGATGTACTCATTCCCTTTGTTGAGGAATGGATCATCGCGCTATTGCCACAAGAAAAGAAGATAAAGGTGAAGGAGCCAAAAGCGGTATGAGGATAGACATCATCAGCCTTTTCCCTCAAGTTTTCCTCCCTTATATCCAGACAAGTATGATGCGCAAAGCACAGGAGCGGGGAATAGCGCATATATTCCTTCATAATTTGAGAGATTTTGCAATGGACAAACATCGCACGACCGACGATTACCCCTATGGTGGTGGGGCTGGTATGCTTCTTAAGCCTGAGCCAATTTACAACGCCCTTGAAGATGTAAAGAGACAATGTGGGGAGGAAGGGTGTGTGAAGCACAGGATAATCCTCACATCGCCCCAAGGGATGCGCTTCAACCAATCTTTGGCTGAGGAGTTGGCGAAAGAGTCTCATCTTGTTATAATATGTGGACACTACGAGGGCGTAGATGATAGAGTTCTTGATTGGGTTGATGATGAGATATCGTTGGGCGATTTCATTCTCACAGGAGGCGAGATACCAGCGATGGCGATAGTGGATGCTGTCGTTCGTCTTCAGCCGGATGTCCTCTCGGAGGAGGAAGCGCTGAGGGAAGAATCCGTTTCTTCGGGGATACTTGAGTATCCCCAGTTTACACGACCTGCAGTGTTTGAAGGTGAGGAAGTCCCGTCCATATTGAGGTCGGGAAACCATCAAGAAGTGGCGAGGTGGCGAAGAAGAAGGGCTCTGGAAAGGACACTTTTTCGCCGACCTGACTTGTTGATATCAGCCAATTTATCTATGGAAGATCTGCAAATTTTGAAAGATATTATGCGAGATTTACAAATAATTCTGGAAAAACAAACCGAAAAACTCAAGGAAAGGGAGATGCCGAGATGAAAGGAGAAGCGCTTACTCGTTCGCTTGAGGAAAAGATGTTGAGAAAGGATTTGCCCGACTTCGCTCCTGGTGATACTGTGCGGGTACACCAGATACTGCGACAAGCTGACAGAGAGAGGATACAAGTATTTGAGGGCGTGGTAATAAGAAAGAGGGGTGGAGGCACTTCCGCTACTTTCACCGTGCGAAAGATATCCCATCACGGTATAGGGGTGGAGAAGACATTCCCCCTGCACTCTCCCCTAATAGCCAAGATAGAAGTGGTGAGGAGAGGTAAAGTAAGGCGTGCCCGCCTCTATTACTTGAGGGAGCGGAAAGGTAAGGCGGCAAGAATAGAGGAGAAGAAATAGCCCTAATTTTATGGATGGTATTTTCCAAACCATCCTACGCGAGATAAGGGAAAGCTGGAAACTTTATGCGATAGGCGGAGGAGCTCTTTTCCTCCGTCTATTGTTGATGATTCCTCTCGCTTGGTGGCGTAATTTCGTCCATAAATTCTATTATGGGCTTGCTGTAGCCTTTGCGCGTAAGGAAATAGCAAAGGAGAAGGCGCAGGAGTGGTTGAAGGGAAGCGGGGATTTCCTTGAATCCATCGCACTGGCGGTGGGCGTCGTTGTGGCGGTTGTGAATCCCTTCGTTATTCAGGCGTTTCTCATCCCATCCAGTTCAATGATTCCCACACTTCAGGTTGGAGACAGGATTATGGCTGACAAATTCGTCTATTATATCCGTGACCCTCAAAGGGGAGAGGTTATCGTCTTCCGCGCTCCACCGCAGGCGGATACATTGCAGAGAAACTTCGTGAAGAGGGTTATAGGATTGCCAGGAGATGTGATTGAGGTCAAGGATGGGCGCGTTTATGTCAACGGTAAACCGCTAAAGGAGCCCTATATTTACGAACCACCTTATTATCAATTCGGACCTTATAAGGTGCCGAAGGGCTATTATTTCGTTATGGGTGATAACAGAAACGACTCAAGTGATAGTCATATCTGGGGACCGCTTTCCCGGAAGCGTATCACGGGTAGGGCGCTGTTCATCTGGTGGCCGGTGAGAAGATGGGGGATAGTAAGGTAAGGAAGGGGAAATTCGGGGAGGAAATAGCTCGGCAGTTTCTCCTTTCCCTCGGCTACGAGATAATAACCTCCAATTTCAGAACAAGGATAGGCGAGATAGACATAATAGCTAAGGATAAAGGGGATTTTGTTTTCGTAGAGGTGAAGATGAGGGAGGATGTTGACAAATGGGGGCTTCCCGCTGAAGCTGTTACAAGCAAGAAGCGAGAGAAAATGAAGGAGGTAGCCCTTCTCTATCTCCAAAAGCAGGGAGTAGGGGAAGCGGGAATGCGATTTGAGGTCGTTGAAGTTCTTCCCAAACTACGCAAAGCCCGTTTGATAAGGGATTTATTTTAAGATTTTCCCTCTTTTATAATGGCTATTCACATAACTGATGGATTGAGATAAATAAAAAGGTGGCGTTTCATTTGTTTAGGATTTGTCATCTTATTGTTAAAACCATTATAGCTATTCATACCCAGTCATCATCCACCCTTTTTAATTGTAGAACTAATAAATAAATTTCCTTGTTAAGTTCTATTTCCTCGTCTTCGCCAAAGATTTTTTATTCAGCTCGCTATTGCGATTATCCCCTCTACCTATTCAAATTCCTATGTCAGAGAGCAAATCCTAATTATTTGGAACGCTATCAATAAAAAATGTAAAAACTCACCAGCCACTGTAGAGCGCCCAGCCAATCCAGCCATGCTCCCCAGGCTTCAGGCGATATTCCCTCGTTTCCTTTCCTCTTCTTTCCCTAACCTTAACTGGATAAGTGCCATCAAAGGAAATCTCCCTCAACGCCATTATGCACATCTTCGCATTATCAATGTCGAACATCGGGCGATTATCATCCGGAGGTATGCCCGGACCATAGTTGAACACGCCGAAAATTTCTGTTTTGCCGCCCTCCGCCGTGCGAACCCTTATACCCTTCCCCTCAAATTTCATCCCTAAAATCCAAAGATTTCCTCCCAAATTCTCCACAAGACCTGTATCGCTATCTCCTTCAGGGTTTAATTGCCTCGCCCATAGGCTCTGTCCTTTGCCCAAAAGCTGGATATGGGAGGGACAATTAGTCAAGAATATATCTCCCTTGCCTGTTCCAACAACCTTCAAATCGCAGTTTTCCAACCAGAGCACACGATCTTTGGAGCGATTTTCCACGATGGGTGGATGTCCTCCAAACGCCTGGATGTTCTCAAATTTCACAACTGCCGCGCTGTCCTCATCTATGATGAACTTGCCTCCCCCGATTATCCTACCGAATCCCATTCCTATGAAGAGGCGCACGGAACCATATATTTTCACCGTTCCATCAAGAGTATACCAGTTGGGGTCGGGTCCACCGATGCCTCTCAAATAAACGACTGTCTTCTTATGAGTAGCTGCGTAATCTATTGCCTTCTGAATTGCTTCTGTATCATCTTTATTATCTCCTGGAACAGCACCGAAGTCATTTGCGCAAACCCAGTTGCTGGGATTCCTTTCCCAGGGAATATCGGGCTCAAGCTTTATGGGTAATCTCATAGCCCTTGAGGGTGCTTCATCATAGAGCCTCTTTACTTCGTGAGATGTATACTCCGCTATTTTTAAGCCGGGAGCATTTCCCATTGGGCTATTGCTCTCTATAGCCATTTTGAAGCCATTGGCTTCTATATCGCGTGCATAAAGGACGCTGCGATTCAATATTGCCGGACCTTCTGGATTACCACCCCTGAATTTTCCTCCTACTATTGCCAGTACTCCTCCCCACCAGAACCAGTCTTGGGGGATATCGTTCAGTACTGGAAGAGGCGTGTTTTCAACGAGCAAATTTTCCACTCCTACTGCGCTCGCCCTGATTTCCAATCCTATCTTTTTACAATTTCTAATCCTTATCCTTGACAAAGTGTTGCCCCATATAGCTGGTCCCTCTATAACAATCCCCTTCTCAAAGCCCTCAATAAGGACATCCTGAACCATATTGGGACCGTTAAGTTCCATAAATCCCATATTAATACCCACTTTCCCTGAGCCTTTAATAATTACATCCTTCACCTCGCCAGAGTTGTTAGAGAAGAAGCGTATTCCATCGGTACTGGGGTTATTGCCAACATCTATCGTCAGGTTGCGGATAGTTCGCATAAACCAGTCGGCGGAGCCAGGGTCTCTATCGCGAGGGTGGGTTCGTAGGACCGCTTCTATATTCAGACCATCTTCAAGCTTTATTATCGTCTTATCCTTTGATTGTCCATATATCCAGGGACCTATTCCGGATTTTACAACGAGAGTTCTGGTTATTCTGTATTTGCCATTTGGGATGTAGAGGATTTTCGTTTGGTTGGTCCCGATTCCGCAGGAGAGGTCTATTCCTTTCTGTAGGGCATCGGTATCGTCGTGGACGCCATCTCCCTTTGCTCCCAAATCACGCTTAACATCTATTACCGCCGCCGGGTCATAGGGAAAGACGATGTTCTGGGCGAGTGATGAAGCCGAAAAAGCCATTAAGAAGAAAATGCCTAAAACACAAAGAAACCTCATAGCCATCTCCTGCTAATTTTATACTATATTTAAACCCCAAAAAGCAACCTTTCTTTTCTAAAAATCTGCTGGCTGAAACGATATGCTTTAAAGTCGGGATGCCATAAGAAAAATCTATCTCAAATTAGCTCCCTTCTTGCCCTTTTGAGGATTTTATCAAGTTCCTTTAGCTTTGAAACTTCCAATTCATAGCTATTTTCCTCAATCCTTTTCCTCGCCTTCTCCCATGCTTCAGCTAAGATATCCTCTCGCTTTGCTAACCTCTGGGGTAGCTTTAGCTGATGGAAAAGCTGTGGAAGCCAATAATACTTTCGCCAATGGGATGATGTCCAAGGTGTTGCCAAGAAGTGTCCATCTTTTATTCCTTCAAGAATTAATTCCAAAGAATTGCTCTCCTCTACTATCTCGAAACCCTCAAGAATTCTATCAATGTATCCTTTTATCTCTACATCTATCATAAACTGTTGGGGACTGAATATCTCATCTATACCCAGTGTTCCTGCTCCTTCTATGACCCTACATCCTGCGAGGGCGGCGATAGCTGTGAGGGCGGATTTCTCAGCGCTCGCTTGGGGACCCGGTAGAATGGCAGTAGTGAGCATCGTTTCAGCTGGATTCCAGGAAAGTCCATAAAATTCCCTTACTTTAGCCCTTGTAAGAATACAGAAAAGATGTTCGGGTGAGCCGAAGGCAACTGCTCCCGATTCCATGCTTCCAGGATATATACTGATATCGTATACAACATTATCAAAACCCAAGAGCCTGAGCAGAATATAACCGCCAATACTTTCGGCAACAGCTTGTCCCCAAGCGGTGTTCCACTCCAAGGGAGCAGAGATGCCAAGTATTGGCATCGATGCTATGCCCACGGTTTGAAATAATTCATTGAATTTCAAGGCGACATTCAGGGAGTTGCCATAGAAGGTTAATGGACTGAAAACAAATACACTTGTGTAAAGCTCGTGTCCCATTACCTCGGCAATTCTTCTCATCCAATCAAAGATATTCTCATCCCCCACGAGGGGGAAACGCGCCGAGCGGCTATATCTGCAAAGGATGTAATAGGTTTCTATCTCCCTTAAAAGGGGCGGAACATCCTGCAACCTACCGGGGCAAGTTCCACCGATATCGGTCCCGAAATAGGAATCCAAAAGCTTGGTATAGGCGATGAGATGTTCCCTATCAAAGGGACGGATTTCTAAACTCTCCGGGTCGAGGAAAAAGAGAGGCCATTCAGAAGCATAAATGTAAAGATTTTTCCTTTCTGGGGTTGATTTCCTCTTTTGGGGTTGTGGCCAAAATTCGCCTAATGTCCCCTCGGGTATGAGCACCCTTTCTCCCTCAATTTTTACCTTTCCTGTGCTGCTTAGTTTTTCCCGGATATCTTCCCTCGGCACTTTTAGCCCCACCTTTTCCAAAATCATTTGTGCTATCCCATCGATCTTTTTTACATCAAATCCCGCTATTAATTTCCAAGGAGAAAGAAGGTTATCCATAAGGTTAATCCTGTATATTAAATCCCCTCTTTTTGGTCTTGTCCAAAGCTATTGATAGCTTGGCTATGTAATATAGGTCGGCTTGGCAAAAGGGTATATCTATTTTATCAACGAGCTCTTCAAATGGTTCATCATTTAGCCAAGCGTTTGCTCTAAAGGCATCATAGGCAAAATCGGGTGGGTCCAGGAAATTTTCCCCGAAATGCACCTGCCTTTCCTCCCCCACCAAATGCCAAGTTGGGCATAATAGTTCAAAGCTTTGCCAGATGCTTTGAATTGCTCCCTGGGCTTTATCCCTTAAAATCGCCGCTACCTCGGGGGTTAAATCGTGAAATAAAGCAATCTTTGCCTTGTGGGGGCGAATGCAATAAAATAGGGCATCGCCCTTGCCTATGAAATCATCCCATTCTTGAATATTCCTAAAGATGGGAAGACTTAGCGTGTTTGCGGCGCTTTTCCACCAGATTAATAAAGTAGAGCTCGTTTCATCAAGAATTGGTTTTACTTTCATTTGAGATTCTATGTCGCCCATCCTCTCCGCCATTTTCTGGAAGGCAATTAATGAGGCGAGATAGCGATTTGCCCTTAAATCACCTTTTTCTTCTAATCGCCATTTTCTTTTTAGAAAATCATCAAAACATCTCTTTATTTCTTCCCATCTATTCTTCACTTTCTCCCACTCTCCACATCGCTCCGCATATAGCCAAATAGAATAGATATTCCCAAAGGGAAGGGGTTCTTCCTCTCTTAACTCCCTAAGCTGGGAGGGAATATATGCCCATTCTCTTGCCTTTCCCTTTCTTAAATCGTGTTGACAAGTAGAGGAATAAGGGGGATGTTTTTCCCATTCCCTCGCTAAGAAATCCTTGACTTTAGTTCTTAATTTTGGCGGCAGATGTGGATAAGCATAGGAAAGAGCCTCAAAAATGTCGCCGCTTTGGCTAAAAAAGAACTCCTTCCCTCCAAGCCCTGGTTCAACATAAAGGGGCATCCAAGAAGTGGAAAGGAACTTTTCCACTTCCGAAGCGAGCTCCCTTTTCAAAGCGGATGGTTGTAGCTTGGCGGGCTTTGGGGCGAAATTCGTGGCGACTTTACTGCCATCTACCTCTTCCTCTTCCAATGGCTTTTCCACATTTTCACCCATAGTTAAACAAAGGAGCCTACTGCCAACCTGCAAATAAATGCGATTGCCAACTATTGCTGCACTCCCCCTTGCCGGACCGTGCCATTCGTTTCTCGCCCAAGGGAGATTACGAAATCCTCCCCAGCTATCCCTTTCTCCCCAGATTGGAAAAAGCTGCTGGGAATTCAAATCGAAACCGCTCAAAGTCCCTTGGTGGATGATCAGAAGGGTATTCCCGACGAGTAAGAAATTTTGGCTCTCGTCTGCTGTGCCCCAAAATGTGTTCCAGGGCGGTTGGCTACCTTGAGAATGAAATAAGGGGGTTATAAAATTTCTGGAGATTTCATAAATGCCAAGCGAAACCAAGGGAGCAACGCCCAGATTCCAGTTTCCATATGCGGTGCGATACATAAGGAGAAGCCTTCCATCAGGAAGCACCACGGGAAGGTTCCCAACACCCTGACAACCCCCTGTCCATAAGATTGGTGCTATTTGCACTTCCTTGCCGGTATCAAGGTCGAGGAGGAAGAATGTGCGAGCCTCGGGATGTTCTTTCAGGTAACCGAGTATCGCTTGGCTCTCCTTTTTCCATAACTGGGGATTGCCTTTGGCTCTATTGCTTTTCGTCCAGGCGTCTATATTTCGCCAATCGCTATCATCTATCCCAGCACTCCGACAGATGATTCCTCTGTCCTGTGCGAGCAACTGTGCCATATTCAAAACGGGATTGGTACGAATGAGGACGAACCTCTTATCTCCGGATTTAACGATTATTGGATAATAATCTCTGGCGGTTTGACCCATAAGGGGATTTGATATCCATAATAACTTGCCAGATTTAGCATCAAAACAGCGAACTCGCATATCCTCCCCAGTCAGGATAATTTTCCCCTCAAAGTAGCTCGCAGTTTGTCTTATAGGGACACCTATTTTTTTCTCCCAGATGAGCTTGCCTGAGAAGAGGTCCACTGCCTGGACTCTCCCTTCTCTTGAACCAATGAAAACGATTCGCTCTGCTATCGTGGGGGATGCGGAGAATCCTCCTCTACCTCCGTAAACTCGCCAGAGCAGCTTTCCATTGCGAGCATCAACCGCATACAGATAGCCATCAGCGTTTCCTGCCACGACCAATCCATCGGAAAAAGCGGGTGAATGAAGGAAAGAGTTATTTGCTTTGAATCGCCAGATGGGATTTCCCGTTTGGGCGTCAAGGGCGTAAAGATTGCCATTGTGAGTGGTGATAAAGAGCTTTCCCTCAGCGACTATCGGCTCAACAGAGGTTCCCATTCTCTCATTTGCAAAGTGCCTCGCCCAAAGCAGGCGAAAGGGAGGAACAATCCTTTCGGGTATATACCCGTTCCTATCGACGCTTCCCCTAAGGGTTCTCCAGTCGGTTGGGAAGGCGAAGGAAGTGGTGAGAACGAAGAGAACAAATAGGCTTTTTAACCCCATATCTCAATGTATTCTAACTCTTCAAATTCCTCCTTGACAAGGAATTGTTCATATAGAACGCTGTTGATTATGTAGATTTGTCGCTCAATAAGCTCGCCATAGGGAAAACCTATGGCAAGACAATTTTTAGCATAATAATAAACGCCTTTTACTTGAGCTTTTCTCTTCATTTTATTGACACTTTATCTTACCCCCAGCAGGGGGAATAAGGACGACTACAAAGCAATAAAAGTAATAGAAATTGTCTGTGGGTTTTGGAACCACAATAAATCTTAAGGGATATTATATAGAATTTTCGGCAAGGGTGGGTACTCATCAGAAGATAGAATTTCGCGGTTAATTTCCTTGCCGTCTTTTAAAAACACCCTGTAAATATTCACCCGGTATCCGCTTTTGGGCTTGGGGGTTGCTCCCAATTCCCCAATCAGTGTATATTTAGCTGGCTTTATCTCTTCTTCCTCGCTAAGTATCTCAACTTGATAGGGTGGTCTATATCTGCTGAGAATTTGGACGAGGAATTTATCACCGATTATTCTCGCTCTTATCCTAATGGGTTGAGGAAAATTGTTTCTAAACTTCAAATCCAATTCTCCATAAGCTACCGCTGCATCCCTTCCTGGGGAGATATAGTTTGGAGCCCAATAATGGGGACCCCTTTCTATTATCTCAAGACCTGCGAGAAGGACTGCATTGTACAGTGTTGTGGAAGCTTGGCAGACGCCACCTCCCCAAGCTGGGACCATCAAACCGGTGTAGCTTACAGGTGCCTTTCTGTAGCCTTTCTCCCTGCTCCATGGACCGACCGCTTTATTGAAAGAAAAAATATCCCCTGGCTTAATTATAATCCCATTGAGCGTTTTGCCTGCGAGGTCAAGATTGTGTATCTGGTTTGGTGTTCTGCCCTTCAAAGATGTGGCAAAGCTTGCTATGACTTTTTCACGGCGATATATAATCGCCCCTACCAGGAGAAAGAAAAGAAGAATAAGCCAGGGGAGTACAAATAAGCAGTTCTTCAATCTGCCGGTCATCATTTTAACTTCACCTTATTGCTGTTCCCGATGCTCCAGTATTGAGGGAAATACATATTGTAGAGGAAAGTCGGCATAACCCTGTAAACTCCTTCCGTTTCCGTTCGCAGGCGATAACGGAGGGTGATTTCTTCATTTTTTGTGATATAGGGCAGGTAAAAGGCTACCTTGTCTCCCAGCTCATCGTAATCGTATAATTCTGAATCATCCGATATTCCATTGAACTCACAGCCGGGTGGAAGAGGTTCTTCAATGATGAAATAATCTCGTGGAATATCACTTTTCCTGAATTTTAGCCTAACTTCAACCTCAATAAACCTGCCTTTCCTGAACTCCTCGGAAGGGCGTCCTGCTTTCCAGATAAGTCCCTCCTTAGCCGATACGCTGAGGGGGCGATAAACTCTTTTTATCTCAACACCTCCAAGCCCCCTATTTGGTTTTATCTCGTTTCTTTTTAGAATCTCTTCCAATTTGAGGGAATAAAAAAGCTTTCCTCTACCCTGCTTGATGAGTTTGATTTCGTTCTCTCCTGGCTTCAGATGCTTCATATCAAGGTTAATTTCCAGCGGTGGGTTGAATACATCGTTAGAAGAGAAAGAGAATTGTTTAACAGTTCTGCCATTGACCTGAAGATAAACCCTGAAGCTGGGGTTGAGGTCTTCCCAGATTTTACTGAATTCCAGTAAGCAGAGAATGACCTGAGCTGTGTCCTTTGTGGAGAGCCATTTATCACCCCTTTTGAGGGTAAGTATGTAATTGACAGCTTTGACGCAGGCGAAGTTTTGGGGTTGAAGCTTCAACATAGCCCGCAGTGCCAGGGCTGTTTCTTCCACTCCTCCATATTCTCCTTCCCAGAAGCATATGTTTCCGTTCTCCTGCCTGTCAGTCCAAAGGCTCTGGAAAACCTCTTTTGCTTTGTCCCTTTTTCCAAGGTTTAGATATGAGAGGGTTAAAAGAGCTTTGCCCTTGGGAGAAAGCTTTGGGAAAATCTGGAAAAAGTAGTCTAAGAAGGGCGATATATCTTCTCCCATTCCTGTCAAAACATAGAAGGCAAGTAGCCACTGGTCTTTTTCTCTATGCCCTAATTTGGGCACGACTTCTACCTTCACTTGCTCTTCCATCATCCTTAGGAGGGCATTCTTGCCCTGTTCAAGCGTAGCTAATTTGACGGGAAATCCCATTTTATTCGCTTCCCAGAGCCCCCACAGGGCGTAGGCCGATGTCCAGGGGAGGGTGTCATCGCTCTTAACCCAGCCCCAACCTCCGTCTGTATGCTGGAGATAATAGAGGCGGAAGATACCATTGCTTATCATATCGGGTAGCTCTTTCTCCAGCTTCTCGCTCTTTATTCCTTTTTCCTTAAGAAAACGATAGAGTGCTATATCAGGGAGGAATGCATCCACGGTTTGCTCTGTGCAACCATAGGGATATCGGGCGAGATAATCAAGCGCGTTGAAAAGGGAGGATGTGATTGACGGGGATAGATTGATTTTTAGTTTCACCGTTGAGGGAATGGCATTTTTATCAATCCTAATTTTTTGAAGGACGGTTCCATCTGTTTGTCCGCTTTTGCTCTCCTCTTTATGAAGTCCAAATGGAAGAATGGGTATCGTTAGCTTCATAGCATCCTTGAGTCCGCTCTTGGCAAGAGCATAAAGTTGTATAGTCGCTGACTCTTCGTTCTCCACCTCAATATTCCATTCAACCTTACCTTCTTTTTTTGCTTCAATTACCAGTTCTTTTTGCTTATCTCCCTTAATCCTGACATTTTCCGCCGAGAGCTCCAGTTTCACCGTTTGTTTCTCATCTGTCCGATTGTGAACGATGCCGGTGATGGTCGTCGTATCGCCTTGCCTAACAAATACAGGCATAACAAGGCGCAGGAAGAGGGGTTTCTGGGTGATTATGTTAAGTTTGTTTGCTCCGAATATGCTGCTGAAAGTGTTAGCGATAGCCGTTATTCGCCAGCTGGTTATTGTATCAGGTAGTCTGAAGCTAAATGAGGCGACGCCGTTTTCATCAGTTAAAAGGGATGGAAGCCAGAAGGCTGTATCGGGAAAGTATTGACGGACTTCCTCAGGAGAAAAAGCCTTGTTGACAGGACCGAGATAAATCATCTCTCCCGACCAGCGGGTGATTACCTCCAGCGTATCCCTTAGTGCGAAAAATGAGGTTATATCCTCATCGGCTTTCTCTTCCATTATCTTAAAGATTGCCTCATCTACTACAGCGATGGAGAGCTCACCCTTAAGTGGTTGCCCCTTTTCATCTTCTATTTTAACCTTGCAGAAAACCTTGCTCCGCGGTTCGTAAACCTTCTTATCGGTTTCAAGCGATAACTTTAATTTAAATCGGGGTGGGTTAATTGATAGTGTAGCGCTTTCGCTTAGCAGTTTTCCCTTCCTCACTATCGTCGCCTGAACGAGGAGAAAATAACCATAATCTTTTAGATTAGTTATCCTTATAAGATGTCTTCCCTTCTCCAGGTTTTTGAACTCGTATTTGTAAAGTTTTCTTCCCTCATAAGTGAGAAGGACAACTGCTTTGTAAGGCAGGTCAAGTAGGAGGAGCGCTTCATCACCCATTTGATAGCTTCTTCTGTCTGAGAGGAGGCGGGGGTGTTTCAAGGGGCGGGTTAGAGAATAGCGACCCTCCACAAGGGAAGGAAGGGCAACGAGGGAGATAGTATCAAGGATAGCATCCTTTTCCTTTGCTACCAGTTCATATTCTCCTTCTTCCCCTATCATCAGCTGGATTTTCCTTTTTTCTCCATCTTTCATATGCAAGCGCCAGAGCGATTGTTCCTTCTTCTTAGCTTTTTTCCCCGCCCAGTAAATCTTATACAGGATTACTTTTATCTCTCTCCTATCTTTGAATGGCGAGGAGTAGGAAAGCTCGGCATCCATCTTCTCCCCCACTTTCAAGATTGTCCTATGTAGGGATAGTTTGAGGGTTGAAGGGCTTCTCGTTACTAAAAAATTAGTGCTGGCTTGAGCGGTGCGATTGGCAGTATCGGTTACTGTGACATTCACAGAATAGATGTAATCTCGCATCCTGCCGGGCTCCCTTTCTAAGCGAAGTGAAATAGTTGCCTTCCCCATATTGTCCGTTTTCGTCGTTGCCATCCGCACCATCTCTCCATTTTCTTCCTCGCCAATAACGGACCCTTCTTCAAAATATGGTGAGTATGGCGAACGATAAACCTCGTAATCAACCGTTGCTCCAGACACGGGCACGCCGAACAAATAATTCGCCTCCACCTCCACCTTGGCAGTTTCGCCTACAAGATAGCGTTCCTTATTCGGTTTCAGCTTCACCTCCATTTCCGGTTTTCTGTAAACCGAGACATTAAAATAGCAAATATCGTATGCTCCAACATCTTTACAGGAAACATTTATACTATAAATTCCCGGCTTGGCAGTGGAGGGGATTTTGAATGAACCCCAGCAACTGCCGAGCCGATTCGTTCTTAGCTCGGAGATATGGAGGATGTTTTCCTCCTCATCTGTGACCACATATTTAAGTCTGAGCTGGTGGGGAAGTCTGTATTCCTCATTTCTCAGTGCCCTCACGATGCTCTTGAAATAGACCGTTTGACCGGGACGATAGATGGGTCTTTCTGTGTAAGTATATATTCTGTAGCTGGTTTCTCCCCTTCGTGGGTATTCATATTCCCAGATGGCAAGAAAGGCATAGGAGGGTCCAATTTTACCAACAATTTTACAAGGTCCGGTATACTTTCCTTCCCATAATCCCATGCTACTCGTTTTGCCTGTTATGATTTCGTTTCTTCTCTGAACCATTATATCCACACCCTCCAGGGGGAAGCCTTTCTCAAGGTCTGTTGCCCAGAGTAGGATTTTTTCTCCATCCTGCTTAAGGATTAGGGCGAGTGATGTTACGAGGAAGATGAGACTTGATTTCACTATGCCCGAGCTGGCGTCCAGAATATAAAGACCAGGTGGTAAGTAAGGGATTTTGCCGCCCCAGTTGAAGGTGTCCTCAGGGTCCCTCTTTATATTTTCCTCCCAGCTTTTAACCAGTTCCCGGGGCAGGGAAAGCTCTGCGGGTGTTCCTGGCTGACGCCAGGGATAAATGTATTTCCCTAATTCAAACAATTTTGCTACTGGCAATTCTTCCAATTTGAAACGGTAGAGAGTAAGGTGTAGTTTTTCCTCCGGAGCGTATCCGCTTGCCCAGACCCTAACGGATTCTCCCGTGTGGAATACGGACTTATCCGCCCAGATGGATATGCTCGTCTCCGAACGGCTCAACTTAAGAACGATTTTCTTCCTTTCGCCTTCTTTTATCTGGACATATCTTTCCCTTTCGTCGGCGAGATAGTGGGCGGAGGATTGGCAGTAGAGGAAATATTTACTTGCCGGAATGCCAGCGAGTAGGAAGTGTCCCTCTTCATCGGTCTTTGCTTTATAAGCTCTCTTAAAATCCCACGCCTCGGGGGAGAGGGAAACCTCGGCTCCTTGGATTGGTTTTCCGTTCTCTCCCGCAAGCACTATTCCTTCAATAGAGCCCAACGGTGTCTCCATCTTTATGAAGAAGGCGAAAAGAGTACCTATCCAGACGAGCGCTATTAAGGATAAAAAGAGCTCATTTCTCTTCATTTTTCTTTCTCCTTCCCGCGTGCGAGAAGATAGACGAGGAAGCAAGCGAGGGGCACAGTGCCCAGTGTGATGTAGAATTTGTGCACCCTCTTCAGCTCAGCTGATAGAGGGGATAGCAGAGGTGTGAGAAGGATAGCCAATAGGAGGAGAAAGATAGCAAAGGATGGGAAAGCGAATTCCTCTCCTCTCAAGTAGAGAAAGAGAAGGATTATGGAACCGATAAGAGCACCGGCGAAGATACCTACCGAAGCGTTTAAGCCGTAAATAGCGACGAGAAAGGAGAAAATGATGAGTGATAATAAGGAGATGAGTAATTTGTTAAGTGGGGTGCGTTTTTCTTCCATAGGTAGGATTAGAAGTAGAATGACGCCGGTGAGCAGACCAAGGAAAGGGAAGAAATCGTAAAAGCTGGGAATGGCAACAAATGGCGCTGTAGAGAAGAGCTGATAAAAGATGCGAAAAATGGCGAGGATCGCGATTGAGAGAAGAAAGAGATTGAAAGTTCTCTTCGCTTTCGGATTGTCTTCTGAAAAGATGAGGGCGGAGAAAGGAATGAGGGAAAGACCAGCGAGGCAGACGCCATAGGCGCGTAAGAGACGAAAGGATATGGCGAATAGACCGAGAAGAAGGAGGACCACGACTATTGATATTCTCCTTTCATCTTTCGTCTCCAAAAGAAGCAGGGTGACAATTGCTCCTGTTACTGACCCTGCCGAGCTCACAAAGAAGAAGGGCAAATGATGAAAATAGAAATAGGAAAGGGCAAAGATGAAGGTTAAAAAGAAAAGGGTAACGAGGAGTAGCCTTATCATTTTGCTTCCTCGTAAAGAAGCGAAGAAGGAAAGAAGAGCGATGGCGGATAGCGAGAGGGGTAAGAGATACCATAGTTCTTCCGGAAGCTTCTTTTCGCTCATTGCGGAGTGAAAGACGCCGAAGGTAAGGGCGAGGGCAAGAAGGAGGGCAACATTCTGTGCCCATCCAATCTCGTCGGGGCGTTCTTTGAGGAAGGCGCTACTTAAGAAGGTGATTAGCGAGAAGGCGATGAGGAAACCGAAGAGAAAGATTGGCAGGTCATAGGGAAGGAAATAGGCGATGACGATGAGAAGGAGGGGAAGGCTGGTGGATGAGAGAAGAGAGGGAGGTGGATAGGAAGAAGCTGGAAGGCGGAGGGAGAAAAGGAGAAGGGTGCCGCTTAACCCACCGAGAAGGATGCCTATCCCAAAACCTCGTGAGGAGAAGCCTTGCCAGGCGGGGAATGGCGGTTTGAGATAATAGAAAACAAAAAAGAGTAAAGGGATGGACCATAGCAGGATTTTAAGAACGAAGAAAGGGGGTATCTTTAACCGGGCTTCTTTTTTCCTGCTCGCGAATAGAGCGAACAGAATACCAAAAAAACTAACTGCAATCACTGGAACGAATTGCCAATCCATATTCTTTTTCCCCTTTCTTAAAAAAGATGGTAGTGCCTTTATGCTTTCCACTTTGTCTTCCCTCAATATAGCAGAGGGAAAAATCACGATAATTTAGCGCTATCCAAAGTTTGCTAAATATTAGATACATCAGGTGAGTTAAAAGTTTCTCAACGGTATTTCTCCTCTGCTAAGAGGCTTTTGGCAGTTTCTCTTATCTTCGCCTGCTTATCTTCTCTTGCCAGTTTTTTAATTAAGCCGATTATTTCTGGGAACGATTCCCTACCATTCCAAAGGTTCTTAAGAAGTTGTATTCTCAATAGCTCATCGTCGCTTTTCAGTAATACCTTTTTATGGATTTGATATGAGGAACTGCTCATCTTTCTGAAACTCAAAGAGAGTGCCGCCTGAAGCCTTACCGAAGGTTGGGGGTCTGAGAGGATTGCTTTGAGCAGAACATCCTCTGCTTCTTTGGTCCAAATGAACCTCATAGCCCATAAGGCAGTAGCCCTTATCTCCGGCGATTCTTCCTCAGAGAATTTCAGAAGAATGGGAAAAGAGCGGTTCAAGCCGGCATTCCCTAAGCAGAGAAGCAGGAGGGTTGTTTCCCTTATGGAGGATGACGAATTCAATCGGTCAATGAATTTATCCACTATCTTCTCCGATATTTCATTTGAGGAGTCCCTAAGTCTATTAGCCATAATGCCGAGAACGAGCTGGGCGGTAGAGGGGATTTCAAAATCTTCCTCATTGAAAGCCAATTGCGAGAGTTCATCTACTATGGCAGGGATGGGTCTTTTGATATCAGCAAGGGAGTAAATAACGGGAAGGAGAATAGAAGGGTTTTTTCTGTTGGTCCTGACGAAGCGGAGAAGAATTTCCTGTGCCTGGGAATTTCCCACCGCGCTGAGAGCTTCAAGAATAAGCTTTTGTGAAGGTTTTAGCTCCTTGCTGTTCAGAAGAATTTCCTCTATTTTTTCACAATCATCTGGATGGAGGTAGATAAATGCTTTCAGCTTAAGATAAAGTGATAACGAATCTTTGGTCTCACCTTGCTCTATTTCGCTTAACTCTCCGAGAAGGTTATCCAACTTAGTATCGCCGAGGATTTTCCTGTAGATGGTTTCCTCTCCACCGGAAAGTTTTTGATAAAGGGGAAGTTTTCTCAACAGTGTTTTTCTCTCTATATAAACATTCTGTAGAGCCGAAGTTTCGGCTTCACTTATATTCTCTATTGAAATAAGATTTAGGATTACATCGGTTTTGATATTCCCTACCTTTCTATCTACGATGAAAATTTCCAGCTCGTCATTTCCTTTCAAAGAGATTGGTTTTCCTACCCTGAAAGCGTATTCAATGCGAATCTCTCCCTTGGGAACGATTTTGGGGTTTAATTTTGGTTCTTCATCAGCTTTTTCAGCGGATTTATAGCTTATTTTGCTTTTGATAAATGAGATGGTGTCCTTCCCTCCCACGAGCTTTTTGTAAGTAGCCTTATATATGCCCGATGGGTCTGTTTCTTCGGTTTGCCAACACTCCTCCCTGAAACTTTCTGGAGAGACGATTTGGAAAAAGGAGAGGAGTGTTCTGATATAGCCATCAGCAACCCCACAAACGCTATCTTCAATCTCAAGATAAAGTATTTTTCCGGATTTAGCAAAGGCAATGTAAAAAGGCTTTTCCATATCTCTTTTGATTGTCAATTCGTCTTCGTGGGGATGCAAATGGTTGAGTTCAAAATAAAAGTAGTTTAGCTTTAACTTGCAATATAAAATGACAGCGTCTTCTTTATCTATGAAAGGAAGGAAAAAGACCTCTCCCGATACGATTGTGCGAAGATCCCCAATGGCCCCAGGGATAATCAATGGGTTTCCCTCGCTTGTTTTAAAAATCCTTCCGAAATCATAAGATGACTCACACCGATAGCGAAAGCTATAGATAAGCTTTTCCCCACTTTTAAAATCATAAAAAGAATTTGCCCTTGCGGGTGTCTCAAGGTTTGTAATTAGTAAAAGTAGCGAAAAAAGGTAAAAGGTTTTCAGTTTCAATCTTTAACCACCCTATTTTGCCTTTGCTGGCGCTCCTTTTAACTTCAGTGGCAGATAGAATTCTATCTCACCGTCCTCACCCTTGAGTGTTATTCTATCCCCTCTTTTGCCAACAGCATCCCCAGTGAAGGTGCCTTTCTCAAGGTCGTAGATAAGCACGATGTCCTCTCCAGTCGGGTCTAAATTGAGGCGATGGTTCACCTCCATAATACCCTTCTCCCTATCTGCCTTTCTCGGTCCCCACACTTCCATAACTATGACAACCTTCTTATCAGAGGGAGGAATTATCTCCTTTTGCCATTTTATCTCCTTTCCGAACCAGATGAACTCATCAGTTGGAGAAGCAGGTTCATCAAGAGCGCTATAGGCGGATGTGCCGAAGAGAATGGTGCAGAAACCAGCCGGATAAGGTGTCTTCAAACGAGTGACAACGACAGATACGGTCTCCTTAGAGAATTGCTGCCCTGTTATCAAGCTTTGAACATATTCCCTAGGTCCTATTATGTAACCGTTCGTTTTGACTCCATCCCAATTGAATATGTCCCAAGTGAATTTCTTTGAACCTATTAGATAATCAATTTTGGTATATGCATAAATACTACCATTTAGCGCTTCCAACTCGTTTAGAGCACCATAACGGACAACGAAGAAAGGTTCATCTCCTGCGAGCTCTATGCCAAGGTCGGTCTGAAGATTAAGCCGGTCCTTGAGGAAGGTGAGTTCAGCGCCAGCCCCGGCGCTGGCGACGACAACATCCACTCCTGCTTCTGCATATCCCCTCGTGTCAATATAAGGGGAGAGGATTCCCGAGATATGGGAGGGTGTGAGACAGAAGCCGTAATCAATGCCAACTACTCCCTTAAAACCCAAGGTGACGCTTACCGGGATTGGTCCTATCATAAAGTTTCCGGTATATGCCTGGTCTATTCCTTTGGATTGGCTATCCTGGTAGGAGATAAAAGTGTCCCGCTCGTCATACCAAAGGTCGTAGCCTAATGCTCTTATGACTATGGAGGAATTTGCCTTATCTTTGGAAGAGTTCAGCCTTGCTTCACCATAGACTATCTCCGTAGATTCACCAAAAAGGTAGCCAGTGCCTTTGCCACTTGCTTTTAGCTCTAATTTGTCCTTTTCTCCTTTCATACCAATGTAGGCATCTACTTCAACTGCTAATATATTCTCATCACCCAAACTTTTTGAATATGAATTTTCCAATTTCAGCTTTTTAATCCCTTGAGGCTTTGCTTTTGCTGTTTTATTCTCCACCATTTCTGCAATGCGCTTGGCTGTTTCCATCTGTTTCTCCATTGCCTCTGGGCTGAGGGCGACAGGGCTTATAAGCGGTTTAGGCGTGAGGAGCGTGAAGTTGGGAGTCATCAACGCTTTCTGGCTTAGGCTTGGAACGAAGAAGTTGGGCTTTTGGCTGACGCTTCCCAAAAGGACCTGGCGGGTGCGGTCAAAGACATCCTTGTTCAACTTGCATATTTGAATTGTGACATCACCAGGCTCTCTTAATGAATAGCCAAGCTCGTTGAATTTTCTTTCCAGCTCGTTCATTTGGGCGATGAAATCTTCCGCTTTTAGCTTTGCTCCATTTTCCAAAATAACCTCGCTCTGTGGTGCAAGCTTGAGCTCCTCAAGAGTGAAGGGTTTGAAGGGAATGGGATTTCTTTTTATGATATTCACCAGATTGGGATTAAACTGAATAGGGGTTCTTCTAATTATTAGTTGAGGAGTGATTTTTAGCCCTTCTGCTGGAAGGTTCAGCTGGGGCTGGGCAGGAAGATAAAAGGGAAGCGTGAGCAGAAAAGCTATTAGGAAAAAGCGAAGTATCCATAGCCTATCAGCTTTTCCCAGCACCTCCATATTTACCGTCTTGACAGTTTTCTTTATTAGCCTCATTCTTGCTTCTCTCCTTTCCTCTCTCGGATTTTGGAAGGAATTCCCCCTGCTTATTGAGAAGTCTCCCTTCCAAGTGGGAAAGAATTATTTTAATTCATTGTAAATTATGCGATTATAATTGCCAATGCAGAATTCCTTTGAACCCCCAGCATCAATAGCGAAGAGATATAAAATCGCTAACTATTTGCAAAAATATCGCATTCCTCTCCAGCTAACAGTTAGCTATAAATTTAATATTGGTGTCTTTTTAGTCCTCGTTATGGCTATTGCGAAAGGTGGTTTAACCCCTTTCAGCTCACCAAGTTTCCCTCCCGTAGAAATATTTGTTTAGAGCTCTATTAGCATCCCGGTGAAGAGTGGGAAGAATTTCACATTTTGAGATAGGAAGAGGGAGGCTTTCCAACCTGTGCAATGCCCACCAATGACTTGATTTACTCCAAATTCCTTAAGGGCATCGGCAGTTGCTTTCAGGCGCTCCGGGGAGGCTGAGCCGAGATGAAATCCTCCGATGACAGCTTCTATAGGGCGGGAGGGGAAAAGTTCCCGAACTTTCAAGAGCGTGTTCACTAACCCTGAATGTCCGCACCCGAGGAGGACCATTAAACCCTGAGGAGCATCTATCACCAAACTCTGGTCATCCCAAATGGGGTCTTTATCTCCATTTGCCAAACGGAAATCATCGCCCACATCCTCAAATGGCGTTTTCCTTTCTATTTCTCCAGTGAGGAATATGCCCGAAACGATCTCTTTGCCATAACTTTGCAGGACGATTTCTTCGCATAATGGTTCTACATCGCTAAGGGAATAGGGGTTGCCAACATCCCTTGGCGAAGTATTGGGAGAGAAAATGTAGCGAGGGCGAAGAAAAGCATCAGGATGAGCAAATAACTTTGGCTTTTTATCCAGGTATTTTAGCAAGGGCAAAAGACCACCTGTGTGGTCGTAATGGTTATGGCTCAAAGCGATCCAACTTAATCCCTCCAAATTAATACCCAAGCTTTGGGCATTCCTCAATATAACGCCACTTTGTCCTACATCAAAAAGAAGTTTATTGTTATCAAACTCGATGTAAAAGGAAATTCCGTGCTCCGCTAATAACCCCCTATGTCTGACGCTGTTTTCCAAAAGCGTGAGGATTTTCCCTTTCATTCCTGGGAATTTTCCGTGAGGCTGACCGCTATTTTCTCAAATATATCCCTTATTTGGCTATGGGAACCCGAATTCCAAAGGAGCTGACCGGCATCGCTTATTTCTACCAGGTGCGGGTCTATCGGTATCCTCCCAAGGAAGGGGATTTTCATCTCCTCTGCCATCTTTTCCGCACCGCCTTTGCTGAAAATATCTATCCTTGCCCCGCAATAAGGGCAGATAAAACCGCTCATATTTTCCACAACACCGAGTATGGGGACATTTAGTTTCCTACAGAAAGTGATACTTTTCCTCACGGAGGAGACGGCTACTTGCTGGGGTGTGGCTACTATTATCGC
Source organism: bacterium (assembly GCA_014360465.1). Classification (GTDB taxonomy): domain Bacteria; phylum Armatimonadota; class JACIXR01; order JACIXR01; family JACIXR01; genus JACIXR01. The sequence goes on from JACIXQ010000007.1 coordinate 41,298, forward strand.
CCCCTCTAATTTCCCTAACAGCTGAACGATAGACAAGGGTTCGTCTCCCGTGCCGGGAGGCGAATCTATGAGAAGGTAATCCAGTTCACCCCATTCAACATCTTCAAGGAATTGCTGGATTGCTCTGTATTTCATTGGTCCCCTCCAGATGACTGATGAGTCTTCATCTGGCAGGAGAAAACCTATAGACATTACTTTTAGATTATCCCCCAATTGCACCGGCGTCAGCTTACCGTTTTCGTTTACTTCTATTTCCTTTCCCTTCCAACCAATCATCTTTGGTATCGTGGGACCGTGAATATCTATATCTAAGAGCCCTACCTTTTTATTCTGTAGGGAGAGGGCAACCGCCAAATTAAGGGCAACGGTGCTCTTGCCTACACCCCCTTTGCCCGAAAGAACGATTATCCTATGCTTTATCTTTTCCAACTGTTTTTCTAATTCCTCGCTAACCAAGCCTTGCGGAATCTTTTGCCTTTCCAAGTGTTCATACCTCCTTTTGTAGGTGGAAGAACCCATACGGGCTCTTCCACCGGAATGTTATTACTATTTCTTTTCCAGTTCTTTCAGGCGATTCTCTATTGCCTCCAAAGCTTGGCGTAGAGCATCTGTTTCTTGTCTAAGTTGTTCTACCTCGGAAGGTGGCTCTTCAGCTGGTTCGCTGGAATAGGGAGGGGAATTGAAGCCTGCGGCGGCACCACGGGTCATTCCTCGCCTCACACCCAAACCCTGGCATCCCCATCTTTTTCCATAATTCATAAAGCCGGGAACTGTGAAGCCAGAGCAAAAACCAGCTCTTCTTCCTTTTCCCGGACCGAGTCCCAAAGGACCAGTTCTGTCTCCTCTTGGCATTTAAAAGACCTCCTTATAAATATGATTTATTGAAAATAATTCTCAATAACATTATATCGTGTCTTGGAGAAAAGTCAAATTTTTTATAAAATTCCATAACCTGTCGGAACATATAAATAGAAGTGTGGTATATTTACAAAGAGGGAGTAAGAGATTCCATAGAGAAGCATTTCCGTAGGGTAATAAAAAGTCGGGATTATTTCCTGCTTATTTCAAATTCCATTTTCCCATAATAATTACTAAAGATTCCAAAATCTTTCCGAAGTTTTCAAAGATTTTGTTAATTCTTCAATCAGCAATTTTTATCTTCAATGTAACTACACCATAAGGTTCTATCCTAACTCTTAGAGGTTCCAAAGAAAGAGGTTTATCGCCTTTCTCCCTTTCTAATAAATCGCAGAGCGCCGCTTCCTTAACCTTGGCTGGAATCCCTATCGTAGCGATTGTCTGTTTTCCTGCCTTCTCCAGTAATCTGATGACGAATTCGTTTTCCTCCCCATATTCAGCTCTCTTAATGGTGAGAAGCCTCACATTTTCTGGCTCAACGCTTATAAACGATTCCTCTGCTTCTGCCCGCAAGGCTTGATATCCTGGTAGCGGTCTTGTGTTGTAAAGGGAAGGCAGGCAGAATTCGCTGGCGAATTTTTCCTGCCCCACCGGGTCAAAAGAATCGTTTGTGGTTATCGCATATTCAAACTGGAAACGGTCAGGCATCGGATAAGGACTTCTCATAAAGGAAGGCGGTTCTTCCTCTACTTCCGGGGCATTTAAAAGGATAGAGAAGAGAACTGGATCTCTATCGAGCTGATGCTCAGCCCAGCGTGGTTTTCCAGCAAGCCAAAGATAAGCTTGGCGGGAAGATATTACCACCCCATAACTGTCCCCTTCTCTTAGCTCTATCCATCTGTTCGCCGGCAAGGTGCTTATGGTCTGGGGAGGAAGGTAATCATCTGGCACGAGCCTCGCATGCAATGGACCATCAACTCTCAGGACCATCTTCTCCCTGTCAATGTTAAAGGGGAAGGAAAGGAGGAAGGAGTCTCCATTAGAGAATCGCCCGCTCTTTAAATCAAGGGTATCGGCTATCTCTATTCTTTTTATTCCTTTATACAGCCTTATCTCCGTTTTCGCGAGAGGACAATCCTCACGCTCAACGATTATCCTTTCCATTAATTCTCCCTTCTCGCATTTTATCCTACATTTCTCCCCACCAGAAATCGCTTTCCTCACTGCTCCGATATAGGTCTCGCTTGTCTTGCCTTTCAAGAGCTCATTGAACCTGTAATCGCCATTTAAATTTAGCAGTTCCCTGTTAGCTGTTTTATCGTAGATGGAGCTGATGATTCCATCTGGATTTACATAAACTTTATAAAATTCATTCTCAATCGTTAAATCCTCGCTTCGCTTTGGTTTGGAGGTGCCTTCCTTTTTCTCAATTTTAAGGAATTTATATCCAAAAGAAGGCAATTTCAATTTCAGAAGAAAGGTGCTTTCATCAACCATCTCGGAAGGTATTTGCTCCCCTGTTTTGTCATCCATAAAGATTAATTGATTGCCCTTAAACTGTTGAGGGAGATTAAACCAAAGTATTTCTTCCCTTTCCCAGGGTAGAGGATTGAAGATTATCGGCTTCTCATTGCTGACAGGCATAATGCGAAGTGCGAAATCAAGGATATTGCTAGCGGAGGCATAAGCCTCTTCAGCAACAAATAGGGATTCCCACTCCCCCTGCTTCACCTGTTCCCTTGTTGCCCCATAATCCTGTGCTACTCCTCCACCAGCGGTATGCTCATCGTATTGCCATATAGCGTTCCAGCCCTTTTCTAAATCCTCGCCAGGATATGGAAGGCGATATTTCATTTTGAAAATGCTGGAAAGCGTCTCGGCTACTGGTAGGTATTCTTTCGCCCAGCGGGAGAGGATATTGCCATAACCAAGGGAAGCTCTCACTACCTCCCATAATCCCGACCAGTCTCCCCTATAACGGGGAAGTGTTTCTGTTTTTATGCTTTTCTCTATATGGGAGAAGAATTCTTGAGGATTTGATAGGATAATTCTTGGCTTTTTCCCTTGGGAATTCCAATGTCTTATGCAGGTGAGAACGCCCGCTGCTCCGGTTGAATCAAGATTATCAAGAATGGAGGCAAGGACGATTACGGCATTATGTCTATAGCCAAGATTTTCCAATTCCTCAAGTTTTTTCTTCATTTTCTCATCCTGTTCCGTTAGTTTCCCCGCATCAAAGTGGCTCAATCCCCAGTCCATAGCCTCAATATAGGAGGGGCTTATCCAGGTAAGCACCTTTGCTCCCCCATCACCTTCCCACCAGAAGGGGATATCCTTAAGGGGAATATCTGCTCCCTTGCCGATGAAGGAGTTTATTCCCGTCAGGAAGTACTTTATTCCACTCTCCTTCATTATCAGTGGGTAAGCTATGGTGTATCCAGGAACATCGTTTTGAATAGCTACAGCGGGCATATCAATTCCGAGCTTTCTACAAATCTTGTAAGTGGGATAGAACAAGCGGCAAGCTTCTTCAGAGGAGAGAACACCGGAATGGAATGTTGCAGGAGCAGCAGCGAGGTATATTCTTCCTTCTAAAATCAACTTCTTAAGTTCATCTAATTTCTTCTTGTCATTTGTTCTTTTGAGCCATTCTCCCAATTGCCAACTTGTTTCTATGGTCCATTTGAAGTCGGGAAACTGCTTACAAAGCTCAATGGCGTGGTCAATGCAGTGTTTGTAGCCGATGCCAACCTCGTTTTTTGGCCAGTTGAAACCGATATCAAGGTGGGTGAAGGTGATGACATAGATATCGTTGATTTTTGAATAGGCAGGGATGGAGAGGAAAAGAACAAGGATAAGAAAGATTGGGAAGATATCCATTTAGGCGCAAACCCCCTTTTATAAGATTTTTGGGCGAGCCCCTTTAGGGGCTCGCCCAATATTAACTCACGGGGACTGCGGATTGAAGAACCTATCACAATCCTGGTTTATGCTTCTCCAGTGCATCCATTTAGCGTGTCCATCGGCGAAAACGAGGTTTGAACCTCCGCTGTGCCTGGCGCTTTCGTCAGTTTGGTTGCCGGGATTACAGGAAGCGGCACAGGAATTAGCCCAGATAATCTGGGAAGCACAGCCGTTGGGCATAACGGAATCGCCCGCTACGACCAACTCTGAGGGATGAGATATGGAGGAAAGGGAAACGCCGCCCAAAGGAGGGATGCCTCCTCCCCCTCGCTTTATGTATGAGAAATCCCAGTAGGAGACAACCCAGTAATTGAAACCAACATCTATCCAGTGACCTGCCCACTCCACAGGGCAGGGTCTTCCCTTGCCGCCCAACGAGCGGGTAAGGGGGTCCCTCATTCTACCTATATTCCCTTCCGCAACTACATCGGTCATATCTGCCGAGGGGCAATCGTAAACAGCTATGTTCTTCACATATGGTTGTATCTTAGCATGGACTGAGAACAGCGGGTCGTCCGCCTGAGCGCCACTCCCACAACCCCAGCAGCCGAGGAGAGGGAACTTCTCATCCCAATCCTGCACATACATAGCAAGCGCCTGCCCTAACTGTTTCATATTGGAAAGGCAGGCAGTCTTGCGGGCTTGTTCGCGTGCCCTTGAAAAGACGGGGAAGAGGATAGCAGCAAGTATGGCGATAATCGCTATCACAACTAACAATTCAATCAATGTAAAACCTTTCCTGCGCATTCGTTTTACCTCCTTTTTTAAAATTTTTTGTACTTCCTGGTTCTAAAAAATAAAAACCTTCCTTTGTTAAAATAGCTTCATCGCATCACCTCCTGTTAAATTTTATCAACAGCAGGGACCTTCTCTTTTCTTATTGAAATTATACAAAATTAAGATAATTAAAGCAAGCGTTTGCGATTAAAACAAATCTAATTTTACGATTCTTAATTGCCCTAAATAAGTATGGAGCTCAAGCGCCAAGAGAAGTTAGGTGTGGCTAAAAAAGCAAAGTGTATTAAAGGTCAGATTACCTTGGAGAAGAATTTAGAAATGGATTCTACAGGCAATTGCCATAACACCCAAATTTATGATAGAATTAAATTAAACGAAAAGAACAGGGAGGCAAGGCTCTTATGAAAGTTCTTCTGCTAAAAGAAGTGCCCGGTCTTGGTAAGCAGGGCGACATCAAGGATGTCTCTGATGGATATGCCCGTAACTACCTGATTCCAAGAGGATTAGCTGAAGAGTTGACAGAAGGAACAATGAAATCACTCCAACAGCGACTGGAACAGCTTAAAAAGAAAGAGGAACGGCTGAAAAAAGAAGTGGAAGCGGCGATTGAAAAACTCAAGAACGAAAGACTGGTTGTTCCTGTGGCTGTCGGAAAGGATGGAAAACTCTTTGGTTCTATTGGCAACAAGGACATCGCCCAACTCCTTGCAGAGAGGGGGATAAAGGTGGATAAGAGGGATATAGAGATGGATTCTCCTCTCAAACACATCGGTGTTTTCCAGATTCCCATTAGAATGCCGACGGGTCAGCGGGTGGAGATAACTGTGGAGCTCGTTCCCAAGGAGTGAAAAGATGAAAGAAGATACATTGCTGGGGAAAGTTCCACCTCAAAGTTTGGAAGCGGAGCGAGGTGTTCTCGGCTCCATACTTTTGGACCCTGCGAGCTTACCACGCGCTTTGGAGATTCTCCAACCGACGGATTTCTATTGGGACATCCATCAGATAATTTATAAGGCAATTCTCTCCCTTGAGGCGAAATCTCAGCCGATTGACCTCGTAACAGTTGCTGAAGAACTTCGCCGCCTCGGACAGCTTGATAGGATTGGCGGCACGGAATATCTTCGCCTCCTTCTTGATTCCGTCCCTACCTCTGCCTACATAGAACACTATGCTCGCATCGTCCAGCAAAAGGCAACTCTTCGCAACCTTATAACTACCTCCCAAGAAATAGCAGCAATGGCTTTTGAAGAAAAGGAAGAAGTTGATACCATTTTAGACAGGGCGGAAGGATTGATTTTTCAGGTGGGGCAAAGACGCATTTCTCGTCCTTTTGAGCCAATCAAAAACATCCTTGAGGCTGAGTTTGAGAGGATAGACGAGCTTTATCATAAGAAGAGGCTCACTACAGGATTGCCAACAGGCTTTTATAATCTTGACCTCGTAACAGCTGGCTTCCAGAAATCCGACCTCATCATACTGGCAGGAAGACCCAGCACAGGGAAAACCGCCCTTGCCCTTAATTTCGCCGAGCATGCCGCACTTAACGAGGAAGTGCCGGTGGGTATTTTCAGCTTGGAAATGTCTAAATCTCAAATAGCCCAGCGATTGCTATGCAGTGTAGCCCAGGTGAACCATCATCTCGTCCGCACGGGCATGCTTAAACCCCCCGATTGGGAGAAAATAATAGAGGCAATCTCAAGGCTATCAAATGCTCCAATCTATATAGATGATACTCCCGCAATCACAGTGCTTGAGATGCGGGCTAAAGCGCGAAGATTGATGTCGGAGGTAAATTTGGGGTTGATAATAATAGACTATCTCCAATTGATCAGGTTTGAAGGGAAAGCGGAGAACCGCAATCAAGAAATCTCCGCCATAGCTCGTTCGCTAAAGGCTTTGGCGAGGGAGCTCAATGTCCCCATAATTGTCCTCTCCCAGCTATCCCGTAGAGTGGAAATGAGGGAGGATAAGCGACCTATGCTTTCTGATCTGAGAGACTCTGGTTCCATTGAGGCAGAAGCCGATGTTGTTATGCTAATCTACCGCCCAAGCATCTATGAGAAAAAGGAGAAATCGGGAAAGGAGGACCTTGAGAAAGAATTGGAGGAATCACGCGAAAGTATCGAGCCGGAGACGGTGGAGCTCATTATAGCCAAGCAAAGGAGCGGACCTACAAAGACAATCCAGCTCCTTTTCGTTCCTAATTTTACTCGCTTTGAGGAAATAGAAACCCGTTATTCAGAAGAGGATTTCGTCTCTGACGATGATTATTAATGATGAGGAGGTACGAGGAGCCGTGAAGCTACTGATAGTTGGCGGAGGCGGAAGAGAACACGCTCTTCTCTGGAAGCTCGCCCAGGATAATCCCAAGGGAGAACACTTTTCAGCCCCGGGAAATGCGGGAATGTCCAAACTTTCCCAATGCCTGCCCCTTAAAGCCGAGGATGTGCTGGACATCGCTGAGTTCGCTTCAAAAGAAAAAATAGATTTCACGATCGTTGGTCCCGAAGCTCCCCTTGTCGGTGGAATAGTTGATGAGTTCAAAAAGAGACGGTTGAAGATATTTGGTCCCGATTCACAAGCTGCACTGCTTGAGGGAAGCAAGGTCTTCGCCAAATTCCTTATGCGCGATTTTGGCATCCCCACAGCATCGTTCGAAGTATTTGATGACCCCCGAAAGGCGAGGGCTTACATAGATAAGGTTGGCGCACCAATCGTCGTTAAGGCGGATGGTCTCTGCGCCGGTAAGGGTTCCTATGTCTGCAAGACCAAGGAAGAAGCTTATCAGGCGATAGAGGAGATTATGGAGCAGAGGATGTTCGGTTCAGCGGGAGATAAGGTGGTTATAGAGGAGATGCTTTCGGGTGAGGAAGCCTCTTTTATGCTTCTCTCCGATGGTGATTACCTTCTTCCCCTCCAACCTGCCCAAGATTACAAGAGAGCATATGATAACGATGAAGGTCCCAACACGGGAGGTATGGGTTCCTATAGTCCTGTTCCCGTCTTCCCTCCATCCCTCCAGGAAGAGGTGTTGGAGAGGATAGCCTATCCTACTATCAGAGCTATGCAGGAGCGAGGAACCCCTTTTGTCGGAGTGCTTTATCTGGGGCTCATGCTAACGACTGAAGGACCGAAGGTGCTGGAATACAATGTCCGTTTTGGAGACCCTGAGACACAATCGGTCCTGCCCCGAATGGAAGGTAGTCTCTTGGATGCGCTCATAGCAGCGGAGGAAGGTAGGTTGAGGGAGATTGAGATACGGTGGCGAGAGGAAAAATGTCTCTGCGTTGTCATTGCTTCTGGAGGGTATCCTGGCAAATACGAGATTGGAAAGGAAATAAGCGGTCTTGATGAGGTAGAGAAGTTGGAGAATATCATCGTTTTCCACGCTGGAACAAAGAATGTTGATGGAAAGGTTGTTACAGCAGGTGGTAGGGTTTTGGGAGTTGTCGGTCTGGGCAGGACTTTCAGGGAGGCAAGAAAGCGAACTTATGAAGCCATTCAGATGATAAAGTTTGACAATATTTTCTACAGAAGGGATATAGCTCAAAGAGTTGAGGAAAAGGAATAGGATATATAGCTATGTGTTCCTTTGAGATTGGTTCTATAACAGCTAAAGGTGGTTTCGCTAACGAGCGAGCTATCTGTCAGAAATTTAACAACTGGAGAACAGACCCCGAAGCCCAGACCTGGCTGAGAATTATGGGGTACAAACTGGAGTGGATAGACACTCTTGAAGCAGTTCAGATACCTACGAGAATGAAGAGGGAGGTAGTAGAAAGATTGGGACTTTCGGAACCGTATGAGGACTTAATGAGGTTTAAGAAAGCCGATGCCCAGGTACGATTGGTGATAAAGATGGGGAGCATAACGAGGGTCGAGAACCTTTCTTTAAAGAAAGCAAGCGCCGATTCCGACTATAATCAGGTTGATAAAAGATGGGTGGATGCTTACAAGGAAATGTGGGGTTTTTCTGAAGAGGTAGCATTTGGTTTGAAGCTTTTTACTGGAGAATTGAACCCTGCCCATTACCCGGATATCATCAAAGTAGAGCATCTAAGAGATAGCAGGAGGGTCTTTTTGGACGAATTGCCGATTGACTTAAGGGAGAAAATCATAGAGTTTTTCCGAAATAATAAAATCCTCGTTGTTTCCGATATCATTAAGGGCAGGGGTGGACTTTCTGTTGATTGGATGCTGGTCACTCGTTATGACAAGGAACGAGATACAACAACCTGGACTTTGAAAGATATCAATACAGCTATGAACTTCTTTGGCTCTGGAGAAGTAGGATTGTCTCCCAAGGGAAGTTTATATATTGGGCGCA
>JACIXQ010000070.1 GCA_014360465.1 bacterium
GATGCCACCTTATTCTTTATGCGCATGAACCGTTACCCCAGGTTGAGGACCTCCCATACCCATCGTAGGAGATAAACCTTCAAAGTAATAACCACTTTCCTACCAGATAGCCGTTGCGGCGAAAAGGAAAGGAATGGTGTAAAGCTGGCTCCCAACAGCTATGTTCTTCATTATTTTCCATCTGTGGTTAAATCTATCATATAGGTCCGCACCACCTACAGATATCGCGAATCTCACTATATCAAAATCCAAACTTTCAGGAGTGGAGGGAATGGGGAGAAGCCAGCAAACATCCTTTTCCGCTTTCTTGGTGAAGAATCGCACGAGCATCCTCTCCTGACCATTAACATAGCTTATGAAGGCGACTTGCCTATCCTCATCTATTAGCCTCCAGGGAGACCTCCCATAGCCCGGTCCTATGGCAATCCCATCGGCATAGAGCTGGAGGGACCCAGCTGACAAAATTAGCACAATCAATAACAAAACTACCCTTTTCATAGAACACATCACCTCCCTTGTTTATTCAACCACACAGAAGTGGCAATTCCAGAAGCGGAGTGATGAGAAAGACAAGGAACAGGAAAAGGAGGGAAAAGACGAGGATGAAGACGAACTTGCTTTTGTCTTGGGGAAAGAGAAACCAAGTTGAATAGCCGTTCTCTTTTAGCTCTTTGAAGAGCTCCTCATCCTCTTCCCTAACCACGCTTAAACGAGCACCGAGAAGCAAAAAGACGAAAGCCAAAAGATAACCTTCCAAGGGAAAAGCTTGGTAAAAACTTTCATATCCGAGGATAGCCTTTTTCTGCCAGTGGGAATAAATTGCTAACGATAGGGATAGGGCGGAAATGAAAAAGCAAATGAAGGCGAGGAAGCGGTTTCTCTGGTATCCCTTTCCTCTCAATTCCTCAAGGACCTGGGAAATGGCGGAGGAATCGGTTGACTCGGTCCTCAGAGAATAAACTATAATTGAGAACCCGATGATGCTGAAAAAGTTGGAAAAGCCGAGTATGAAGAGGGTGAAAGGCTTGCTTCTAAACTCCCTAAGCGTCAAAAGACCTGCAAGAAATGAAGCAAGGCAGGAAAGTATGGCGAAAAGGGAAAGGACTGAAAGAAGATTGAACCTCGTCAGGAACATAGCATAGTGGACCTTGAAGGGAACCTTGCTATGAAAGAAAAGGTCCGAGGTATAGAGCCTGGCGGGAGCCTCTATACTTATCTCCGTCTATTCGCCCTTTGATTCCCTTCCTTTCAGAAAGTCTTCTATAAGCTCTATATCCTCTTTTATCTTCTCTCGCTCACTATGGGAAAAATAGAAGACTATGGAAGAAACGGAATACCTACCAAAGCAGTGTGTGATTTTCGTTAGGGGCTTAAGATTGGGGGTAATTTCCGGAGTATAAAGACCCATTAGGTAGATTTTCGCTGGAATGACTTTAGCCCCGTATATGCTGGTGGGAAGGAGAGGATAGTAGATTCTTGCAGTGGGGAATTCCACATATATTCCCTGAGCTTTTGCTTCCTCCGTGTGAGTTTTCGCAAGCCAGGCGACTATGAAGGTATAATCCTTTCCTATGTAGTAATCAATAACGGGAATCGCCCCCTCGTTAATCCTAAATCCCTTCTTTCGCAGATAATCGTAAAGAGCTCTGGGATATCTGGCTGTGATTTTTTCAACGACCATTCCCCCTTTCTCTATGTGCTCGTGGACTATCAGCGGAGGAGCCTTTGCGCCCGGTCTAATAGTGCCGGCTCCCGGCACAAACGCAAGTTCCCGCTCTATTTGTTTGGAACGATAAAAGGCAATGAGGGGAAGGGTATAGATTTGACTTATAAGGAGCGAATTCCTCGTGTTTTCTAAGACCTCTTTAGCTGTTGAGATGATATCATCTCCCTGAAATTCGGGGAGGATGGCGAGAACTTTAAGATGCAGGGAATCGGGTGAGGATGGCACAGGAAATAGCCAGAAGGCATTTTTAGCCCTCCATTCTGTGGTTACGCTTATTATGAGCTTCTCTATTTTGCCATCGTAATCAATATAGGCTAACTGTCCCTTTTCCTCAACGAGGGGTAGAGCGGGTATAGATTTACTCGCATAATATTTAGCGAGCATAAATCCATCGGCGAGGGCTATCCGCCAGGCAAGGATTAGGGCACAGCAGAAAAGAAGGTATTGCCCCCAGGGATGAGAGACTTTCTTCATCAAGGGCACCACCTATCACCTACATTCTTACTTTAAGTTTAAAGATTATGCAAAATTGGTCAATTTTTTTTCATAAATTAGAATATTTGGAGCTGGATATCCAAGTGAAGATGGAATGCTGATGAGGAAATAGGGATGAAAGAACTAAACAAGCGTTTGATGCATTCTGCAAGGACTTGACAAACTTCTCAAATAGCTTAAGATTGGCTTATAAAAGATCCTGATATGTGCTCAAAAAATCTGCTCCTTATTTTATCAATATTGTTAACTTGTATCCTCTTTTCTGCTTCCTCCCAGAGCAGTAAGGATATCCAGAGCTATATCCAAAAGGGAGAATACGAAAAGGCTATCCCCATATTGAAAGAAGCCCTCAAAAAGAATCCTACCGACACCAACCTCAAAAAAGCGCTATTTCTCTGCTATTTTCAATTGGGCTTGAAGAAATACGAGGCAAACGAACTCGCTACAGCGGCTGAACATTTCCACAATGCCCTCAACATAGACCCCTCATCTATCCCTGCCAGACAAAACCTTGCGCTTACTTTGTTGAGGTTAGGAAATTTGAGCGAGGCAAAAAGGGTAATTGAAGAAGGGCTCAATACCACTCCACCCGATAGAAACCTCCTTCTTATACTCGCGCAGATATACCAGAAGGAGGGTTCTACCGAAAAGGTCATCTCAACCTTGGAGGAAATCCACAAAAATTATCCCAATGACAGGGAAACGGGATTAATACTTGCGAGCATTTACTATTCGCAGATGAAGCTTCAGGAAGCGAGGAGGATTTACCAGGATTTGGAGAAGGCATACCCTCAAGATACCCAGATTATCCTGCGAGTAGCCAAGACCTACGAGGATGAGCAAAAATGGGACGATGCCATCGCCCAATATGAGAAAATCCTGAAGATAGAACCGAAGAATATAGAGGTTTACAGGATGATTGCTCGGTTGTATGAAAGGGAGAACAACATTGATAAAGCGATTGAAGTCTATGAAAGGGCGATTAAATCTGTCCCGGAGGCGGGGAATCTGTATTTCTGGCTCGGCGAGCTTTACGAAAAGAAAGGAGATACCGATTCCGCCCTGGCGAATTATAAAAAAGCAACCGACCTTTCAGTGGAACACCCTCTTCCCTATTATAAATTAGCCCTTCAAGAAAAAGACCCGAATCAAAAGGACCAGTTGCTAAAGCAGGCAGTAAATAAGGGGGTAAGGTTGCTTGAGCAATTGGAACAGCGACTTCTCCTTAACATCGGGGAGAAGACAAGTTTGGAAAATCTCAGGGGTTCATTGGAGTTAGCGGAAGAGATAGAGAAATTGGAGAAAACGCTCCGGTCTGCCCTTGATGCCTATTTATTCCCACCGGGGAGTGAGACATCGGAGAAGGCGGAGAAGGACCTTCAAAGCCTGTTGAAAAGATATCCCCAAAGCAGAATACTTTTGGAATATACAGGCGCAATCCTTGAGAAGAAAGAGCAATGGGATAGGGCTCTTGAGGTCTGGACGAAGATCCTCCAGCGAAATGCACGGGTGGAAAGGGCACATCTTGGAATGGGAAGGGCTTACGAGGCTAAAGGAGAATGGGAAAAGGCGAGATTAGCATATAGAAGGGCATTGGAATTGGATGAAAAGGACGAGGACGCATATAATGGATTGGTAAGGATGTCGGAAAAAACAGGCAAATTAGGGGAATTGGTGGAGGAATGGCAGAGAAAGGCGAGGTTCCCTTCCTATCGCAGAAATCTGCTTTTCCTAACCCGCTTAGAACAGCTTCTGAGGAAAGTCGGCAAAGAGGACGAAGCGGATAAGATAAAGAAACAAATAGATGAGCTAAAAATCACCGATTAACTCTTTTTTTAAATAAAAATCTTCTCACTTCTCCTCCAATATAAAACTAAAAATTTCTTTACCAATCCGAAAAGTGTTATAAAATTAAAGAAAAAGACCTCCGGAGGTGGTCACATATGAGAAAAGCTAAAGCTGCTGTTTTATATAAACCCTTTGACCTGAGAATTGAGGAAGTTGATGTTAGGGACCCAGCTGATGACGAGGTCGTAATCAGGGTCAAGGCTGTGGGTATCTGTGGGTCGGATATCCATTTCTACAAAGAGGGAAAGATAGGGAAGTTCGTCGTAGAGAAACCTCTCATCCTGGGACACGAGGCTTCGGGAGAAATCGTGGAGGTAGGAAAGGCAGTCAAGGAAAGAAAGGTTGGGGATAGGGTTGCGATGGAGCCAGGGATTCCCTGCAGAAAATGCGAGTTCTGTAAATCAGGGAGGTATAATCTCTGCCCTGATATGAAGTTCCTTTCCTGCCCTCCCTATGATGGCTTCTTCGTGGAGTACGCTGTTCTTCCCTGGGATTTCACCTTCCTCTTGCCCGAGGGAATATCCTTTGAGGAAGGGGCGATGGTGGAACCGCTCTCCGTTGGGATGCAGGCAGCGAAACGCTCCGGTGTTTCCGCTGGCGATATAGTTGCTGTTTTGGGCGCCGGTCCTATCGGACTCTGCACCCTGCAAGTGGCGAAGGCATTTGGTGCCTCACCAATCATCGTCACCGATGTAGTCCCCTCTCGCCTGGAAATGGCGAAAAAGATGGGGGCAACCTACACGATAAACGCCAGGGAGGAGGATGTCGTTAAGAAGATAAACGAACTGACCAATGGCAGAGGCGTTGATGTTACTTTTGAGTGTGCCGGGCAGACATCCACTACCCAGATAACCCCATACATAACAAAGCCAGGAGGAGTTATTACCCTCGTGGGCGTAACCTCTGAGGAGGTCTACCCGATGCCGATGTTGGAGATAGCTCATATGAGAGAACTGGATGTGAGGGGCGTTTTCCGTTATGCAAATGTTCACGCCCTCACGGTCAAGCTTCTTGGCGAGGGGAAGCTTGATGCCAAATCCCTTATAACCCATAGCTTCTCGCTTGAGGAGACAAAGGAGGCATTGGAGTTCGTAGATACTAACAAAGATAAAGTCATTAAAGGGGTAATCAAGCCTTAACTATGCAAGAGAAGGCTGTTACCCCCCGAGCAGTTCTCATAGGGGCACTGCTCATACCCCTTAATGTTTATTGGGTCACCGTTATGGAGGTGAGGTGGTATACTTTAGACGGCTCCTGCCTCCCGCTCTTCATCACACCTGTCTTCTTCCTCTTTACCCTCGTCGTCCTCAACCTCTATATCCACAATAGAGGCGCAGTTCATCCTTTTTATCTCTTCTTCCTTTTCTCTCTTTTTGACCTCCTCTGGTTCATTGTGCTCGGTTATAACACTCCCCTTCGTCTCTATCAGATACTCATCTTCATAGCTGTTTTCGACTATTTTCTCTATATCCTTCCCCAACGATTTAACCTTAAACCACTTACTGGTGGCGAACTGCTTGTCATCTATATAATGCTCTTCATATCAATGACGATGGCAGGACACGATACCATACAGAACCTCTTCGGTGTCCTCGGTCATCCTTACAAGTTCGCCACACCTGAGAACAAATGGGAAAAGCTCTTCTTCAAATATCTTCCAAAGTGGCTCTTCGTCTCTGATAAGGATGCCCTTGAGGCTTTTTATGGTGGTGGGGCTACGAAATACCTCCTTCGCCATTTCCACATTTGGGCAAAGCCCCTTTTCTATTGGGGAATCTTCGTTATGACCCTCGTCTTTATGATGCTCTGCCTCAATGTGATGGTGAGGAAACAGTGGACAGAATCGGAAAAGCTATCCTTCCCCATTATCCAATTGCCTTTGGAGCTCGCCAGGGGCGGAGGAGAAGTTCCCCTTTTCAAAAATCGCCTTCTCTGGATAGGCTTCTCCATAGCATTCATCGTGGGGGCAATCAATGGCATTGCCTCCCTCCTTCCCTACATCCCCCGTTTGCCAGTTAGCGCCTGGGACCCCGCTAATGACCTCGGACAATATATAACAACCTCTCCCTGGAATGCCATTGGCTGGACTCCCCTTTCCAAGTATCCCTTCGCCATAGGGCTCGCCTTCTTCATCCCCGCAGACCTTTCCTTTTCTTGTTGGTTCTTCTATGTCCTTCGCAAGCTCCTTCAGGTAATAGGTAGAGCCACTGGTTGGGAAGGAACGATGCGTGGCTTTCCCTTCTTCGGCGAGCAGGCATCGGGCGCTTGGCTTGCCCTCGCCTTCGTCGCCCTCTGGGGAACGAAAAGCTTCCTCTGGGAGGTGATTAAAAAGGCTTTCGGGAAGGGTGAAATGGACGATTCTGGGGAACCTATTTCCTACAGGACAGCGGTCATCGGCTTCTTTATAGGCTGGCTCATCCTTTTATATTTCGCCTATAAAGCTGGCTTGGCGCTTTGGGCATCTATTATATTCTTCAGCATCTATTTCCTTTTGGCTTTAGCGATGTCCAGGGTAAGGGCTGAGTTGGGCACACCGCACGAGATTTACTTCGTTAATCCGGAGAACATAATGGGCACATTGCTTGGTTCAAAGCTAATCGGGAAACAGAACACAACCGTTCTCTGGTCGTTCTACTGGATAAACAGATGTTACAGGAACCATCCTATGCCCGCCCAGTTGGAGACATTCAAGATGGCTGATGTAGCGAAGATAAATCAGAAGAAAACCCTTTGGGTGATTCTCTTCGCCACATTCCTCGCTCTTCTTTCAGCCTATTTCTTCAACCTTTTCGTCTGCTATGCTGATGGAGCCAGGGCGAAATGTATGGGCTACAAGGACTGGCTCGGTTGGGAATCGTTCAACAACATCGCTGACTGGATGAATTACGGCAAACCAGTGGAAAAGGGAAGGGTCATAGCCTTCGCTATCGGCTTGGTATTCGTCATCCTTTTGCGAATAGCCAGATGGAATATCTGGTGGTGGCCGTTCCATCCCGCTGGCTACGCTTTAGCCGTTTCCTTCGCTATGGACTATTTCTGGTTCTCCTTCTTCATCTCCTGGTTGTTTAAGATTATAATTCTTCGGGCAGGAGGGATGAAGCTTCACAGGCGGGCGATTCCTTTCTTCCTCGGTCTCATCCTTGGCGACTATGTAATCGGCTCCATCTGGGCAATCCTTGGACCCTTCGCCTTCCTTCAGAGAATACAGTTCAAGACATTCATTTAAAATTATGAAAGGTTTCAAAATAGGCGTTCTGGGAGCAGGTTCTTGGGGCACAGCACTTGCCCTCCTCCTCGGTAAGAAGGGAGAAGATGTCATCATCTGGGGGCGTAGGGAGAAAATTGTGGATACAATAAATGAAAGGGGAGAAAATCCCGTTTATCTCCCCGGGGTTCCACTCCCTCAAAACATAAGGGCAACGAAGGAAATAGAGGAAGCCGTGCTGGGCAAAGATGTAATAGTTTTAGCTGTTCCCTCCTTCGCAATGAGGGAGGTTGTTACTAAACTTGCCAGAATTCCTCTCGGAGATGCCATCCTTGTAAGCGCCTCCAAGGGTTTGGAAGAGGAGAGCGGAAAGCGAATGTCGGAGGTAATTCTTGAGATAATGCCCGATGTTTCCCAGAGATTACTGGTTCTCTCCGGACCGAACCTCGCTGGCGAAATAGTAAAGGAAGTGCCCACGACGAGCGTTGTAGCGGGGGAAGAGAGGCTTTCCTGCATAGTGCAGGAGCTCTTCGCAACCCATTATTTCAGGGTTTACAGGAACGAGGACATCATTGGAGTGGAATTGGGAGGCGCACTGAAGAACATAATAGCCATAGGTGCGGGGATTAACGATGGGCTGGGCTTCGGCGATAATACCAAATCTGCTTTGATGACGAGGGGATTAGCGGAGATGATAAGGCTTGGATTGAAGCTGGGGGCTTCCCTTCAGACATTTTTCGGCTTAGCTGGTCTTGGAGACCTGGTAGCAACCTGCGCCAGCCCGCTGAGCAGAAATAGAAGGTTAGGAGAACTAATAGCAAAGGGGTTATCACTTGAAGAAGCAAAGAGAAAAATCGGGCAGGTAGCGGAAGGGGAACCAACCACAAGGGCAGCCTATAACCTCGCCCAGTCTCTTGGCGTGGAGATGCCTATAACCTGCGAGATATATAAAGTGCTTTTCCAAGGCAAAGCCCCCCGCCAGGCGGTCATTGACTTGATGACACGCCCTCTGAAGCCGGAAAGTTATCCCTAACGAATTCAACAAGCATTTGATTCATTTTGGGGCGGAGCTCAATATGTAACGGGCTCTTAGATAAAAAAATGACAAAAATCTATAGCGTTTCGCTCGTTTAGGCTTTTCCTTGAAGAATTTACCCCCACCTCCTTTCCACCTTTTTCAAAGACGATATCAAACCATTTTTGTTATCTTCTGGCAAACAAGTTCCAGAGAAAATCCTAAATATTTGAAACGCTACCCAAAAATCACCTTTTAGATTATAATCTTTCCAAATTGGAGAAGAAGAAACTCCTCATCCTGCTTATTCTCACCCTCATAATTCCCGTCATAGGCGGTGGAGGGGTCTTTTTCCCTCCCACCATTAACTACCTACCCCCAGTCCTCATCTTCTTTGCCCTTTTCTATTTCGCCCTACTTGGTGAGCTTTTTACATCCTTCCTTCACCTCCCACTGGTGGCACTCGCAATCTTCTCCCTCGCATCGGTTATCTGGGCTGTTGATAAGGACTTGGCTCTCTCCGAGACATTCCGCATAATAGCCTGTCTATCTATTTTTCCCTTATCGCTCTCCCTCAGCAGGGATAGGATTAAATGGGTCATCTACGCCCTTGCCATTTCCTCAGGATTCATCGCTTTTTACGGTATAATTGAGTATCTCCGCACCTGGCTCATAACCGGTGACCCGACCTGGCGTATCTTCTCAACATTCGTCAACCCCAACATCCTCGCTGGCTTCCTCGCAATGACAATCTTTCCTACTCTCGCGCTTTTCATTTCAGCTGGGAAAGGAGACCTTATCCTTGGCTTTCTTTTATTTGCCCAAATAATCGCCCTAATCCTCACCGGTTCCCGGGGAGGGTTCCTCGCTTTTGCCGGTGCATTTCTATTCTTCTTAATCGTCGTTTACAGGATGAAGATGCTCCTCCCGTTTATAAAAAAGGCGGTTCCCCTGCTCCTCATAGTCTGTATTTTAGCCTATCTGGGAGGTTTCATCCGACCACTGGGAAGGAGAGTAGCGGGAGGTGGCACGATGGAGGAAGCTCAATCAGCCACTTTTCGTGCCCTCCTTTGGCGTTCAGCGGAAATGATGATAAGAGCGAAGCCCTTCGGCTGGGGCGCTGGCTCCTTTGAGCTCGTTTATCCCAAGTATGCAATAGGTGGATTCAGCAGAACAGCCCACAATTCCTATCTCCAATTCGCAAGCGAGCTGGGCATTCAAGGGCTACTTGCCCTTCTCATCTTCCTTTTCCTACTCGCTTTTCATATCCACAAACATCATAAAAATTTGCCCCAGAACGAGGCTTTCCTCCTTGGCTCCCTTCTATCTGGTGGACTCGCCTCCGCTCTCCATTCCTTCGTTGACTATGATTGGCAGATAACTGCTAACTTCTTTACCCTCTTTCTTTTAGCTGGTCTTTCAGCCAATATGCTTAACTTAAAGGGGAGAAAAATTGACAAAGGAATAGCTATTTTGCCCCTTCTTCTCCTTCTGATTTCCCTTGACCTTGCCATCTCCGATTACTATCTCCAAACCGCAAAGAGGGTCCTTCATAAAGACCCTTGGCGAGCTAAGGAATGTCTCAAACTGTCCTCTCGCTTTCTTCCGATAAAAGGAGAAGCTAAGTGGTATTTGGGCATACTTACGCTAAAAGATAACCCAAAGGAAGCTTTGAAACTCCTCAAAACAGCGGTTCGACTTCATCCTTATCCACCCAATTTTTACCAGCTTGGCAAAATTTATCTCTCGATGGGTGATAAAAGGGAAGGGGAGAGATGGTTAAGAAGGACATTGGAAGTTGACCCTCATTCCCTTCCCGCCCTTCTCGCCTTGGGCAAGCTTTTTCTGAGTGAGAAGAAAGAAGGGGAAGCGAGGGCGATTTTCCAAAGGATACTAAAGATAGAGAAGAGCCCTTACGAGCTCTCCAAGCCAATTGCATTTTTCAAGGAGCCAGCCTATCCTATAGCCAAACTGGAGCTGGCGAAGATGATGAGGAATAATCCAAAAGAGGCGAAACGATTGCTTGAGGAGGCAAAGAAACAGTGCGAGGAGTATCTGGCTACCTACAGGCAATGGAGGGAGGTAATGGAAAGGTTTACATATGTGGATGAGAGGGAGATGGAGAAAGTGCTTAAGGAAATTCTTGAACTTAGGAAAAAACTCTGATATCTTAATCTTTTTGAAGCCAAATTCACAAAGAAGTGAGTGGAGATTAAGAAAATCTTTGGGCTTTGGGAGAGGAATAACGCTATGTGCTGGGGACGGCAAAGGCGATGTTCCAATTCTAAATATCCAATAGCTTTCCCTTCTCCATTACAAAATTCGCTTTTATTCCCGGATTTTCATTGGCACTTCTTAAAAAATAAATATTTGAAATTTTTGAAAAGAGGGGCGGGCGTTAGCCCCCGCCCCAGTTTTTTCGTCTTTTAAAGCTTTAAAGTTATTTCTTGAAGACCCTCGCTATGAAGGTTTCCTCATCCCATTGGAGCTCTAAATTTAGAAGCTGGCAGAGTTCCTTCAGGGGGAGATAAATCTCTTTATCTTTGAGATAGGTGTTTATCTTCTTCACACCTTCATCACTATAGATTTTCCATTGCCCTTTTATATTCCCTATCGTTAGACTATCGTTCTCCTTCTTTATCCTCAATAGCTTACCTTTCCTTACCCATTCGGTGGGTATGTTCAGAGCTTGACAAAAGCTAAGAACGGCAACATAAGGTTCTCCTTTTTTCGTAAATCCCTTCCCTGGGTCCAGAGGCTTATCATTTAGGTAAATGAAGGGATGCAGCTTATCAGGCTCGCCTTTCGCTTTCAACTGTTTGAGATATTTGCTCCGGATATCACCAAATAGCTCTCCCCTCTCCCCTGAACTGGCTTCATAAGGTAGACTTATAACCGGTCTTGCCACTTCTATTTTCTCTTGATAATAGAGGGCTCTCTCGTAATCCCCTTCCCAAATGTAGTAGAAATCACGAAGTTCTAACCACAAGTAGTCTATGATAGCTGCGTCAAAATCCTCGTCCTTCACTGCTTCCTCAATTTCCTCCTTGCTCAAATTTTTCAGGGAAAGCTCTTGGGCATAGATAGAATGCTCGGTTTTTTTGACTTCTTCTCTCCAAACAGGTAGCTCCCACCAGTATTTTACTTTCGTTGTATAGTATACTCTGGCAAAATTTTCCTTGAACCACTTTTCTTTAAAGGATTTAGATGTCTGCAGGGAAACTTCAAGAGGGAGTCGCTGATGATAATAGGCATGCATCCAAGCTATAGAAAGGTCTGGGTCGTATTCCTCTGCTTTCCTCATATAGGTTCTGCGGATATTTTTCAGCTCCTTTATAATTTCCCCTACCCACTCCTCAAAAGTTCCCTCTTGGATCCTCTGAAGCGCCTCTTCCCATCTCCCTGTATCTTGGATATATGACCTTAATGTATTGTCGTAGAGATAATAATGAGGGTAATAAATACCCCGTTTTCTGTAGACCTCTACAAATTTTTCCATTTCCTCAGGGCTTAGATTCGCACATTCAGAAGGAATAAGAAGAGAGGCGCCTATCCGCCAAGCGATAAGGGCTTTGCTCTCCGGGTTAGTCGTCTGCTTCTCCAACTCAATTAGTGCCTTTACATATCGCCAATAATTATAGTTGGAAGGTAGGCGCCTTCCTAAAGCGTCCCACAAATCCCTTCCTATACCAAGGGGTTCCTCTTCAGGAGTTGGATGAGCCAGGTAGCCAAGTGTTAGCATTTTCTCCACCACAGGGTCTTGTCCGGGAACATTTCTGGGATGGACGGGATAGGGAAACAAAGAAATCACTCCCTCGGCAAAAGAACCCAGGTAAAGCAAAAGACAGAAAAGTAAAATAATCTTCAAAATTCTCATTTCTTTTCCCTCCTTTTTTAGGTCATTGAACTTTTGTAAGGTTTATTTTCTTTTTGCAATCATCGCAAAAGATGTGGTTGGGGTTGCGCTCGTTCACCATAGAATACATTATACAATCGGAAAGGAGGCAATGTGTGAGGTTTACAGCATGTCCCAATTCGTGCCCTATCACGCTGCGGATAAGGGCTTCCTTCTGCTCGAGGGTAAGATGGAGTTCTTGCACCGCCGCCTCTATTGACCCTTTAAATAGAATGATATGGACATTGGGAGAATTTAGCCAGGGCTGTGGGCACTGACCATATATCCAGTGGTCATCTATCTTGCGTTCCTCATCACTTTCCATCGTCCATATTCCATATTGAGGGCCCTTGGTTGCGGTTTTTCTATAAATGTTTACCAGAGTGCCCTCCCTTGATGCTAATGAGGACCAGAGATGTATCTCCAAGCCGGTATTTACGAAATCCCCCACCCCTATATTGGCATCATCAAATATGAAGACATCCTTCTTTTCGGGGTCCAATCTTATACCACCTTCCTTAAGGTGGAACAATCTATACTCTTCATATCTGGTCAATCCATCCCCGGGGTAGTCTCCCGCTGGAATATTGTCATTATCATCCCCTGCTTGCCCTTGATTGCTAAACCAGGCATCAGAGATGTAATTATTATCATCGTCAAGGGGTATCCGGACTGCCATTTTATCAGTAACAACCTGTCCCCTTTTCACCCTGGCATATTTCATCCCGATATTGGGTAGGTTTGCAACAGCTTGAAGGTTTCCATACGCACCAAAATCATAGCAATTAACCACTATTGTAGCATCTGTAAGGGGTTGAGTTGATACTGCCCTATCCCTTTTCTTGGGTTGAGTGGGGTCGGAACTGCTTATATTGAAATTCTCTTGAGGGTCTTTAAATTGAAGGTCCCAATAGTATTCATCCTCCGGTACTATCTTTTTGTTCATACAGATTCCCGGTTCTGAAGAGGAGGATATGGAACAGGTAATGGTGGAGGCGAGCGAAGCACCGTTATGGTCGACGATTGGCTTTATCTCCAGCTGAAAGGAAAGGTTAGTGGAATAAACAGGAATCCAATCGCTTTGACAATCAGTTATGGTGAAGTCCCAAACCGTTATCTTTACCTCCCTTGTATTAGGCGGGTCATCGGCAAGGGTGCCATCATCATCTACTGTGAAGCTCAGTGTAACCACTTGTGGATTATTGGGACATTTATAAGCTGTGGGATAATTTTCCCAACCCTCTTTGAATTGTCCATTCTCAAAGTGGCCAAAGAGCCCACCTGCTCCCCCATCCGATACAGAAACCAGATGTGCTCCTTCCTCCTGATACACTCCACAAACAGAGCATTGGTCCATATCCTTTATACCCGGAGAGCTCCAGCCAATTTCTATGACCTCGCCACACCTGGGATATTTGTTAGTGATGAAGACAGGGATGGTGGGAGCTCCATTAATAACCCAAGTATGCTGATGGGGAGGTTGAGGGGGATAAGGAGGAGGATACTGAGGGTAGGCAACCGCACATAGTAAAAAAACTAAAAAGCTACAATACTCCCTCCGAGAGAGAGAGTAGCTTCTCAGACAACACCAACAACCACTTCCTCAACATAGATAATCCCTCCTTGTGTTTTTATTCCACCCCAAGAAGGGATGGTTGCCATTGTTGCTTCCTCAAAACCGAATAGCGTGCTCCCCCGAGGGGAAAAGCTCCTTAGAAAGGAGGTG
Source organism: bacterium (assembly GCA_014360465.1). Classification (GTDB taxonomy): domain Bacteria; phylum Armatimonadota; class JACIXR01; order JACIXR01; family JACIXR01; genus JACIXR01. The sequence goes on from JACIXQ010000070.1 coordinate 13,911, forward strand.
ATCCAGCCGCAGCTTCCGCTACGGCTACCTTGTTACGACTTACTCCTCCTCACCGAGGATACCTTCGGCGCCTCCCTCCGTCGGAGACGGTTGGGCCAGCGACTTCGGGTACCCCCGACTCGGATGAGTTGACGGGCGGTGTGTACAAGGCCCGGGAACGTATTCACCGCCGTTTGGCTGACCGGCGGTTACTAGCGATTCCGTCTTCATGCAGGCGAGTTGCAG
>JACIXQ010000071.1 GCA_014360465.1 bacterium
GCTATATTTAAACCAGCAGCCAAGTAAGTTATCTGCTAATTATTTTCCTATTGACGCCGAGGAAGCCCGCTCTAATTAGAGCGGGCTTCTTAGAGCTTCTATCAAGTGGAGGTAAGGGTTCATAAAAAAGTCTAACCTCCTGGCACCGACCTATTTTTCCCACGAGTTCCCTCGTGAGTATCTTCGGCGCTGGAGGGCTTAACTTCCGGGTTCGGAATGGGACCGGGTGTTTCCCCTCCGCTATGGGCACCAGGAGGTTAGACATCTTTAATAATAACCTTTTTTGGGACGCTCGTCAAATGTTGCAAGTAAATTTTTTAGAAAATTTGAAAATAAAGATTGCTCCTTCTATGATTTCTTTAAGAACAAGCCCATATTTTCCCAGAGCTTCAGGAAGAGTTTCCTTACTTAGATGGTGATGGGGGTAAACGCAGACTTTTCCATCCGGTTTTAAGACTCTTTTGACCTCGGGGAATAGAAGGTCCCAATTTATGTGATGAAGAACATCGAATAAAAGGAATATATCAACGCAAGCGGATGGAAAGGGAAGCGCAACTTCCTCTCCCACCTTTACAATTTCTATGTTTTTTAAGCCTTCGTTCTTAGCCATCTCCTCCAAATCACGCAAATAAGATTCGTTTTTATCCACAGCGTAAATTTTCCCGTTTTCTCCCAATAATCTGGCTATAGGAATGGTGAAAGCGCCGGGACCGCTGCCGAAATCAACGACTGTTTTGCCCTTGTCTATACCCATTCTCCTGAAAAGTTCCTCGCCTTCTCTTAGAAGTTTTGCTTTCTCACCGCCCATAAAAGGAAATTGGTAATTTTCATATCTCAATTTCATCAATACCACCCATAATTATAGGCTTCTTCGTACATTGCGACGATGTTCTCCAAGGGGGTTACCGGTTGCAAATTATGACAGGGAGCGAGGATATATCCGCCTCCTTCACCAAGTATATCTATATTCTCTCTAACTTCTTTCCTCACTTCTTCCACAGACCCAAAGGGTAAGGTATACTGGTTATCCATTGCCCCATGGAAAGCGATTTTATCTCCGAATTCCCGCTTTAACTCCCTTCTGTCCATTCCTTTACATCTCCACTGAATTGGGTTGAGAATATCTATTCCCGCTTCTACCATATCTGGCAATATCTTCCTTATTGCCCCATCACTATGATGGAAGACAAAAGCTCCTGCTTGATGTGCCAGGTCCATCATTCGTTTCATTCGTGGTAAAAGAAAAGTGCGGATATGTTCGGGAGAATACATTAAATCTTCTTGTGCTCCCAAATCCTCCGCAACATAGGTTAGCATCACTTTTCCGGGGATTGTCTCATAGATTCGCAGGGTGTTCTGATAGGCGAAATCAAAAAGCTTATCCAAGCAATAATGGACAATCTCTGGATTAAGGATTAAGTCTATGAATGCCTGTTCCTGTCCTCTCAAGTATTTGTATATCAAGAAGGGTTCCGAGCCTCCGCCACTTATGGGAAATTCCTCTTTACCCTCTATCTGTTTGGGTAAAACGGAGTAATCGAACCAGTCAACGCTTGGCCATATGTAGTTCTTCTCTATTTCCTCAACTGAATTGTAATTAGCCAACGGGTGGTAGATGCATTCGGAGTAAACCCCTGTTCCGTAATCAACTTCTTTATATTTACAACCATAGATATCGGTTCCGGGAGGTAGGGGAGGACCTACATAGGCAGGAGCCACGCCTACGACAGGGTCAAGGTGAAGACGCTTTATGACCTCATCCCAGCTGGAACAGCCAAGATATTGCATTAGCTTTTGGGTTACCTCACCGGTTGCCCAATAGTCAAGAGGGACTCTATCAGGTTTCTGATGTGTGATAACCGCTAACCATCTTTCACGCGATGTCATCGTTTCCTTGGGCATTTCTTTTCACCTCACTGAATTTTGAATAATATTTAGTTTGAAATATCCTTTAGTCAAGTTCGTTTGAAATTTTTTCCAAAGAGCACAGGGGTATTTGTTTCGCTCATAGGAATAAAAAGTATCAACTTGTTTTTTATGCTTGAAAGTAAAGATGATTGAAACATTTTTTGAAATTTCTCGTCTAAAATAAACGGTGATGCGAATAGGATGACCACCAACGATTTGACTTTTTTATTCCTTTTGTTATAATTAGCAATTTGACGATATGAAATCTTCCCTATATAATTTAAGGTTGTGTCAAATATTCCCCCTGGTATGCAGGTAAAGGCTTCTAATTTGTCGTTCCCATCTTTATAAGAAGCAGTTTCCATCTATGTGTGACTGTGAAAGTAATAAAATTTATGAATTTAAAAATCCAAAAATCTAAAAGAGGTGAACAGGTTTGGATTTGAAGGATATCGTGTCAAAGGTAAGAACTGCTGGAACCTCCCTTTTAGAACAGATTGACCTTCTGGAGGTCCCACGTAAATCTTACCAGAATTTCCTTGAGAGTGGACTCCGCGAGCTTTTCCAGACATTCTTCCCCGTGAGGGACTATACGGGGATGATGGTGCTGGAATTTGTGGATTATCGGATTGGTGAGCCCCTCCATACGGAGGAGGAATGTAGAGCTCAGTCCCTTACATATGAAGCGCCCTTATATGTAAGGTTCCGCCTTATAAACTACACATATGGAGAGGAGATTACCGAGGACGAGATCAACCTCTGTGATATCCCGTTGATGACGAAGCGCGGCACATTCATCATCAATGGTTCGGAGAAAGTAGTAGTCAATCAATTGACACGCGCCCCTGGTATATATTTCGATACCACAATGGGGGTAAAGAAGGGAGGGGCTGTATCTTATAAGGGAGAATTGATTCCTGCTGAGGGTTCCTGGATAAGGTTCCGCACGGAGGGCAGATGGGTGGAAACTACGGAAGAGAGCTCGAGCTTTAAGATAGAGGAAGCAATTTATGTAACAATTGGCAAAGGGAAGAACTTTCCCATAACCCTCTTGATAAGAGCACTTAATAGCGAATACCTACCTATCCAGAAAGAGGTGTTGGTAGGGCGTATCGCGAATGAAACAGTGGTTGATAGGGATACAGGAGAAATTATAATTCGCAAGGGTGAACGAATAGACGAGGAAGCGGCGAGTAGGTTGGAGGAGGTTAGGGGACGGTCCAATTGGAACGGACCAGTTCCTATAGAGCCGAGAATTGCTTTGGAGCGCATGGATGTAATAAAAGTCGTTGCTCCCCCAGGTCCTTCCAGCACTACGCAAGATTTAATCAAGCTTTTCGGTGAGGAACAAGTTCTGGAATATCCCGAGGCTTCCCAACTCCTTGGAAAATGGTTGGGTGAGGATGTTAAGGGGGAAAACGGCGAGGTTATAGCTACAGCTTTCACAAAGATAGAGAAGAAGGAGCTGGCAAGGAAAATAGAGAAACTAAACTTGGAGCGTCTTCTTGTATATGATGTTCCGAAGAAGATAGAAGAAACATTAAAAGAGGAAATTTCAAAAGGGATAACATCGGAGGACGCTGCCCTCAAAGCTTTCTACAAGACGATGAGGACAGGGGAAGAGAGACATATGGATGTTAAGGGGGCGGAACAGCTTTTGGCTGGATATCTCGGGGATATTCGCCACTATGACCTCGGGGTTGTAGGACGAAAGCGGATAAATGAAAAGCTGGGCATCTCCGTGCCCGAGCATGTCAGGTGGCTGACTAAGAGCGATTTCGTTGCGATCGCTAAATATATGGTGAAGCTGGCTACCGGAGACGAGGATAGCCGATTTGAGCCAGATGATATAGACCACATAAAAAATAAGAGGGTAAGACCGGTTGGTGAACTATTACAACTCTTCCTTCGTCCATATTTCCTCCAGTTGGAGAGAGCGATAAAGGAAAGGATGGCAAGCATTCCCAGAGACAAAGGAGGGATTACCCCCGATAAACTCATCTATGCTCGCCCATTGGAAGGAGCAATAAAGGCTTTCTTCGCTACAGGACAGCTTACCCAATTTATGGACCAGACAAATCCCCTTTCTGAACTCACACATAAGCGCAGGCTTTCCGTTCTCGGACCAGGCGGGTTGACGCGGAGAAGCGTAAGCTGGGAAGTCAGAAATATTCACCCTTCTCATTACGGCAAGATATGCCCCATAGAAACTCCTGAGGGTCCAAATGTGGGCTTGATTACATCCCTCACAAGTTATGCCCTGATTAACGAGGATGGATTCTTGATAACTCCATATATGAGGTTGGAGAATGGGAGACTTACAGGAGAAATAGTCTATCTTACCCCAGAGGAAGAAGAAAAGTACTACATCGTTCCTGCTGATGCTAAAGTGGATGAGAATGGCATGCTTAAGGAAAAATACATCTTGACGCGATATGGCTCCAAATTCCCATTGGTTGAGAGGGAGAAAGCACAGTTTATGGAGGTTGCACCGGAACAGGTATTTTCCCTCTCTGCTTCGCTGATTCCCTTCCTGGAACACGATGACGCTGACCGTGCTTTAATGGGTGCTAACTATCAAAGGCAGGCGGTTCCCTTGTTGATACCCCAAGCTCCAATCATAAAAACTGGCATGGAAGGGAAAGTTGCCGTGAGCTCGCAAACGGTCGTAGTTGCGGATGCTCCTGGAATTGTTGAGAAGGTAGACGCAAGAAGGATCGTTGTGCGGAGACTGGATGGTGGGGAAGATGTTTATCCCCTTATTAATTTCCGTCGTTCTAACTCGGGTACCTGTATCCATCAGAGACCTATCGTGGAAAAGGGAGATAGGGTGAGAGAAGGACAGATCCTTGCCGATAGCCTTTCCAGTGATAAAGGAGAAATCGCCCTGGGGGCAAACTTGCTTATAGCTTATATGCCCTGGGAAGGATATAACTATGAGGATGCTATTGTCATATCCGATAGAATCGTTAAGGAAGATGTATTAACTTCCATCCATATAGAGGAATATGAGACGACTACGCGCAATACCAATCTTGGACCAGAGGAAATAACTCGCGATATACCAGGGGTGGGAGAAGACGCTCTCAAGGATCTGGATGAGAATGGCATAATTCGTATAGGTGCAAGGGTGGGACCCCACGATATCCTCGTCGGGAAGATTGCTCCTAAACCTCAGAGGGAGCTTAGCCCTGAAGAGAAATTGGTGGCGGCAATCTTCGGAAAGAAGGGAGAGGATGTTAAGGATGTATCGTTGAGGATGCCCCATGGAGAGAGGGGTATAGTTGTGGATGTAAAGGTTTTCTCGCGCTTCAAATACTTCTGTCCTCGTTGTGGAAATAAAGAATGGTTCAGCAAGGAGCCGAGCTCTCAGGAGCTCTCCTGTAAGGTTTGCGGAGCAGAGATAGTTAAGGAAGAGGAGGACACGCTACAGGCAGGGGTAAACGCGATGGTCAAGGTATATGTGGCTCAAATACGCCCCATAATGGTTGGGGATAAGCTTTCCGGAAGGCACGGGAATAAGGGTGTTATAGCTAAAATACTCCCGGTTGAGGATATGCCCCATCTGCCCGATGGAACGCCTGTGGATATAGTCCTCAACCCCTTGGGGGTGCCTTCAAGAATGAATGTAGGTCAGCTTTATGAGATACATCTTGGATGGGTTGGAAAGAACGAGGGTATATCCTATGTGTGCAGAATCTTCCAAGGTCCCAAGGAGGAGGACATAAAGCGTCATCTTAAGAGGGTTACTGATGGGATGAGGAAAGAGAAGCTTGTACAAATACTTGAGGAAATAGCGCCTAATATCATAGATGAACTCTCTCAAAAGGATACTTTCGAAGAAAGTTTGCAAGAACTCGGCAACTTGTTGAAGAGACTTCCAGAGGGAGAAGTCCTCAAATTGGCAAACGAAATAGGGTTAGCCACAACTGATGATAAGGAGATATGTGAGAGACTAAGGGAAATGGTGAATAATAGAATCGGATTTGATGAGGAAACGGGTAAATGCACATTAATAGATGGAAGAACGGGAGAGCCGTTCAATCAGAAAGTTGCTGTGGGATATGGGTACATAATGAAACTGGAACACCTCGCGGAGGATAAGATGCACGCCCGTTCAATTGGTACTTATTCGCTCATTACCCAGCAACCACTGGGTGGAAAAGCCCAATTCGGTGGGCAGAGATTTGGAGAAATGGAGGTATGGGCATTGGAAGCTTATGGGGCAGCTCATACTTTGCAGGAGATGCTTACTATAAAATCCGATGACACACAGGGTAGGTCGGAAGCTTACACGAGGATAGTGCGAGGTGAGGTGTTGGAAATGGGTGGTATCCCTGAATCATTTAACATATTAGTAAACGAACTTCGCTCTCTTGGTCTAAATGTTATCATAGAGAGCGAGGAGGAATCTGAGGAAGGAGAGGAGAGAAACAATGCGTAATTTGCTTACTGCTATTCGGATAAAACTTGCTTCCCCTGATGATATAAGAAGTTGGTCTCATGGCGAGGTTAAAAAGCCAGAGACGATAAACTATAAGACTCTAAAACCGGAAAGGGATGGGCTTTTCTGCGAGAGGATATTTGGTCCTGTAAAGGATTACGAGTGCCATTGTGGGAAATACAAGAAGGTCCGCTATAAGGGGGTAATCTGTAATCGTTGTGGGGTGGAAGTTACTGAGTCGAAGGTTAGGAGAGAAAGGATGGGGCATATAGAGTTGGCATTCCCAGTGGCTCATATATGGTTCACAAAAATGGTGCCGAACCCCTACGCTCTGCTCTTGGATATGCCCGCAAAACAGGTAGAGCGTGTTATCTATCTTGATGCCTATATGGTCGTTGATGTTGATTACAAGAAAAGGGAGCAGGAAATCGACAAAATAGAGGAAGTCGTTCAAATGGAGATTGACGAAGTGCGGGCTAAAATGGAGAGCGAAAAGGACACTGAGGTTAGAGAAAGGCGACAGAAAGAGATGAACGAGTTGACATTGGGGTTGCAGGTTTTCAAGGAGGCTTATCCGAAGCAGTTACTCACAGATACCCAATATAGAGCACTTGAAGCGGTAAATAGAACCCTCAGCAGGAGGCTTGGCAAACATTATGAGGATATAGTGGTTGCGAAAATAGGAGCAGAGGCTATACAGATTCTCTTGAAGAGGATAGATTTAGAAGAAGAGGCAAGGCGTTTGAGAAAGGAGATCAAGGAGATCAGTGGTTCCAAGCGCATCAGAAAGATCAAACAGCTCCAACTCGTTGAGGCTTTTCGCCGTTCTAAAAACCGTCCTGAATGGATGATTTTAGAGGTAATCCCTGTTTTACCCCCCGACCTTCGCCCTATTGTTGTCCTTCAAGGGGGAAGGTTGGCAAGCTCGGACTTGAATGACCTCTACCGAAGATTGATAAACCGCAACAACCGCATAAAACACTTGTTGGAAATGGGCGCTCCTGCTTCCATTTTAAACCACGAGAAACGACTTCTTCAGGAATCCGTTGATGCTTTACTTGATAATGGTCGTAAGCAGCGTCCTGTTATGGGACCACAGGGTCGCCCTTTGCGCTCCCTTTCCGATATTTTAAGAGGAAAAGAGGGAAGGTTCCGCAAAAACTTACTTGGCAAACGAGTTGACTACTCGGGTAGGGCGGTAATCGTGGTTGGACCCGAGCTTAAACTCCATCAATGTGGTGTTCCGAAAGAGATGGCCCTTGAGCTGTTCAAGCCATTCGTGATGAGGGCTCTTATAGAAAAGGGATATGGTTCCGTGGAAACTGATAGCAAAAGTGGTGATGGCAAAGGTGGTGAGACCAAGAAGAGGATAGGGACAAAAGGTCTGAAAAAGATGATTGAAAGAATGGACCCAGTTGTCTGGGATGTTCTTGAAGAGGTAGTCAAGGAACATCCTGTCCTTCTTAACAGGGCTCCTACGCTTCACAGAATGAGTATCCAAGCATTCGAGCCCGTACTGATAGATGGGAAAGCAATCCGAATACATCCTCTTGTCTGCCCCCCTTATAATGCTGACTTCGATGGCGACCAGATGGCTATCCATGTTCCCCTCTCTCTGGAAGCTCAAACTGAAGCACGTGCTCTTATGCTCTCTATCCATAACATAATCTCCCCAGCACACGGTGAGCCAATTATAGCTCCAACACAGGATATAGTTCTCGGAATTCACTACTTAACCAAAATAAGAGAACAAGCAAAAGGAGCTTATTCCTCAACCGGCGAGATATATGCCAATGTTGAGGAAGCTATCCTCAGCTGGGAATTCGGTCAGGTTGATATGCACGCCCCAATAAAGGTTCGCATTCCCGACGGAAGGATTATCGATATCACGGTTGGCCGATTGTTGTGGAGCCAGATTCTTCCCGAGGATATGCGCTGGTGGGACCTCAGCAAGCCCGAGATAGATAAGAAGATGCTACGTAATCTCATCAAGGAATGCTACAAGAAATACGGCGAGGAGAGAACAGCCCAATTCCTTGACGATATGAAGGAGCTGGGCTTCAGGATTTCCACTAAAGCTGGCGTGAGCTTCTCGGTTAGCGACCTTAATATGCCTTCTAACCGCGAGGAAATAATCAAGAAAACTGAGGAAGAGGTTGAAAGGATAAATAAGGCTTTCCAGGAAGGAATTATTTCCCCCGAGGAGGAGGAAAATCAAATCATTCAACAGTGGAATAGGGCCTCGGAGATGGTGACTGCCGAGCTACTAAGAAATGTAGATATGTTCAACCCCGTTGTGATGATGGCTAAATCGGGAGCAAGGGGAAGCGAAAGGCAAATAGTCCAGCTTTCCGGTATGAGGGGATTGATGAGCGACCCAATGGATCGCTTGATCAAGGACCTCGTGGTGAAATCTAACTTCTACGAAGGGCTTTCCATTTTGGAATACTTCGTAAGTACCTACGGAGCAAGAAAAGGACTCGTTGATACTGCTTTACGAACTGCCCACGCCGGTTATCTGACAAGAAGACTTGTGGATGTCGCTCAGGATGTTATAATCCGCTCCGACGATTGCCGAACTATAAGAGGAGTGGAGGTAACCGCTATAAAGGATGAAGAAGGTAGGATTATAGAAAGCCTCGCAGAACGAATAAAAGGTAGATTCCCAGTGGAAGATGTGCGTCACCCACAAACTGGTGAGATAATTGTTAGGGCTAATGAGCTCATAACGGAAGAATTGGCTAAGGAGATAGAAGATGCAGGGATTAGGAGTGTGAGGATAAGGTCTCCAATAACCTGTGAGGAAGAATACGGCATTTGCGCCAAGTGCTATGGCGTTGACCTTTCCAACGGTAAAGTAGTGGCGAGAGGAACCGCGGTTGGCGTCATCGCTGCCCAGTCTATTGGTGAACCTGGAACCCAGCTGACACTCCGAACTTTCCACACTGGTGGAACAGCTGGACGCACACTTGTTGACCGCGTGGGTGGGCTTACCACTCTTTGGAAAAGAGCAGCGATACTTACCATCCGTGAAGATATGAAGAGGGGATTGGTTGACCTTGAGGGAATGACGAGCAAGGAAGCTACAAGTGCCCTTCAAAGGATTCTCAAGGCATTGGAGATTACGGAAAAGGGAATACATAGAGTTGAGGGATTGTTTGAGGTAAGTAAAACCTTAAGAGGTGAGGCTATAATCGCCGAAAAAGATGGTAAAGTCGTGGACATCAAGATGGAAAGGAAAGGTTTACCCTTGGTGGTAGTCCACTCCAAAGAGAAAGTAAGCGAGGCTTTGGAGGGTGAGGTGTTGGGTGAGGATGTCAAGGACCCTGAAACTGGGAGGGTTCTGCTTCCCGCTGGGATAAAGTTAAGGAAGGATGATATTAGTCTATTAATGAATTATCCTGATATAACCGAGGTTGTGACCGAGAGGAGATACTTGATTCCTTACAGAGGAGAAAGATTGGTGAATGTTGGGGATGAAGTTAAAGCGGGGCAAAGGTTGACCAAGGGACCAGTTGACCTGCGGCTCGTTCTTAAGTATCAGGGCATCCAAGGGGTCTACGAATATATGATTTCGGAATTGCAGTCAATTTACAAATCACAGGGCGTGGATATCAACGATAAGCACTTCGAGATAATCATTCGCCAGATGCTTAGACGAGTTAAGGTCATAGATCCGGGAGACACCGACTTTTTGCCTGGCGAGGAGGTCAGCATTGTAGTATTCAACAGAGAGAATAGGCGTGTTGCTCTGCAGGGTGGTAAGATGGCTACCGGTGAACGGATCCTATCAGGAATAACAGAGGCGGCACTGGCCAGTGAATCCTTCCTCTCTGCTGCCTCCTTCCAGGAAACCCCGCAGGTTCTCGCTAAGGCTGCCATAGAAGGAAAAGTAGACCCACTTATAGGCTTGAAGGAGAATGTAATCATCGGGAAACTCATCCCGGCTGGCAGTGGTTTCCCCAGATATCTAAATTTGATGCCAATACCGAAAGAGACGGGTTGACGAATGAGTGGAAAGGGTATAATATTATATACTTGCTTTTCCCTTAAAAATTGTTTAAAATATAAAGAGGTATTGCCCCTCTTTTATTATTCCCCCTGGGAGGGGCAATACTTTATGGAGGTAGAATGTTATGGCAACTGTCAACCAATTGGTTAGAAAAGGTAGAAAGAAGAAAGAGAGAAAGACGAAGGTCCCCGCTCTCGCGGGCGCACCGCAGAGGAGGGGCGTTTGTGTTGTCGTTAGAACCGCTCGCCCCAAAAAACCGAACTCCGCTTTGCGGAAAGTGGCAAAAGTGCGCCTGACAAGCGGAGCGGAGGTAACCGCATACATTCCTGGCATTGGGCATAATCTTCAGGAGCACTCTATTGTTCTTGTGCGCGGCGGTCGTGTTAAGGATTTGCCAGGAGTGAGATATCATATAATTAGAGGAACTCTTGATGCTGCTGGAGTCGAAAACAGGAAGAGAGCAAGGTCAAAATATGGGGTTAAGCGCCCCAAGGGGAGTTAATTATGCCACGCAGAGGTAGCGTACCACCACGAAAAATCGAGCCCGATTTGGTCTACGGCAGTGAGCTTGTCCAGAGGGTCATCAATAGGGTTATGCAAAAAGGTAAGAAATCCAAAGCGGAAAAGATAGTTTACAAAGCCCTGGAAATAGTGAAAGAGAAAACGGGTAAGGACCCTCTGGAGGTTTTGGAACAAGCCATAGAGAACCTCAAACCCGAGGTAGAGGTGCGACCTCGCCGGGTAGGAGGAGCTACTTATCAGGTTCCTATCCCGGTAAGAGAGGCGAGGAGGCTTTCCCTTGCTATTAGGTGGTTAGTTACTTACGCAAGGGGGCCAGAGGGTAGATTGGAGGCGGGTTACAGGCGTCCGGAGAGAACTATGGCGGAGAAGTTAGCAGGCGAAATAATAGACGCCTATAACCGCACTGGCGCCGCATTCAGGCGCAAGGAAGAAATGCATCGTATGGCTGAAGCTAATCGTGCATTCGCTCACTACAGATGGTAGTGTAGCGAGGAAGGTGAAATAAATTGCGGCAATATCCCCTCGATAAAATTCGCAATATAGGAATCGCTGCCCATATTGACGCTGGTAAAACCACTACGACGGAACGGATACTGTTCTATACGGGCAAAATCCACCGAATGGGAGAGGTGGATGAGGGGACTGCTGTTATGGATTGGATGATCCAAGAAAAAGAACGAGGGATAACCATCACCTCAGCTGCAACCTCTTGTTTCTGGAAGGAAGCAAATATCAATATCATTGACACCCCAGGTCATGTGGACTTCACCGTTGAAGTGGAGAGAAGCTTGAGGGTACTTGATGGTGTGGTGGTTATATTCTGCGCAGTGGGTGGTGTGCAAGCTCAATCGGAAACTGTTTGGCGCCAAGCGAACAAATATAGGGTTCCCAGAATCGCTTTCGTAAACAAGATGGATAGATTGGGAGCTAATTTCTTCTCTGTTGTTGATAAAATAAGGACAAGACTTGGTGCCAACGCTGTGCCAATCCAAATACCTATTGGAGAGGAATCCTCATTCCAAGGTGTTGTTGACCTCGTAGAAATGCAAGCTTATGTGTATTCCGAGGAGGGGCAAGAAATCCCTGTTGCACTTTCTGAATTACCCACAACCATCGTTGAAATGGCGAATTCCCAGAGAGTATTAATGCTGGAGAAGATAGCAGAAGTTGATGATGAGTTCCTGGAGAAATATCTGGTAGATTCCTTTACAACAGATGATATTAAAAACGCTATCAGGCGGGCAACTATAGCATATAAATTGGTTCCTGTCCTATGCGGTTCAGCCCTGAAAAACAAAGGTATCCAACAGCTTCTAAACGCAATAGTATATTATCTCCCTTCTCCTTTGGATATTCCTCCCGTTAAGGGAGTCAATCCCCTCACCGGTGAGACAGAAATAAGATTAGCCAGCGAAAATGAACCTTTCTGTGCCCTCGCATTCAAGATAATGGCTGACCCTCATGTAGGTAAGCTTACTTTCATTAGAATATACTCGGGACATCTCAAAAAGGGTGATTTGGTTTATAACCCGGGGAAAAATAAAAGGGAAAGGGTAGCAAGGATATTGAGGATGCATGCTAATTACAGGGAAAATATAGAGGAAGCATTTGCTGGGGATATTGTGGCGGTTGTGGGAGTTCCCTCAACAACCACGGGCGACACTCTCTGTGACGAAAATAAACCGATACTTTTGGAAGCGCCTCATTTCCCTGAGCCTGTCATTTCTATAGCTGTTGAGCCCAAGACCAAGGCTGAGGAAGAGAAGTTACAGTCTGCTCTTCAGAAAATGGTCATTGAGGACCCTTCTTTGAGGGTTCATACCGACCCCGAAACCGGACAACAAATCATTTCCGGTATGGGTGAGCTTCATTTGGAAATCGTTGTTGACAGACTGCAAAGGGAATACGGTGTCCAGGTAAGGGTTGGTAAGCCACAGGTAGCTTATAGAGAAACGATAACTCAGAAAGTAAGGCAGGAAGGATACTATGTCCGGCAGACAGGTGGCAGGGGGCAATATGGACATGTGGTGATAGATGTCGAGCCTTTGCCGAGGGGCTCTGGAATAGTCTTTGAAGATAAGATAACTCAGGGAGCTATACCCAAGGAGTTCATACCCGCTGTGAAGGCGGGAATTGAAGAAGCGGCGGAATACGGGGTTTTGGCTGGCTTCCCGGTAGTTGATGTTAAGGTGACTCTCGTTGATGGTTCCTACCATGAGGTAGATTCCTCGGAAATTGCATTTAAGCTTGCTGCTTCTCAGGCGTTCAGAGACGCTCTTGCTAAGGCTAATCCCAAGATCCTTGAGCCCATTATGGAAGTAGAGATAGTAGTTCCATCCTCTTATCTTGGTGATGTTCTTAACGATATAGTGGCAAGGAGAGGAAAATTGGAATCCACCGAGCTATCCTCAGGTGAAACTGTTACCATCAAAGCGTATATCCCTCTTGCCGAGATGTTCGGCTATGCTACGGCGCTAAGATCCCTTACTCAAGGTAGAGGTATATATACGATGCAGCCGTCTCATTACAGCGAATTGCCTGAAAATATCGCGAAAGAGTTGGTAACGAGCTCGAAAGGTGTTTATCCCCTTTTTGAACTTTCCCAAAATAAAAGAGGAGGTTGAGCTATGGCGAAAGCAAAATTTGAGAGGACAAAACCGCACGTGAATATAGGAACCATAGGTCATGTAGACCATGGTAAGACGACGCTTACTTCGGCTATCACCCTCGTGCTTTCCAAAGAGGGGCTGGCTAAATTCCTCCGCTATGAGGAGATTGATGCAGCTCCCGAGGAAAAAGCAAGAGGGCTGACTATCAACATCTTCCACGCCGAGTACGAAACGCCAAAGCGCCACTACGCCCACATTGATTGCCCTGGACACGCTGACTACATCAAGAATATGATTACGGGAGCAGCCCAGATGGATGGAGCGATACTCGTTGTTTCCGCCGCTGACGGACCTATGCCCCAGACAAGGGAACATATCCTCCTCGCCAGGCAGGTAGGTGTTCCCTATATAGTCGTCTTCCTCAACAAGGTTGACCTCCTTGA
>JACIXQ010000072.1 GCA_014360465.1 bacterium
AAGATGGCTACCTATAGTAGTTGATGAGAATGGTTATCCTGTGGTGGCTGTGAGGGAATTCGGTAAGGGGAGGGTATGCGCTGTAGCGGGAAGTGGATTGTTTGGAGACAAACCGAAGGACGGTGATGCGATAAACGCAAAATGGGTTTCTCCCCTTCTTCGCTGGCTTTCCGCCAATAAGAAGATAGACCCGAGCAAGCCGTTGGAAAGTAAACCTCCCGAAAAGGAGAGAGAAGTTAGGGGATTGAGGGTTCAATACTCCGCTTATTTAGAATCCTATGCGGATGCTATTGTTAACCTTTATTTTGAAGTGGCAAAACATCTTGAAGAGATAATGGGAGTACCCTTGAGCGAGGGAATGAACACGACTCTTATACTTTTACCCACTGGTGGAGGCGGATTTTCCAGCGGTGTTGCTCTGGGCATAGGCGTTTGGTGGGGTGGTTTCCCTGAGAACAAATATGCGATGATTGAGCTAATAGCACATGAAGCTACCCATTCCTGGGTGTTACCATTCCCCGAACCTATGTGGAATGAGGGTATAGCTACCTATATGGGTATTGAGGTGGGAAAAAGGATGGGCTATAAGGAGGAAGCCGAGAGAACGAGAAAGGGTTGGGCAGAAGCTTGTGAGAAGATTGACCCCGATTACACGAAGGTGGATATCTCCCAGCCAGAGCAGCCCGGGCTTCACGAAGTTTATATGGCAAAACCGATGTGGATCTGGGATAGGTTGCGGGAAAGGTATGGTGATGGAATCATTGCGCGCTATTTTCAAACTAAAAGGAAGCTCATAGCTGAAGGAAAACTGAAAAGCTATAGCGCCGATGATTGTGTAGCTGTTTTGAGCATTGCTGCAGGAGAGAATTTATTTGGGTGGTTCAAGAGCCTGGGTATAAATGTTTCTCCAGACAGAACGGTGATAAAATTTAACGATATTCAATAATATGTCCTTGCGAAAAAATATGGGCATTATAAAATTGCTGTCAAAAGACAACTAAAGGAGGCGATAGATTATGAAAAAGAGCATAAACATATGGGCATTCCCTCCGGGGATGTCAACATCCGAGGTATTCAAGTTGGCGAAGGATGCCGGTCTGGACGGTGTTGAGCTAAATATTGAAGAAAAAGGCAATCCTCCCTATTCTTTGCCTATAACATTTACCGAGGAAGAGGCTATTGAGATACGGAAGGAAGCGGAGAAAGCAGGAATACTACTGGGAACGACTTCCTCAGGCGTTCATTGGCAATACCGGCTTACCTCACCTGATCCGGCGATAAGGGAGAAGGCGATAGAGTATACGAAGATGCGTCTTCGTATCAATAGCTGGCTGGGAGCAGAGGTCTTGCTCCTCGTTCCCGGGGCAGTTAGTCCAGATGAACCTTACGATGTAGCGATTGAAAGGTCAAAAGAGGGTATTAAATGTCTTATAGGGGAAGCGGAGAAACAAAAGGTCATAATAGGTGTAGAAAATGTCTGGAATAAAATGCTCCTTTCTCCTCTTGAAATGAGGGATTTCGTTGATTCATTCCAAAGTGAGTGGGTTGGGGCTTACTTCGATGTTGGCAATGTTCTCAACTATAGCTTTCCTGAGCAATGGATAAGAATTTTGGGGCAGAGGATTAAAGCTGTCCATGTCAAAGATTTTCGCCTTTCGGCTGGTAACTTCACCGGTTTTGTAAACCTTCTTGAAGGGGATGTTAATTGGCCAGAAGTTTCAAAAGCTCTGAAGGAAATAGATTACCAAGGTTTTGTCACTGCGGAATTGCCTGCATATAAGTTTCATCCTGAGCTTTTGATTTACGAGACGGCGAAAGCCTTAGAGGCGATTATAAAAGGATAGGAGGTGAGAGTTTATGAAAAGCACCAATATCGGCATAGTTATGCTCAACGATGAAAGGGAACATGTGTGGAGAGCTAACAATCCTGAGAATATGCGAGTTTGCCAGGAATGGGCGAACCTGATAAGGGAGAACCTTAAAAACCTTGATGGAACGACGCCAGAAGTAATCGTGGCATCAAAGATAATAACGAGCGTTAGAGTGGCGCAGGAGATGGGCGAGGAATTGGCAAGGGCAAACTGCAAGCAGGTGATAATGCTCTATAATGTGTGGGATTTCCCCTTCCTCGCATGGCCTTTCCTCAATAGTCTGGGAAAGGTGCCTATCCTAAGCCTTTCCAATAACAATGGTGAGTTCCCAGGCAATGTGGGGCTTCTCGCTACTGATGGTGCCCTCCGACAAGCAGGAATAAGGACGCACAGGATAATAGGTAATATAGACGATGTTGAAACCCAGAGAAGGGTTATAGATTGGTGCCGGGCGAGTTTGGCTTACACGACTATTCAAAACGAGGTGTACGGTTGCTATGGTGGACATTCTATGGGAATGGAGACAGGCTATTTCCACCTCGTGCCTACTTTGAAGACCTTCGGCACCACCGTGAGACAGATTGACCAACTTCTCCTTGTGAAAAGAATGGAAGAAGTAAGCGATGAGGAGGTTGAAAAAGGATTCAAGTGGTTCAGCGAGCTTCTTGGCGATAGGATAAAATACGATGGCAAAATGCTCACACCTCAAACTCTTAAGACACAGATACGCCTCTACCTCGCTATGAAGATGGTCAATGAGGAGAAAGGATTTGATTTCTGCGGTTTGAAAGGGCAGAGAGAGTTAACGGAATATGTGTGCCTCGGCGATATCCCGGAAATGCTGATGAACGACCCCTATGATTGGAATGGTCGGAAAGAGCCAACTGTTTGTGCCACGGAAGCAGATTCCTATGCCGCTATCACAATGCAATTATTGAAATACATCAGCGGTGGACTGCCCGTCTTGTTTATGGATGTCAGGCTTTATCACCCGGACAAGGACATCTGGGATTTTTGCAATTCAGGTAACCATGCAAGCTATTATGCTTCTCTCAGCCTAAATCCTGAGGATAATTTCAAGAAGGTTACCCTCTACCCCGCTCTTGAATATTATTTCAAAGCGGGTGGAGCCTCTGTTTCCTTTGATGCAGCTCCTTGCAAATTGACATTCTGTAGGCTCGGGCTATGGGATGATAAGCCTTATATGGTGATAGTCCCTGGGGAAAGCTTGGAGCTACCAGTCGGGGAAAGGGAAGCACTCAATGCCCAAACTAATCCCACCTGGCCACATGTCCATGCCCGACTCGCTTGCTCCTTTGATGAGTTTGTCAGCGTCTTCCCCTGCAACCATATCCTTGCAGTGGAGGGAGATAGGGTAAGAGCACTCACTTATCTTTGCGAGATAGCGGGAATCAAACCGATAATCCTCGGACCAGCTGGAGAGCAGAGAATCCCACCGATATGGGAAAGAGTTTGAAAACCTTTCCGGCTAAGGATGTCCAAATAATAAGGGACCTGGCAAAAAGAGTAGCAGAGGTTGCGCATCTTCCCCGTCAGGAGGAGAGGGCGAGGATTTGGAAAAAACATAATTCCTTACATAGAGTTAGACCCCTTGTCCTGATTTTCCCGGAAGGGTCATGGCGTGAGCTTATTCCTTGGGAAAGTTTGGACTGTTCTGATGAATTTACCCGTTGGATAGAATATGACCTCAGGATGAGACTCTATTACTCGGATTTCCTTCAGGACGATTCGGTAATAACCGATGTAATAGCTTCGCCAATCTACATCCATAGTAGCGGCTGGGGTATCGCCACGCAGACGACTAATCCGGAGGAGACCTATGGGGCAGTTCGTTATGAACCAGTCATAAAGGAAGAAAGTGACCTAGCAAAACTACAGAAACCCAGGTTATGGGTAGATTGGAAGGCAACCGAGGAACATTACGAGAAGCTTTGTGATCTTGTTGGCGATATATTGAGAGTGGAGAAGAGAGGTCCAGCCCACTTTTGGTTTGCCATAATAGACGACTTCGCCACTTGGAGGGGTTTCGAACAACTTTTTCTTGATATGATTGAGCGCCCACATTGGCTTCATAAAGCCTTAAATTTTATGACCGAAGCATGGCTTGAGATGCTCGACTTTTACGAGCGCGAGAATGTTTTAAGTTTGAATAACGGAGCACATTATTGTGGTTCGGGAGGGCTTGGTTTCACTGATGAGCTTCCTCAGCCTGACTTCGATGGGGTTCATATAAGAACGAAGGACCTTTGGGGACACGCTACCACCCAGATATTTGCCGAGGTTTCTCCTGCAATGCATGAAGAGTTTGCTCTTCAGTATGAAGGGAGGTTCTTATCCCGCTTTGGTTTAGCTTCCTATGGTTGTTGCGAGCCGTTACATAAGAAGGTCGACATAATCTTCAAGCATATACCTCATCTGCGGCGTTTATCGATGAGCCCCTGGGTGGATGTGGCGGAGGGAGCGGAGAGGTTGGGCAAAAGGGCTATATTCTCTTGGAAACCCAATCCTGCTCCTCTTTTCGCCGGTGAAGATTGGGATGAGGATTTCGTGCGAGGTATGATAAGGGACGCTTTGGAAAAGACGAGGGAGTGCGTTGTTGAGATAATCTTCAAGGACATCCATACCTGCAGAAACCAGCCACAAAGGCTCAGGGATACTGTAAGGATAGCGAAGGAGGAAGCGGAGAAATTCGCCTAGGTTCTGGCCTCGTTTGCTAAAGAAGCAACGAAGTCGCTAACGGCCTCTAGCATAGCCCTTTTATTTTCCTTATTCTGCTTCATAATCCGAAGGAGAGCTGAACCTATTACTGCTCCGTTGGCGAAACCCTTAAGCCATCTTATTTGATGTGGGTGAGAAACACCGAAACCAACTACAACAGGCTTGCCTGTTATCGCCTTTATCTTGGGGACCTTTTCCTCTATATCTTTCGGGAGATGGTCCCTTTCTCCCGTTGTCCCCTTTACAGAGACATAGTAGATGAAACCAGATGTAAGTTTGCCGACTACTTCATATCTTTCTTCTCTGCTTGTAGGCGCCAAAAGGAAAACGGTTCGTAAATCCCTTGCGTTTGTATTTTCTATAAGTTCTCCTGCTTCTTCAGGCGGTAGGTCAGGAATGATAAACCCATCTATCCCCATCTCTTTGGACACTTTGCAAAGTCTCTCCAATCCAAACTGGTAAAAGGGGTTATAATAACCCATTAGGAGCAAGGGAATATCTGAAAATTTTCTAATTTCTTTAGATAAGTCGAAAACATCCTTTAAGGATGTCCCTCTTTGTAAGGATATCTGCATTGCTTCCTGAATGGTTGCGCCATCGGCTAATGGGTCGGAGAACGGAACACCCAATTCAAGGCAATCGGCACCGCTTTCAATCAGTGTCTTGATTATCTCCAATTCATCCTCTCGGGGGAATTCTCCCACCGTAAGGTAGAAGATAATAGCAAATCTATCGTTAAGAAACAGCTTATCTAACCTATTCATCCTCAAGCACCTCCATAATCTCGTTGATGTCCTTATCTCCCCTGCCAGAGAGATTGACAATGATTATCTCGTCTGGGGAGCATCTTGGAGCAATTTCAAGGCAATAGGCAATGGCGTGTGAGCTTTCAAGGGCGGGTATTATGCCTTCAAGACGGGAAAGTAGTAGGAAAGCCTCAAGTGCTTTCTCGTCGTTCACGGAAACATATTCGGCTCTGCCGATTTCCTTGTAATAGGCATGTTCGGGACCAACTCCTGGGTAATCCAACCCTGCAGCAATTGAATGTGTAGTTTTTATTTGTCCATTTTCGTCTTGCAGAAGGTAGGTTTTGCTACCGTGTAGGACGCCTATTTTACCTTGGCATAGCGAAGCAGAAGTGCCCAATTCGCTACCACCACCCTCGACACCGATGAATTTTACTTCTTCGTCAGCAAAGAAGGGATGGAAGAAGCCAATTGCATTGCTTCCCCCGCCGACACAGGCGATTAGATAATTGGGCAATCTTCCTTCAAGCTCTAATATCTGCTTTCTTGTTTCTTTTCCGATTACAGATTGAAAGTCGCGAACGATCGTGGGGTAGGGATGGGGACCTACAACCGATCCCAACAGATAGTAACTTGTATCAACATTGGTAATCCAATCTCTAAGGGCTTCGTTTATCGCGTCCTTCAAAGTTCTTGAACCGCTTGAAACGCTTCTAACTTCAGCGCCAAGGATTTTCATTCGGAAAACATTGAGTCTTTGTCTTCTTATATCTTCCTCTCCCATATAGATGACACATTCAAGTCCTAAGAGGGAGCAGACAGTAGCAGTAGCCACACCATGCTGTCCCGCTCCTGTTTCCGCAATGATTCTTTTTTTACCCATCTCCATCGCGAGAAGTGCCTGCCCCAGAGCGTTGTTAATCTTGTGCGCTCCCGTATGGAGTAAATCCTCTCTTTTCAAGTAAATTTTCGCTCCTCCGAGTTTTTTCGTCAGCCTTTCCGCGAAGTAAAGGGGAGTTGGTCTGCCAGCGTAATGCCGGAGATAGTACTCTAACTTTCGCTGGAATTCGGGTGAATTCTTTGCCTTTTCGTAGTTTCTTTCCAGTTCTTCAAGAGCGGGAATCAGGGTTTCTGGAACGAATCTTCCGCCAAAAGCTCCGAAATAGCCTTTTTTCTCCATTTGTGAATCACCTCCATAAAATTCATTAGTTTTGTTTTATCCTTTTTCCCTGGATAGGCTTCCACGCCGCTTGAAACATCAACGGCGTAAGGACGGAAAACTTCCAGTGCAAGTTCAATGTTGTCCGCATTCAAGCCACCAGCGAGTATAACTGGCTTAGTAGGGGAAAAATCTCTCAGCAGAGTCCAGTCAAATGGCTTACCTCGCTGAGGGCTATCTAATAGAAACGCGGATACTTCGTATTTTTCTGTTTTTTTCAAGTCCTCTTTACAACTTATCCTGAATGCTTTTATCACCTTCCCTGAAAAAGCACGACAATATTCTGGAGATTCATCGCCGTGAAATTGCACAGCATCAAGTTGGCAGAAATGTGAGATTTCTTGGACTTTTGTGATTTCCTCATCTACAAATACTCCCACGCTGATAACAAAGGGGGGTAGATGGGAAATTATCTCCTTTGCTTTTTCTACCTCTACTCTTCGTGGGGATGGCGCGAAGATGAAGCCGAGGGCATCTGCACCAAGCTCAATGGCAAGTAGAGCATCTTCCAGATTGGTTATTCCGCAGATTTTAACCTTCAGCATCGCCGAGTAATTCTCTAACTTTTTCTCTCACATTTTCAGCTCGCATAAGTGCTTCGCCTACGAGGAAAGCCCTTATTCCTGAGTTCATAAGTGTTTCTATATCGCGGCGGTCTTTAATCCCGCTTTCTGCAACGATGAGGACATCATCAGGAAGCTCACTTTTTAGCTGAATTACATTTTCAAGATTTGTTTTGAAGTTGCTGAGATCCCTGCTATTTATCCCCACGATTTCAATCGGAAGGTTTTTAATTTTTTCCAAGTCAGCTTTATCGTGGATTTCCACGAGGCACTGTAGACCTTTTTCTGTGGCAAATTGGAGAAACCTGTTTATTTCATCTCTTGTCAGGCAACGAGCTATCAATAGGATGGCATCTGCACCCAATTTTTCAGCCAGTTCTATTTGAAATTCATCTATGAGGAAATCCTTCATAAGAATCGGCAAGTTAGTTTCCATCTTTATTACAGGCAGAAGAGCAAGTGAACCGCAGAAGAACTTATAATCTGTGAGAACCGAAAGGGCGGAGGCGCCTCCCAGCTCTATTTCTTTAGCCAATTCAATGGCGTTAAAGTCCTCCCTTATGACGCCTGCTGATGGTGAGCATTTTTTCAATTCACCGATGAGGGCTATATCCTTGGACTGAATAGTAGATTTGAAATCCCTGGGCGGCAAAGGGGAAGAAGGGAAGGACAAGGGTATGCTCTTCAGATATTCCACCTCGTTTCTTTTCGCCTTTATAATCTCCTCAAGAATGTTCATTGTCTTGCGCCTCCTTGCTTATCCTTTTCAATGACTCAAGCACCTTCATAGCTCTGCCTGAGCGAAGGGAAAATCTTGCCAGTTCTTTTCCCTCCAGCAAATCCTTAACTACTCCAGCAGTTAAAAGTGCAGCGGAGGAGTTCAGAAGCACAGCATCCATAACCGGACCTTCCTCAACATCCGATAGGATTCTCTCCGCTAAACGGACGCTTTCCTCTTTATCTCTGACCTTCAATGCATCAAGCGGGTAGCGTTTGAAGCCGAGTTTTTCCGGTTCCAGAATATACTCAATAACTTCGCCATCTTTGACTTCGCTTATCTTGGTCGGGGCGGATAGGGATATTTCATCCATCCCTTCCATACTGCTCACCACAAGAGCTCTTTCCACTCCAAGATGGAGAAGGACATTGGCTATAATCGTTGTCAATGAAGGGGAGAAGACACCTATGAGTTGTCTTTTTACCTTTGCTGGATTGACCAGCGGTCCTAAAATATTGAAGACGGTTCGCACGCCCAATTCCTTCCTGGGCGTAGAGGCGTGACGCATTGCGGGATGATATAGTGGTGCGAATAGGAAGGCAAAATTACATTCGTCCAAGGCGCGTTTTGCAAGAGCAGGTGGCATATCTATTTTTACACCAAGAGCTTCCAAAAGGTCAGCGCTTCCGCATAATGATGAGACCGAGCGATTGCCATGTTTCGCTACCTTTACGCCGGCTCCTGCTGCAACAATGGCAGAAAGGGTGGAGATATTTAGTGTTCCCAATCCATCGCCTCCTGTTCCACAGGTATCTATCAATTCGTCTGTGTATTCAAGTGTGATTGCTTTATCTCTCATAGCTTTGGCAAAACCTGCTATTTCCTCTATTCTTTCCCCCTTCATCTTCATTCCGATAAGGAAGCCGCCTATTTGGGCAGGAGTAGCTTGCCCTTCCATAATGTAGGTCATAATATTGTAAGCTTCCTCAAAACTCAAATCGTTTCTTTCCAGAATTTTTTCCAGAACCGGGCGAAACATTTTCTTACCTCCTTTCAAGGAAATTTCTCAAAATATCCTTTCCATATTGGGTGGCGATAGATTCGGGATGGAATTGAAGCCCCACTATATAGAAATCCATATGTTTCACAGCCATCACCTCGCCGTCTTCCGTCCAGGCGAGGAGTTCGAGAGAGGAGGGAAGGGTTTCCCTTTTTATTGCCAGAGAATGATAGCGTGCCCCCATCAATGGTGAAGGTAAACCGCTGAAAACGCTTTTTCCGGAGTGATAAATGGGAGAAACTTTTCCGTGCATAATTTTCTTGGCACTGACGATTTCTCCTCCAAATGCATAGCCGATTGCCTGATGCCCCAGACAGACACCCAATATCGGTATCTTCCCGGCGAATTTCCTGATGAGGGCGACACAGATACCAGCTTCTTCTGGTCTGCCTGGTCCGGGAGATATCACGATTGCAGAAGGGGAAAGCCTTTCAATTTCCTCCAGGGAGATTTGGTCATTGCGGTAAACGACTAATTCTTCTCCCAATTCCCCGATGTATTGGACGAGATTGTAAACGAAGGAATCGTAGTTATCTATCATTAATATTTTCATAGATATCCCTCCTTGTATCTTTCTATTGCAGTGAGAAGTGCTTTAGCTTTGTTCTCAATCTCTAAGAGTTCCCGGTTCGGTGAAGAATCAGCGACTATTCCTGCTCCCGCCTGTATATAAACATTTTCCTTATAGAAAAGGGCTGTCCTTATCGTTATGCAGGTGTCGAGGTTCCCGTTGAAACCTACATAACCGACTACTCCTGCATATGGTCCCCTTTTAACAGGTTCTAATTCCTCTATAATTTCCATAGCCCTGACCTTAGGAGCTCCTGATACGGTACCAGCTGGGAAAGAAGCTTGGAGGGCGTCCAAAGCGTCCTTATCTTTCCTTAGCCTTCCCTCTACATAGGAAACGATATGCATCACATGGGAGTATCTCTCAATCACCATAAACTTTGACACTTGAACACTTCCATACTCGCAGACTTTTCCCACATCGTTTCTTGCAAGGTCTACGAGCATCAAATGTTCAGCCCTTTCTTTCTCGTCATTGAGGAGGTCGTTCTCAAGCTCTTTATCCTCTTCTACGGTTTTGCCCCTTGGTCTCGTTCCTGCTATGGGACGTTGAAAGACTACTCCGTTATGAACTCTAACCATAATCTCGGGCGAAGAACCTACCATCGCAAGGTCTCCCATCTTGAGGTAAAACATATAGGGCGAGGGGTTTATGCTGTGAAGTATGCGGTAAACATCAAATGGATTTCCTTCAAATCTCTTTGAAAACCTTCTGGAGAGAACAACCTGGAAAATATCTCCTTTATAGATGTACTCTTTGGCTTTTTCCACAGCCCTGATGAACTCCTCATCGCTCATAGTGGTTTGAAGCTCATTAGGGAAAGTTTTCATTTTCACCTCGTTGCTATATGAATTATTGTTATTTGGTTGTTGAATGATGTTTTTAACTTTCTGGACTATCTTTTTTCCTTTCTCAAACGATTCCTCGGGGTCTGAGCCAACTTCCGCCATATGGACGATGGTTAATTCCCTTTTGAGATGGTCCATTATAAGGATGGTTGGGAAAATCATCATAGTGGAGATGGGGAGGTTGAGGTCATCTTTTTGAAGTGAAGGAAGTTTTTCCCATAGCCTGACAGCATCGTAGCTGATATAACCCACTGCGCCTCCTGTGAAGGGTGGAAGTTCATCTATCGTTGGTGCTTTCCTCGTGAGTATCAGCTTGCGGAGAAGTGGTATCGGGTCTTCGTCCTCCTTACTAACGATGATGGAAGAGGGTTTGTACCCGATGAAGGAATATCTGCCGAGGATTTCCCCTCTTTCCGCACTCTCCAAAAGAAAAGCATATTTTTCTTTTTCCCCGATCCTTCGGAACAGTGAGATAGGTGTTTCCACATCAAAGAGGAAAGTTTCCCACACGGGGACCAGTGGGTAATCCCTCGCCAGATGTTTGAACTCTTCTTTTGTTGGTTTCATATTGATACACCTCCTTAAAGAAATAAGCCACGGGCATTGGGCTTTTACCCGTGGCTTATTTGAGGGAGGTGATGGCGATGGAAGGATTACCCGCAAACCAGCCACGGGTAATGCCCTGTTAGGGGGCATACCCGTGGCTGGTTTTTATTTTTACTCAGCCATCGGATACGCCCCCTTCATCCATTGCCACTGCCAATTGTGGGCATAGATGAAGGGGTTTTGCATATTTATCAATTATTATCATAACAGGTGGCCGATTTTTCGTCAATAATTTTTCCCTCTATTTTAATAATTTTGTTGGTAGTAGGGTATAATCACTTTCTTATTTGAGATGTGAAACTGTACTCCGCATTAGATGAAAATGCTTTTGCACAGAAGCTCTTAGTAATGTTTGTAAATGTACACCTCGTCTACCTCTATACGTCTTGTTACAGTTTTAATGTTTTCCACAATTTAAAAAACAGTTAGTTTGTTTCGGATCTGGTGTTGACGATGTATGGAAAGTTGAAAATAATTAAATACGATATGAAGATAGGTATTATGGGCGGAACTTTTGACCCAATTCATATTGGACATCTCGTCGCCGCTGAGGAGGCAAGAGCTGTTTTTGGGTTAGATAAGGTCATATTCGTCCCCAACTATCAGCCTCCTCATAAGCCCGATGTCAAGGTAAGCCATCCAGAGCACCGCTATGCTATGGTGCTCCTTTCCATCTATACGAATCCTCATTTTGAAGTTTCTCGGGTAGAGATAGAGAGAGGTGGACCCTCTTATGCGATTGATACGGTTAAAGAGTTCAAGAAACTTTATCCTGAAGCGGAAATTTATTTTATAACGGGTGCCGATGCTATAGCCGAGATACTCAGCTGGAAACAAGGGGAAGAGATACTTAAATTGTGCAAATTCATCGCTGTGACACGCCCGGGATACGATATAGAGAAGGTGAAGGAGAAACTCAGCGGCGTTGCCAACGATGTCCAATTTTTGAAGATAACGGAAATAAACATCTCCTCAACAGAAATAAGGAGACGTGTCAGGGAGGGCAAACCGATAAAGTATCTCGTGCTGGAGACAGTTGAGAACTACATCTACAAGCATAATCTTTATTCTGGAGGATAGTGGAATTGAGGCGTCTGTTATTCCTTGGAATTTTGCTTCTCTTTCTCATTCCAAGTAGTTTCTTCGCTGGATATTATTTGGGTAAAAGCAATAGACCGCTTCCTCTCGTGAGGACATCTTTTCCCCCGGATGGGCGTATCACCTTTTTGCTGGTTGGCTTAGATCAAGGGATAGGAATGCCAAATGGTGTAGGGAGAAGCGATACAATCATTCTTGGTTCTTTGGACATAGCACAGGGAAGAGGGTTTTTGCTTTCCATACCCAGGGATACAAGGGTTTTCATCCCGGATGAGGGTAGGGAGGACAAGATAAATGCAGCAATTGTGATAAACGGCATAGAAGCGAGTAAGCAGGTGCTCAGCAATCTCCTTGGTATCCCCATCCAATATTATGTGAAAGTTAATGTTGAGGGATTTCAGAAGATAGTTGATTTACTTGGTGGGATAGATATTTATGTTGATAGGGATATGCATTATGTAGACAAGACACAGAAGCTTTATATAAACCTTAAAAAAGGCTATCAGCATCTGAATGGCTATCAGGCTATGTGCTTCGTTCGGTTCCGCCATGAGGCACTTGGCGATTTGGCAAGGATAAAGAGGCAACAGAGATTTCTCCTTGCCCTTTTGCAGAAGGTCTATTCTCCTGCTGTTCTTCCCCATCTTCCCTCATTGTTGAGGGAAATCTATCGCAATGTGGAAACGAACTTTACGCTTGGAGATTTGGTCTTTCTTGCCCACAAATTCAAGGATAATTTGCCAGTTGTTGAGACGGATGTTTTGCCAGGCAGTCCTAAGACGATAAACGGGGTTAGTTACTACATACCTGATACCGATAGTTTGCAATTCATCGTTCAAAGGCTAACCAACTTTGCTCAAACTGAACATGGTCCCACGGTTGAGGTTTTGAACGGTTGCGGTTTGCCAGGTGTGGCATCCAAGGCGGCGGAAAAGCTTTCAGAATTGGGGTTTGAAGTGGTTTATGTAGGCAACGCTGATGCGTTTGACCATAACAAAACATCTATAGTAGCTCATACAAAGGGAATGGACGAATCGGCTAAAATTATTATGAAGACACTTGGTTGCGGAGAAATAAAAGAAGATAATAGTCCTGCGAAGAGCGATTTTACCATAATTTTAGGAAGGGACTTCACTCCTTGAAAGCTTTTCGCTACAATTAAAATTAAAAGTTAAAAATCAAATAGAAAGGAGGGAGCTAACTGCAGGAGCAAAAAAGAATAAGGAGAACAAGTCCAAAAACTAAGGCAAATTTGCTTGCGAAGGTTTTGGAAAAAAAGAAGGCTGATGATGTGGTGGTTATTGAGACGAAGGATAGGACCGTTATTGCTGATTATTTTGTAATCTGTTCAGCAACTTCAGATACGCATGCGAAGGCGCTGATAGAAGCGGTTGAAGAGAGGCTGGAGAAAAGCGGTCTATCTCCTTTAGCGGTTGAAGGTATAGGGACTCTTAAATGGTCGTTGATAGATTGTGGGGATGTCATTGTTCATATATTTTCTCCCGAGGCACGCAAATATTATGATTTAGAGGGGATCTGGTGTGATTGAAGAAGAAAAGGAAAGATTGCTCCGTTTTTCCCTTCTTTATTTTAAGAGAGGCGAGCTGAAGAAGGCCTTTTCCACCTGCGAGCAAGTCCTTGCTAAGTATCCCAACGACCCGGTGGCTCTTGAGTTGATGGGGGATATAAAGCTAACATTAGGAGAGTTAGAGGAAGCGCTTTCCTTCTACAAGAGGGCTAAAGAGAGCAACCCTTCCTCAGACGAGGTGGAGAAAAAGATAGGTAAGACCGCTTTGCGAATAGCGGAGGAAAGGGGAGAATTTGAGCTCAAAACCGTTCCAATAAAAAAATTTCCCGAAGTCTCCGG
>JACIXQ010000073.1 GCA_014360465.1 bacterium
ATGTATTAGATGGAAGAGGTTTACAAAAGTTGAGATAGATTGTTAAGGTGAAACAGATTGCCGGTTAAGTTAGATGTTCAAAGTGAGAATGTAAGAGTGACCTGACTTTGCGTTGAAATTTATCAGCTAAAAAATTCAAAGCCAGGCTTTGGCTGTTTGAATTAAATTCAAAAGTAGGCGGTCGGCAGCAGGGTGGATGCTTATATTTTCAAGGATTGGTAGGGAATTTATTATGAACCTTCCCTTTCCATACCTGTAGGAAGCAAGCAATAACCCGGAGGTATAACCCCCGGGAAGGGGATAAGAAATGGCAAAAGCGGCAGCGATTACCTCCTCCGGGTCTTCCAGCTCCTCAAATATGAGGGCGGGTATTAGTGGACCATAATAATCCCAATCCATTATTCCAGTAGGTAGATTAGAAAATATAGGATGCTGTTTGGCGATACATTCCTTGTGATAGAGCCAGTCATAAAATGCGTAGCATCGTCCCTTTTTCTTTAGGGGTAGCCAGTAGAGGGAATCATCTCCTTTACGGAAAACGGTTGGATTGAGGAAAATAGCTATGCTTCCTTCCTCAATCTTCTTCATCAGTTTATTCCAAATGATTTCATCTACATCCAAGTTACCGACAAGGATTATCTCCTTACTGGCTAGCTTTTGGTAAGTAAATTCTTTACAGCAGACCCCATTAGCAATCAACCAGGATTTTACTACCTCGTCTATACCGAGAAGAATAACTGAACAGTCAAGTTTAGGGAAATCCATCGGGTTGGTAAGGAAGAATTCAATCCTTCCGCCAGTTGGTGCTCCACCTTTTTCAAGATTGGCGGAGAAGATGTATTTTCCAGTTGGTCCATCAATGGATATCTCTTCCTCCAGAAGGGGAATTGCTAAAGGAGGTTCGTGGTCATCAGGCGGTTGAGGAATAGAAAAATCAAGTTTCTTCTCCCAGACTATGCCATTTGGACCGATGATACGAAAAGTAGCATTATAATTTCCAGGTTGAAGGACATCCTCATTTGCGAGGACAGCCTCAAGTTTCAAGGGATGTTTTGAATAGGTGTGAGCAGGCTCAACGAAGAGGCACCAGCGA
Source organism: bacterium (assembly GCA_014360465.1). Lineage (GTDB taxonomy): Bacteria > Armatimonadota > JACIXR01 > JACIXR01 > JACIXR01 > JACIXR01. The sequence goes on from JACIXQ010000073.1 coordinate 1,094, forward strand.
ATAGGGGCAAAGCCGTCCAGAAGCGTGTCGGCTATTCCTGGTTTGAGTTCACGCCAGAGGGTCCAGAGTCCTTCACCTATGATTCCATGGTCAAGCATACCTGTCATACTGTATCCACAAATCTTGGGATTTGAGCGAATGAGGTTGAAGCCAAGTGTCCTTTGCTTACAGTGAAGTCTTTGGCTCTCCCTCAACATATCCTCAGGAAAGGAATAAGTTCCTTCAAAGCCCCATCTTCGCCAGTCTTCTTGAAATCTTTCTGCCATAGAACGAATCAGAGAAGCATCGGGTACATCAAGGCTTATACCCGATTGTTCAAAGAAACGTAATTCTCTTATTGCATTGAAAAGGCTACCTATTCCATATTCTGAGATGAAGACTGGTTTGCTGTCGGAGCCCAATCTGCGGAAAAAATCGTTTATTTCCTTTGTCTGGGGCACGGGTGGATAAATATGAGCGTCTCCTGCTCCGGAGATATAGCCACCATAGGGGAGGGATAAGGGAGGGGCTTCATTCGCTTCCGGTGTTTCAATCCCCCAATGGTATTCCCATACCTTGCTACCAGGATTGCTGAGGGAGCCGATGTTTAGTTGACGGTCCCATCGACCGCTATTTAGAAGAACAAGCCGAGTGTTATCAAGGGACCGGACAAGGGAAAGAGCTTCAACCGCATTGCGGAAGACCGGTCCGTCGGGCGTCTCGTTCAACAAGCCCCAAATCACAACGCTTGGATGGTTTCTATCCCTAAGGATCATCTCTTTTAATGAATTATTGTATCGTTCCTTCATCTTGGGAGAGTCTTCCAAACACCAACTTGCCATATTCTCCTCGTAAACCATCAGCCCGATCTCGTCGCAAAAATCTAACTGTTGGGGTAGCGCCATACCAGCAATGAAACGGACCATATTGAAACCAAGGGCTTTGGCATAGAGTAGGTCTCTCCTAATTAAATCCTGATTGGGAGGAACGCAATGTCCGATAGGGAATTGGTTTCCTGTATGGGTTGAGCGGATGAAGAGGCGTTTTCCATTTAGGTGGAAGTAACCATTTTCGACCCTTAACTCCCGATACCCTGTTCTTACAGAGTAGCTATGATTGAACTTCATCTCCCCTGAGGATGCTCGTAAATCCACCCTTAAGCGGTAAAGGAATGGGTCATCCAAAGACCATAAGTGGGGATTAGTGACAAAAAGAGAAGTTTCAAATAAGTTATCTCCTGGGGAGAATTGGGAATCTAACGAATCTGAAGCGAGGACAATATCGGGTTCCTTATTGGGAGATAGCGATAGAATGATGTTTCCTTCAACGGTGGAATCGAGGTCGTTGTGCAATGTAAAGGTTACCTTTAACTCACCTGTATGAATGTTGGGTTGAGGGAAAACATCGGTGATTCTTACCGATGGGACGAGCAGGAACTCAACGGGTTGGACGATGCCACCATAGTTATAGGAGGAACCCGGAATTAGCCCCTGAGGAATTTTATTTCTGTGAGGAACTTGGGATAGGACGATACCATCTATGGGTTGAGAGGTGGGGTTAAGGACTCGAACAGCAAGAAGGTTGGGCTGATTAGGGCGGACAGCATTGGTGATATCAAGCTGGAATGGAGTTTCGCCACCTTCGTGTCCTCCCATATAGATTCCATTCAGCCACACATCGGCGAGGTAATCCACCGCCCAGAAACGAAGTATCGCTCTTTTGGTAGTAATATTGCCGATTAGAGGGGTGAAGTAACGCCAATACCAGGCAACGCCGTGATAATCGGGGAAGACCTGTTGAATTATCCCAGGAACCGGGGCATCCTTCGCTTCTTTGGGGATAGCCTTAAACCAGCCTTCTTCCTTTCCCCTGTTACTTGGGTCTGTTAATAATTTCCATACCCCATCAAGTTTGAGGTTATATATGATGTCCAAGAATTCTCTCTCTTTTACCCATAAATATAGGGTGATTCGTGATATTTTACCTCAGCGGTTACTGGCTTGCTGCGCTCATTATCTCGTCGGGAATGTCAAAGTTCGCGTAGACTCTCTGGACATCGTCCTGTTCTTCCAAAAGTTCCATAAGCTTGAGGACAGCTATGGCATCTTTTCCCTCAACTCGGACGGTAGTTTTAGGGATCATCGTTAAGTCCGCTGAGGCAATTTTTATACCAGCCTGTTCAAAAGCCTTCTTTACATCCTCCAAATCCTCCGGGGCGGTTATCACCTCGTAATTTTCCGGATCGTCCACTTTAACATCTTCTGCTCCTGCTTCTATAGCTACTGCTAAAACTTGGTCTTCTTCAGCGTTTTCCTTGGGAACGAGGAGGAGCCCTTTCCTTTCAAAAAGCCAGGAGCAACTTCCTGCTTCAGCTAATGTGCCACCGTTTCTTGAGAGTATCGCCCTTATTTCCTGGGCTGCCCTATTTTTATTATCCGTTAGGACCTCCATCATAAGGGCTACACCCGCTGGACCGTAACCCTCATAAATCACCTCTTCATAGTGTACATCTTCGGCTTCGCCCGACGCTCTCTTAAGTAGGCGTTCTATGTTCTCACTGGGCATACCTGCTTCCTTTGCCTTGGATATTGCCAGGCGAAGGCGAGGATTGACCTCGGGGTCTATACCGCCCAGTCGGGCAGCTACCATAATTTCTCGGGAGAGCTTGGAGAAAAGCCTCCCTCTAACTTGGTCCATTTTCATCTTCTTAACTCTGATGTTATGCCATTTAGAGTGCCCTGACATATTCTTTCACACCTCTACAAGATAATTTTAACATTCAAATCCTTTTACATCAATACCTCTACTTTAATCTTTTCCTGCGCTGGTTTCTTAACTCCAGCAAGGTCGCTAACGGTAACGGTTACATTGTAAGTGCCAGGTTTGGAGAAACTGTGGAAAACTACTTGACCTATAGATTCCTCTTGAATTCCATTGCTATCATCAAAATCCCATGTGTATCTCAGGCTTGAAAGTCCAGCTTTACCGACAGCGAAAAAGCGAATTAGCGTGTTCACCCGGGCTGTCATACTTTTAGTGGGAACGGTTACGGTGATTGGGGTGTTATCTACGACAACGCTTATTTGTCCGATGTAAACCGTTTGGGGTGAATTGGTGCAGATGAGCATTCTTTTAACGATTCCGTTGCCTTTTCCTCTAAATGTGTTGAAGGGAATGGCGATCGAATACCATCTTTCACCCATTACTGTTTGGAGCTCGAAGGGGAAATTCTCGGAGACCAGAAGTCCATCTTCGCAAAAGAGGACAATTCGGAAGCTTTTAAGTTGGTATGTGGTTACAGCCCCTGTCCAACTAGGCATACCTGGTGCACCTCCACCCGGCATGCCAGGAGCTCCTCCTGGCGTTATCAAACCACCACCGGGCATTCCTGGCGCTACGCCTCCCATTCCGGGAAATCCACCAGGCATACCTGCCATCCCACCGGGAGCAAAGCCTCCTGCACCAGGGAAAGTGGCTACAGGAGGGGTAGCGGTAATTATACGGAAGCGAAGGAAGGCATAAGGATTCTTTAAATAAGAGCTGAGGTCAAGAGGGGTAAGAAAATCCAGTCTTCCGCCTTCGTAATAATTCATAGATATAAGCTTCAAGGAAAAGGTGCCGCGATAAACCATATCCTTTGACTCAGCGAGGGTTCCACTGCCCCATCCACCAGCTTTCAAATTCAGTTCGCTCAAAGGTTGACCGTTGAAGATGATTAGCTCCTGGGACAGGGCTGTCCCTAAAATTACTAATATGGACAAAGTAAAAATCAAAAGTCTTCTGGTCATTTTAGACCCCTCCGTTAAAAGTATTTATCATAATTCTAAATCTTTTTAAAATTTAAACAAGCTTTTTTCTTTTTTGGTTTTTAGACAACTTGTTTGAGATTGTATTCAAGGGTGCCCAGACCCAGCTTTTCCGCTGCTTCCAGATGGATTCTCCAGAAATCTTCTCGGTAAATATCATTGGGCAATAATTTCTTATAGAGGGATCCCGCCTTATCCACGCCGGGTGATGCATCTTCAAGTAGCGAAGCAAGACCAACGGGATAGCCTGGAGATTGGATGGCAAGGTCTATTGCTGCCTTATCAATGGCGACCGGGTCCTTAGAGGCAAGGAAGCCCACATCGCAGATTATTGGCACTGTGGCGTTAGGAGAGCAATCGCATTCATATGTTACATTTGTCACATCGTTAATGAAGCCTACCTTACCCTCTTTGAAGGTGGAAAGAATTGCTTTAACGGCATCGGCAAGCTTTATCTGCTGGATCTCCGTGGCAGGCGAACATAATTGACCTTTGTAAAGCTTCGCTAATTCTTCAGGATGGCGATGAATAACCTCCATACGAAGTGCCCCGGTAGGGCAGAAGAAGGTGCAATCGCCACAACCTATACAAAGGTCCCTATCTATGCGTATCTCGTTGTTTTCATAGGAAATAGCTTTGCTGGCGCATACCCTCGTGCACCTAAGACAGAATATGCACTTCTCTTTGTTCCAGACGACCTTCGTTTCAGCGCCAGCGTGAATCATCGCTTTCCCTCTTCGTGCTGAACAGCCCATACCTATGTTCTTCAATGTAGCAGCATATCCGCTCATAGGATGTCCTGTGAGGTGGCTTATCACAATCATCGCATCCGCTTGATAAATTTCCCCAGCTACATCAACTTCCTTAAGGATTAAACCATCTACAGGGACTACCTCTCTGTGAACCCCTTTTATTCCATCGGCGAAAATGAGAGGAGCACCAAGGAGCTGGGTATATCCCTTTTTCGCTATATTCATCAGACCGCTGGGAGCTCCTGCTCCCCAGGACATTGAGAAGTGCCAAGCGTATGTTTCGGTGATGAAGGGGATTCCTCCGCGCTTCTTAACTTCTTCAACAACTACGCTCACTATGAATGGGTTGATGCCGTATTGACGAGTTAATCCTCCGAAAGGAATCTTTATTGCAACCATATCGCCCTCGCTGATGCAGGAACCGAGGTCAGCTGCTTCAAATAGTTTTTGTACTCTTTGAGGATTGCTCATCGTAGGGAAACCGTGTTTGTCATACTGGTTTCTTACATCTGCAAAATAAACATCAGCAGGCATAATTTAGGACCTCCTTTCTGTTAATCTATGAAGATTTTGCCAGGGTTCAGAAGCCCCTTCGGATCCAATGCTCTTTTTATAGATTTCATAGCCTCAATTGTGGCTTCATTGTATTCCCTTGGGAGGAAGGGGGCTTTCGCCAGACCTATCCCATGTTCTCCCGATAAAGTGCCCCCTAATTCAACTGCAGAGGTGAAAAGTTCTTCTATAGCCATTTGCACCCTTTCCCATTCATCTTTGTTCCTCCAATCGGTAAGGAAGGTAGGATGCAGGTTACCATCACCAGCGTGCCCAAATGTCCCAATTCGTAGATTGTATCTTTTTGCTATATCTTCTATCACATGCACCATCTGGGAAAGGCGTGAGCGAGGGACGGTCACATCTTCAAGAAGAGTCGTGGGGCTTATACGGGCAAGGGCAGCTAAAGCGGAGCGTCTCCCTGCCCAAACATCGTCCCTTTCCTTTTGGTCCTTTGCCTTCTTCACTTCTTTAGGCTTCATCTTGGTAAGGAGAGCTTCTATCTTTGCCATCTCCCTCTCCACGCTCTCTTTGTACCCGTCCACTTCCAGAATAACGATTGCTCCTGCATCCCGGGGAAGCCCAAGATGTTTGTAATCCTCAACGGCCTTTATGGTGAAGTTATCCATAAGCTCCAAAGAGGAGGGAACTATGCCTTGAGCTATTATTTGGGAGACAGCGCTTGCCGCTTCATCCAAAGTAGAAAAGACAAGGAGCATAGCTGACCAGGCTTCGGGAAGAGGCAGAAGCTTTAAGGTTGACTCATAGACAATTCCAAGTGTGCCTTCCGATCCACAGAAGAGCCCCACAAGGTCATAACCTGAGACCGATTTAATTGTTTTGGCGCCCAGCTTCAACTGTTCGCCTTGGGGAGAAATTGCTTTTAGGGAAAGCACATAATCCCGTGTTACCCCATATTTGAATCCTCTGAGACCACCCGCATTCTCCGCTATATTGCCTCCGAGAGTGGAAGCTTTAGCACTCGCTGGATCGGGTGGGTAAAAAAGTCCCTTTTTCTCTACCTCATTCTGGAAATCAAGGGTTATCACCCCCGGCTGGGCAACAGCATAAAGGTCCTCCCCATTTATTTCAAGAATTTTATTCATCTTCTCAAAACTCATCACAATGGCATTATTAAGTGGAACGCTACCCCCACTCAAACCCGTTCCGGCGCCTCGGGGAACCACATAGAATTCCTCCTCGTAGGCAAGCTTCATTATCTGGGCGATTTCCTCATCGCTTTGGGGGAAAACGACTGCTGCAGGCACTGCCTCTTCAACCTGGGCATCATAAGAATAGGTTAGCCTTCCCTCCCAATCTTCTATGATTCTCTCTTTGCCAAGGATTTCTTCAAGCTTCTTCAATATTCTCGGTGCGAGCATACAATATTAATTTTTACTTAAAAAGTTTATTGGGTCAAGATGTTTCATCCTGTTTAACGAGAAAATTGCCCATAGCGAGAAGAACGGAAAAGAAAGAAAAAAGAATACCTGCGATAAAATCGCCCCTAAGAGAAAAATATAGAGCATTTGAAAAACCACGAGAAGAGTAAAAATTCTGTAGCCAGGAAAGGATTGTGCTGGCTATGTTTAAACCCAGAACCATTCCTAAATTTCTTATTGTTGCTAAAATAGCTCCTGCAATCCCGAGTTTTGACCTATCTGCTGAACCCATAATTGCGCTGTTATTTGGCGATTGAAAGACCCCTGTACCTAACCCGTAGAGGGCAAGGCGCCAGATGATTTGCCATTCTTTTGCTATGGGAGTAAGCATTGCCAATGCTATGGTAGAAATTGTGCAAAGGACCAAACCAGTGAGGGCGGGAATTTTATGACCTATCTTATCCGAAATCCACCCGGAGAAAGGAGCAACGAGTAAAATTGTTAAAGGAATAGTGGTCATAATGAGTCCTGCTTTGCTGGCTGGGTAGAATAGGACCTTCTGAAGATAAAAGGGGATGGAGAAAATAATGATATATTGGGTAATATAGTTCAAGAAACTACAGGATAACCCTAACGAGAAGATGGGATTTTTAAAAAGTGTCAGGTCAATTAGAGGGTGGGGAATGATTTTTTCATACCGAATGAACAGAGCAAAAAAGGAGATGCTTAGTAAAATAAGCAGTAAAAGAGGCAAGTTCAGACTCGTTTTGCCGATATTGCTGATGAAAAGGAGAAGCGAGAGAAGGGAGAAGAATATGAGAATTGTCCCTACATAGTCAGGCTGTTCTTTCCTCCCTTCAAACTCGGGTAGAAGTTTAGAGCAAAAATAATACGCTGAAACCCCTATTGGTATGTTTATTAGAAAGATTGAGCGCCAGCCGAAATTGTCGCTCAGGAACCCTCCCAAGCTTGGACCGATAGCCAATCCAAGAGCCACGGCTAATGCATGGAGTCCGAGTGCTCTTCCCCTTTCTTCGCTGGGGAAGACGGCTGTTATAATCGCCGGGGCAAGAGCCATCGTAATGCCTGCTCCTAATGCTTGCAAACCTCTTGATATGACGAGCATCGTGAAATTGAGGGACAAACCGCAGGTAAGGGACATAAAAATAAAAATAAGTAGTCCCCTAAGATAAAGTTTTTTGAACCCGATTATATCCCCAGCTTTTCCGAAAGGTAGAAGGAGCGTGCTCAACATAAAAAGATATGAGATGGAAACCCAGACAACTTGCGAGGGATGAAGGGAAAAATAATCAGCTATAACTGGTAGATTGATGTTCACTATGCTCACATCTATCGGACCCATTATCACACCGAGGAGCAATGCGAAAAGAATGTGCCATCGTTTTTCTGTTATGCTCATATTTTTAAATTATGGAAATTGATATCCGATGAGGAAAGACAAATAGATGGATGAAATAGCTTAAAAAATCCGAGATAAAATAAGGCTTAAGCTACTTGACTTGGTATATGGAATTTTTTAGCAAACTCAATATTTCCAGTTTATATCTGACTAAAAGACATTCAAGGATAAGGAGGATTGTAATATAATTTCAAATTGATTATGGAGAGGTATCTTATTAGGGCGAGAAGAGAACTTTTGGAGAAGGAGAAGGGGACCATTTATAAAACAGGAAAGTGGCGTATCCTTCTCATTTCTCCCCTCTCGTATCCAGCTGGTTCTACAAGCCTTGCTATGCACATCCTTTATCGGGAGTGGAATAGGCTGGATGATGTTTCCTGTGAAAGATATTTTTTCAAGGAAGAAGAAGTGCGTTCCCTTGAAGGGGACAGACAGCCGAGCGAATTTCATATCCTCGCTTTCACCCTATCCTATGAGTTGGATTGTCTAAAATTTTTAAAGATTCTGGAAATGAGTGGAATCCCCCTTTTAAGAGAGGAAAGGGGAGAACAACATCCAATAGTCCTTATCGGAGGTGCCTATCCCACTATCAATCCACATCCCCTTTCTAAATTCGCCGATGCAATCGCCATAGGTGATGGTGAGGAGCTTGTCAGGGAAATAGTGAATGCGCTGAAGGAGGGGAAGGGGAAAAGGGAGACCATTGAACTATTGAAGGATATAGATGGAATCTATGTTCCTTATCTTTGTAAGGGATATAAGAGAAGATGGTTGAGAGACCTCAATGTTTACGATGGTTCATCCCAGTTCATCTCACCTTTGAGCGAGTTTCCTTCCACCGCCTTTGTGGAGATATCGCGGGGTTGTAATAGAGGATGCGCTTTTTGCGTCATTCCAGCATTTTTTTCTCCCTACAGGGAAAGGTCGGTTGAAAAAATTTTGGAACAAGCTCTGAAGTGGAAAGGGGTAGCGAGGAAAGTGGGGCTGGTAGGCGCAGCAACGAGTGACCACTCGGCTTTGAGAGAAATAGGCAAAGCCCTTTATCAGGAGGGTATTCCTTTTTCTGCTGCTTCTCTTCGTGCGGATGCCCTTGAGGAAGAGTTTCTCCAATATCTCGCCAAAAGTGGCGAAATGACGGTGACCCTTGCGCCCGAGGTTGCTACTCCTCCCCTTCGCAAGTTAATAAGGAAGTGGATAGATGAAGAGGTATTACGAGAAGCTTTGGAGAAGGCAAAAAGGGTCGGTTTTAAGCGGGCACGTCTTTATTTTATGATTGGGTTGCCTGGGGAGGGAATGGATGATGTTCAGGCAATAGTAGAATTGGCAGAAAGGATGGCGAAAATCCTTCCTTTGCATCTTTCTGTTGCTCCTTTCGTTCCCAAGCCGGGAACGCCTCTTGCTTCCTATCCGATGGAAAAGGAGGAAGTTTTGAGAAAAAAGGTAAGGGTTTTGCAAAGTGGATTGAAGAAAAAGGGGATAGGGGTTTCCTTTGAGAGCATAAGAAGTGGTATTATCCAGTGGTGGCTGGCTCAGGGAGATGAAAGGATGGGGGATGTTTTGCTTTATGCCTACAAGAGAGGTGGTAGCTTTAGTGCATGGAAGAAGGGATATGAAAAAGTGTATGGATAAAATGATTGCTCATTTACGGAAGGAATAACATAATTAATTAGGAAACGATATGTGGCCCAGAGAAGAATATATACAAGGTGAATTATTGAGCGAGGAGGAAGGACTCAAAGAGTCCTGTTTCTCTAAGAGGGTTGACCTTCTTTTTCGCCATGCAATCCCCGAAATTCCATCCACAACCTATGGGACATTTTCAATTTACAAATATCCTGCAAAATTCATTCCTCAGGTAATTGCTTATGTTCTCAAAAAATATACCAAGCCCGGGATGAGGGTGTTTGACCCGTTCGCAGGCTATGGAACGGTCGGTATTGTCGCGAGAGTCTACGGTAATGAATACGAGATGTGGGATTTGAATCCTCTTTTAGAAGTCATTCACGAGGTGGCGATTATGAAAATGCCAAAAGTGGATATTGATGTTCTAATAAAGGATATTAGGAACTCCAAGAACGAGTTTTATCCCAGATGGTCTAATCTCAATTATTGGTTTCCTCAAGAATTTTTGCCCTTACTCTCAAAAGCTTGGGGATTTTTTCACTCACTCAAAGATGAGAGACGCTCTTTGCTCGTGATTCCGCTTATTAATGTGACGAGATATTTCTCTTGGGGTGATGAGAAGGTTCATAAGCTCTATAAGTCAAAATATGCGAAAAGGAAAATTGAGGAGCTTTTGAAAAGTGATTGGGAGGGGAAGTTCTACGATATGTTGGAAAAGGAGATATGGAGATTATTAAGAAAAATTGGCGAATACAAGGTATTGAAACCAAGGGATGTCAAATACCACATAAGAGCTGGCGTTGATTCTTTGGAGGAAAATTTGACACAAGAAGTTGACTTGCTCATCACTTCACCTCCTTACTTACAAGCTCAGGAGTATATAAGATCAACAAAATTGGAGTTATTTTGGCTAGGATATGGAGAAGATTACATTAAAGAATTGACCAAAAAAGAATTACCCTATAGAGATGTCGCAGAAATAAAGGTTCATTCGGAAAAATTCTACAAATACAGGGAACAGATTAAGGAAAAGCATTTAAGGGTTTTATATGATAGATATTTTTATGCTATATTAGGCGTTTTTGCTCGCTTGGGAGAGAAGGTAAGGGAATATATGTGTATTTTCCTGGGTCCAGCGAAGATAAGAAATGTGTCAATACCAATAGATGAGATTGTTGTAGAGCATCTTAAGTCGTTCGGATGGACACACGAAGTGACTTATATAGATAGAATTGTAGGACGAGTGATGTTTGAAACAAGTATCAATCCTGCTTCTGGTGTGGAAGATAGTAGAATCAAAACCGAACATCTGGTGGTATTAAAAAGGGAATGATAAGAAAATGCTGACTATCAATGAAGGTTACCTAAAATCACCTTCAAAATTTAAAGAAAATTTTAAAAGTTTAATTCGCGACTTTAAAAGTAGGATAAAGGAATCGTTTTCTATCACTTTTGAAGAAGAGGAAATTGGTGATTTGATTTTAAGTGCTTTAAGATGTAATGATTTTGAGGTAATAAAACAAGAGGGGAAGAGAAAGTATGTAAACAAGGAGAATTTATGGTGTTGGGTTACCAATAAATTATTACCCAATACCTATTTTCTGTGCTTATCCGATGAAGATGTACTTAGGTTGCTTATTTTTTCAATAGAGATAACATATAGAATGTTCACGGGCGAGACGCGGGCAACGGTCACAGCAAAAGGGTTCAGGGAGAAAAGGAGGACCTTTGAAGAAATAGTGATAGACCAATTTGTGGGAAAATTTGGTGAAATAGTTGTAAAAAAGTTCATTGAAGGAAATTTCCCTGAAGTTAGGCTAGAATTGGATTGGGATATATCCCGTGATATTGAGAAGCATAAAAATGATATAGTCAATGCTAATAAGCTGGTAAGCATAAAAACCTCGCCTGCTTTAGCAGGTGTTTGGGCGGAAGCTGATGAAAACTATGATTATGGAATTATGGTCAAATGTTCTGTTCCACAACCCCTCTTGCTTCAATTTTTCATAGAAGTTTGTGGATTTTCTAGGCTTATAGAATTCGTGGAAGCTGGCATCCCGTCGGTAGATGGGGTTTTTAAGAATTATATTGAAGAAATGAGAAAGCGAATCTCCAGCTATAAATGTGGAGAAATACGGACATATTTAAAGGGTTTTCTTTGCGGATATTTTAAAACTTCAAAGGATTTATTAGTAAAAGAAGGGGACAAGCTACAATATCTTGGCAGCGTAAGAGAAAAGCGGTATTTGATAAAAATCAACGAGCTTAGGTGGAAGAAAGAAGATTGGAAGGAGTTCTTGGAAGATATTGGCTTGGGGCCAATAAGAAGGTAAAGGAAGGTGAAAAAAATGAGAACGAGTAGACGAGTAATTTTTGCCTTAATTGCCTTGCTTCTTGTGGTGGGGCTTTTGGCTATCCAGAAAAGCCTTCAGGGTGATGTGGCGAGGGTTATTGATGGAGATACATTCGTCCTTAAATCTGGACAGCATGTGAGACTAATCGGGATAAACGCCCCCGAGCTTCACCATCCAGTCCTCGGCGAGGAGCCGTATGGTAAAGAAGCGAAGGAGCATCTTGAGAAATTGATAAAAGGCAAGAAGGTTAGGCTTGAATTTGATGTGCAAAAATATGACAAATATGGCAGGCTCCTTGCCTATGTTTATGTGGACAAGATTTTTGTCAATGCCAAGATGGTGGAGGATGGTTATGCTCAAGTGATGACCGTCCCTCCCAATGTCAAATATCAGGAACTTTTCCTGAAATTACAAAGAGAAGCAATGGAGAAGGAGAGAGGATTATGGGAGAGAAGATATATAGTTGATAAATCCAAGGGAATCTATCATCTCCCCGATTGCCCATTGCTCAAGAAGATAGCAAATAAGGACAAGGCGGAAATGTCAGCGAGTGAGATAGCGAAGAAGGGCTACAAACCTTGTGATACCTGTAAGCCTTTGCTTTCAACTCCGCCACTTGAGAAGGGGAATTGGCAATATGTGGGGAACAAATCTTCAATGAAATTTCACAGGTTAGATTGCCCCTGGGCGAAGAAGATAAGCGAGCGAAATAGGATTTATTTTAAGACACGGGAGGAAGCGATAAAAGA
>JACIXQ010000074.1 GCA_014360465.1 bacterium
GATAAAGAGAAAAGAGAGCAAGAAAAGAGAAATATCTTCCGCATAAGCCAAGAATTGGGCATCGCAATCATTTCACCCGCAAGCGCCAAGAGGAAAAGCTGAGAATAAAGTAAGAAAGGTGGAAGAGTAAAGCCGAAACTGGCAAGGGGAAACGAGGAAAACATATTTACCAAATGTAGTAAAATGGAAATCTGGATTTTCAAGAAAAAAGCGATTATATGCCCCAAAAATGGCAGTAAATAAGCGAGCGGGAGAAGAGACAAACCACTTACAAGTATTATGGACGAAAGAGGCACAGCGAAGATGTTAGCTATCAAAGAAATTGGGCTTAATATCTTGAAATAGTGAATTAATAAAGGAGAGACAGCCGTTTGCGCTGAAAGGGAGAGCAAAAAAGGATAGTAAAAAACCTTAGCTAACGATGAACCTGGAGAAGGGAATAAAGAACGCGCAATGGGTAATATAACCATCAGTCCCCAAACAGCAAGGAAGGAAAGCTGAAAACTCATAGTGTAAAGGGCTGGTGGATAGCTCATAAGTAGAACTAATACGGTAATGGAAAATATATTGAAAACATCGGTTTCCCTTGCCAACATAACTGCTATCAATCCCAATATACCCATCACCGCTGCCCTTTTTATCGGCAACTCTCCCCCAGTCATATAGACATAAAATAAAATCAAGGCGGAAAAGAAAAAGAGAAAATTAAGCGAAAGAAGAAAAGAGATGAATGCGTCCTTGTAATTAACCCCCATTTTCCTTCTAATTTCCCTATCTACAAAAAATATAGCCAAAGAACCTCTTTTAACCCTTAAACGCAAGACCTTTAAGAGAAACCATATTACGGCAAGTAGCAAAGAAACTTGTGTGCCTGATACTACAAGTATGTGTATGGTCCCGGTTCTCCTGAAAGCATCTAAAATCTCTTTAGGAGGTGGATAACTTGTTCTCCCGATTATGAGATTCGTCAGCACCATAGCTTCCTCTTCTGGAAGAAGAAGATTAACCGTCTGCTCCAATCTCTGCCTTACTCTCCCTATCATAGCCATTATGCCTCTTCCCTTGACCTTATCAAGCAACCGCGCTGAGCGCAAAAAATATGAAATACCTGAAAGACGAACTTTTAAGGGAGGAACCTCTATATGACCTCCCAACTTTACTACTTCCCCCATTTTGAAACTCGGCGCTTTTTCCTCTGACATAAAGACTTTGAAAATTTTATCTCTATCTTCTCTCCCATTTTCTGAGACAAGATTTCCTTTTACAAGGAAAACAACCTTACTCTCATCTGAATAATTTGCTTCTTCCAAGATTTTCCCCCATACTACACCCTTACCCTTGTAAATTGGCGTGGAACTATACCTTGAAAAATAAGATGAGTTCCACCCGATACTAAGTGGGAAAAAAGCAAATATAAGAAAAACAGAAGGCACAGGTCCCTTAAAAAAGAAAATGGGGATCAGAAATGAAATTGTTAAAAAAAGGAAAGGCAAGGCAGGGGGCAAAAGGTTATAAGAAAGGAAATTACCAGCAATCCACAAAAGGAGTATGATTATCGTTGGTCTATTGAGCATCTAAATTAAATCTTTTCAACCAACTCCTTAACACTTTCCAACAAGATATCTTCAACGGTTGGTAAAAATGGAGCTGGCTTTCCATACCATTTATAGGCATCGGATACCTCGTAACCACCTTCCTCAAAAGCGGATGCAGTAGGAATATAACCCACAAGCTCGTCATAATAACCCACTATAAAAGGCAAAAAGCCTTTATCCCGAAGTATTTCCCTTGCCTTGGCTCCTATCTCAGAGAAAATTTCTCCTGGTAGGAACAAAATCGCTATTTCGCCTATCCTCAATAGACTAACCTTCCCGATTACCTGCTTCTCGTAATTTCCTTTCTTTATTTTTTCTATGGTGTCCTCTGCCCAGCGGATATAGCCACGCCTTATGTTCTGCTCTGGAAGTGGAGCTTCCTCCAAACCTTTCCTCTGAAGAGCAATAAATTCCTCTAATTCAGCTATAGAGGGTGGCTGTGCGAGGGGAAAAGCGACCATTTGATGAGCATATCGCAATATCTTCCCATTCACTCGCTCCATTTTCTCCATAGCAGAGTAGGAAGCTTCCGCCAAAGTTCTGCCTGTTTTCTCCACTCCATATATTTCTCGTTCAATGGGGTTCTGGTCTCCAGCTGCTCCATTAGCAAGCAGAACCAATGGCGTTTCCAAAAAGCTCTTCAGGTATATCCTCGCCCTCCCAGGGAAATCGGCGCTTATGAACCTGTTCTTCTCTGTTAAACAAACAGCATGACAAGTGAAGTTGAGGAAGGGAATATTATCTACAGAAAGAAATGCGAACTCTTTTTCCACATACCCTACCTCTTTTTTCTGTGGTAACCACCCTTCTATTGTCCTTCTATTCAAGGCTATATTTACCTCACCACCTCCAGCTCTCAATTCGCATGCCTTTGCTTCACTAATTGCTTTTCTTAACGGATATACGAGGGAATCAACGACATCCTCAAGCCATTGTTCGTATTCCTCACCCATATACGACACCCCTCCAGTACTTGGTGCTGAATGGGTATGTGTTCCAAATAGAAAAATTTCATCAGGAGAAAAACCGATTTTCCCAAGAGCTGATAATATTTTCTCTTTTATTTTTTTACCAATAGCTAAAAGGTCAAACCCTACAAGGAGGGCTTTTCTCTCGTTAGTTTCATAGAGCATAAAGGTAGCAAAAATAGGGTCAAGAATACCAATGCAGGGATTTACGCGAGCCCCATAACCAGCCAAATCAACAGGGAAATGGGGTGTAATATCTACCTCACCATAAGCTACTTTCAATTGTCCCATTATAGAATCATCCCCTTTCTGCATAAGCCTTCAATTCGTCAAGGTTCTCCCTGATTTTGTTTATCGCCTCCGCGATATCGTCCATATCGCTTTTCTCAAGGAGCATATTCTGGAAAAGCCATACACTTTCCCTTGCTAAAATTTTTGTATTGGTTAGGGGTTCTCGGACCAATTTCTCGCCCTTCAATAATTTGTTGAACGGACCAAAATTTCCTTCCGAGAAAACAGGCGCATCGGATAATAATCCATAACCAGCAGCACAAGGTATTCCCTCAGCGCTTAGAGCACGGAGGAAAATATCTCTTGGCACACCAGCAAAAGCCTCGGCGATATACCGAAAAACATAAAGATGATAAGCCCTCCTTGTTACCCTTGGGTCTCGTTTTTGAGGTATTATGCCTTCTATTTTTTCCAATAATGAATCAAGATAAAGGGCATTCTCCTCCCTTTTTCTGAATTCATCTTCAATTTTATCCATTTGGGAAAGAAGTATCGCCGCCTGGAACTCTGTCATTCTCATATTTGCTCCCAATATAACATGTTCGTACCAAGCACCTCCTATCCTCTTTCGCCCCACATGATGGACACTGAAAGCATATTCGTATAATTCCTCATCGTTCGTTGTCACTGCGCCGCCTTCACCACTGCTTAGATTCTTTGATTCCTGGAAAGAGAAAGCACCTACATCTCCGAGCGAACCAACCCTTTTACCTCGCCATTCCGAACCGTGAGCGTGGGCACAATCCTCAATGATAGCAATACCATACTTCTCCTTGATAAGCTGAAAGTAATCCATATTCGCCGGTTCACCAGCGAGATGCACGGGTATGATTGCTTTCGTGCGAGGGGTTATAAGAGCTTCCGCAGAATAGGGGTCGAGACAACAAGAATCCAAATCAACATCGGCGAAAACAGGTATTGCACCCAGCATAGCTGCTGCATTTGCGGTTGCGATGAAAGTATAAGGCGGAACTATAACCTCGTCTCCAGGCTCAACACCTGCAATCCAGAGGGCAAGGTATAGAGCAGTTGTCCCAGAGGTAACCGAAACACAGAACTTGCATTGACAGTATTCCGCAAATTTCCTCTCAAATTCTTCTACCTTTGGTCCCCGTGTACCCCATTTGCCTGATTTTATAACTTCACCAACTGCTTCAACATCCTTCTCCCTCCAGATAGGCCAGGGAGAAAAAGGCTTCTCTCTTACCGGAGTACCTCCAAGTATAGCAAGTTTGGGCATACTGATTCACCTATCCTTTTTTGTAGATTACTATATGAAGAGTAAATGTCAAGAAAGAGACTTGCCTATAACAGCTCGTTTACATTAGACTTGTCGCTTAACAAGCTTACCATAAGGTTTTCCTTCCGGAAAGCCAATTTTGTTATATTTACTTTTATGAATATGACCCGTGCATCATCACAAGATTAGAGCAAAGCACGGCTACAAAGCATTCAAAGAGGAATTTCCCTTTAAGTAAAGCGAACTAACTCTATTTGCTCTCGGGCTTGACTCGCTGGAGGCAAGGAAAAGGGAAAGAACATATGCTTAAAGTTATTTCGCGACCAATCTAATGAAGTTTCTATCCAGGAATGAGCAATAGACAATTTGCTCGCTCGTTTGCCCTCTAACGATTTATGCAGATTTCCCCCACTTCATCGTGCAGTATCACATCTCAAAATAGGAGAATGATTATCCCTAAAGTCCAATAAGTCCAATATTGGTGTTTTAATGGGAAGCTATACTTATCCCAAATAAAAGGATGGCGCTACGCGTAACATAAGAAGTTATGTTTATTCCTGTTATTTTCCTTTTAGGAAAGGGATTTTTCCAAGAAAAGATACGTAAGCCTGGTATCCTGTTTGAAAGAGGGGCCGATAAAAATATCGTTAATTTTTCGCTGCCCAAGGGCATTATATTTTTGCCAAGCTGAAGCGTGATAACTTCCTTTCCACCATCCTCATATTGTATCTCATACTCACCGATGGGCGTACCTGGTGGTTCCTCGCCAACTGCACAATGAAGGAAGAAAATCATACCTGCGCTTAAAGGATTGTTTAATCTGATATTAACGACATTAGGAGCTTCAAAAGCGAATGCGTTTTTTGCCTGCAAAACTACTTTCTTCTGCGGTACTATGAATTGCTTGCCACCGATAAACCGCTCCCCACTTTGTATTTCTTCAAACGAGGCAACTCCCAGTACATTGAGGTCTAATGCCCAACCATCCTTCTCTTTTTCCATATCCCCTTCCCATAGCTCCTTGAAAAGCTCCGCCATGTGAGGCAAAGAGTTGGGAGCAGGTGCATCGGGATTCCAGCCATAAGTGGCACAGAGAACATAGGGAGCCACCTGGTCAAAGTTCTTGGTAAGTGAATCCGTATTATAGAAACCTGCCCATGTAGTCTCAATCAAACCTATTGCTCCCTGCCGAAAAGCAGAGCGAGCAAACATATAGATGTTTTGCGCCTTATTCCAAGTGCAAGCAACGATGTTATTAAATCCAGCCTGCTTAAACAATCCCACAGAGGGATAATCGCTAAATACATTATAATGCCAATCAGCTATTATTATATCTTTTGGTAAAAGCTTCCTTCTGCCCTCTGCTTCCTGCTTGTTTCCTGCATGCGTTGCATCACCAGCCTCGCCAGGAGCCAGGAGTTCGTCGCCCCATATCATTACCTTACAATTCTTATTCGTAAGATAATCGTAAATTTTCTTGATATGTTGCACATAAAGGGTGACACAATCCTTGTTACCGCAGCCATTGGGACAACTTGGATTCGGGAAACGCCCTATCATCTCAACCTCGTCTGCTCCTATGTGGAAGATTGCCGGATTTTGGAAAAGCCTAATCGCCTCGTCGTAAATCCTGAAGAGGAAATCATAAGTACGAGGATTGGATGGACAAAAAGCATAGGGAGAACGAGGGTCCTCGGCTATATCCAAATTGTCCTTTTTTTGAAAAGCCCACTCAGCATGCCCGAAAGATTGAACGAGTGGATATACACTTATAAAGTTCTCCTTCGCCACACTAATCAACTTGGCTATCTCTTCCTGAGTCATCGTCCAATCATTAGTGAGTTTTGGCTGACTTTTCCACTCAGCATACTCACATTCAAGAATGATTGTATTAACTTTTAGGGGTGCAAGGACTTTCTTTATTAATTGAATATAAAACTGGAGAGATGATTTATCAGCGAAAAAATGAATCCCTCTGATCGTGAAAGCAGGATAATCCTTTATTTTACAGGTAATTACGCCCTTTCTGCTCAAAATCCACCTCAGGGTTTGAACACCATAAAATAACCCGCTCTCATCTTTACCATATATTAATATAAAAGAAGGTCTCGCTATCAGAATATAACCCTCGGGACTTAGGGGCTCCTTCAAAAGGTTTGTCCCTTCCTGTCCGAGAATCTCTCCTAAAATTTTCTCATTTTTCGTAAGGACAATGTTACCGTTCAAATTCTTAACAAATTCCTGTGTTGATTGAACTTCGCTTGAATATCCCTTCTCTCGAAGGATTTCAACAAGACTCCTAACTATTCGAGCGTCTATAGGGGTAGGTGAATTATCAAGAAACACCTTCGGATTGTGAAGGTGAAAAACTTCGCTTCCCCATTCGGCGAACTTCGGAGGTGGTAGGACGGGCAAAGTCCAGTTGCGTTGGAAAAGATTTTCCTTATATACACCACTAACTATTGCCGAGAGTTTCCTTTCCCTCAAAGCTTTGATAATGAAATTGAAGAGTGTGCGAAAGTGAAGCTCCTTATCGAAAGTGAGAGGAACATCGAGATATCCCAACCATAATTCATCTTTGCTCCAAACGGGCAAACGCGCGTCAATAAGCAAACTTTTACCCTCCCCTTCAAGGGATATGTTAAATTCCCCTTCCTGGGTATGAAGTGCTAAAGAACGAAAACTCTCCGCTAAAGTCGCATCCTCCATTTTTTGAGCTTTGCTAATCAGAGGAACTATGTTAGCTTTGTCCTCTGTTCTGAAAGAAGCGCCGGCAAATTGGCTAACAGGCATCTGGGCGAGGAAATATTGCAAAGTAGCTTGGATGTTCCTTAAAAGTTTAACGGTTAAAACCACCTCCACACCTTCCTCCACATACGAAGCTTTATAAGATATGAATAGGTCTGGCGTCTCATCCTGCCAGACGAAAGCATTTCCTTCTTGCCTCGCCGTTATTTTTCTTTTTGTGCTATCGTAAATGATATTTCCCCCGGATAAAACAACTATTGACGAACGTCGGACAAGCGTTTTATCTCTAAAAGAGACATAAAGCCCCTGGGTAGTTAGACCACACCTTAATCCCTCAGCGAAAAGGGAAGACATAAAAAAAAGAAAAAGGGGAAACACAAATCTATTCATCGCGCACCGGCTTTTTTCTCGCTCAATAATTTTCTATAAAAGTCCAAAAGTTTTCTCGCACTTTCCCTTGCGGAGAAACGTTTTGCATTCTTTAAGGCATTTTCCCTCATCCTATACCAAAGTTCATCATCTGTAATCAAACTTATTATCGCTTGCGAAAAAGCTTCGGGTTCTGCTGGCAAAATATAGCCATCCTCTCCTTCCGTTATCGTCTCTCTTGCCCCGAATGAGTCGGTGGTCACAATTGGCACACCCATAGCCAAAGCTTCCGCCAACACCAATCCCTGTGTTTCGGTCTTTGAAGGAAAAACAAATACCCTGCTTGCAGCCAAACACTCTCTCACTTTTTGTCTATCTACAAAGCCCAAAAATTTGCATTGTTTGCTAATACCGAGTTCCTCTGCTAATTTTCTGTAATTTGACTCATCTGGTCCAGAACCAACCAGCAGAAGGAACGTATCAGGAACTTCTTCCACAACTTTTTGAAAAGCATAAAAAAGCAAAGTGAGGTTTTTCTCATCGGCAAGCCTTCCTACATAGGTTATGATGGGAACCTTAGGCGGTATATTAAAAGCAGAACGAGGGAAAAGGGGATTCTCCTCACAGTACCATTCATCAATCTCTATTCCCGTTGGGATAACTTTTATGGGACGATATACTCCGTAGCTCCTCAACAATTCCTCTACAGGTTTGCTGGGCACAACAACGGCATCACAAAGATTACAAAAGTACTTACTCAACTTTCTGAGAAAGGCTTTTGTTATGAATTTTGGGATTGGATAACCGTAATGATAATACTCCTCATAGAATGTATGATAGGTCGTTATCAATAAAGCACCGGTCTTTCGCGCAAGGTATTTTGCCGTCCACCCCAAAAGGAAGGGAGTCTGCGGATGAACTATCTCTATCTTTAGCTTCGGGAAAATGCGGAATATATTCGGGGAAAAAGGTATAGGGATAGGATATTCCGGATGATGGGGAAAACGAAAGGAGGGAAAACGGAAGATAGCTGGGTCGTTATCCTTATAGTTTGGATAACGAGGAGCGAAAAAATAAACCTTACATCCCTCCTCCCTCAAATGTGTGGAAAAGGTTTGAATTGAAACGGACACCCCATTAATAATGGGGTAAAAGGACTCGCTAAAGATGGCAATAACCATCCATTTATTCTTTAGGAGGGCTTCCCCTCCTTTCCTCTATGCTTTTCTCCGGCTTCTATTTCGTCCGAGACTCGAGGAGGAAGCGAATTGCGGTGCGCTCTTCGCCGTCTATGTTCACTGCATAAAATGAAGGAGCAGCAACAAGGTCAATACCATTGGGAGCTACATATCCCCGCGCAATGGCGATTGACTTCACCGCTTGATTCACTGCTCCAGCTCCAACGGCTTGGACGATTACTTGACCATCCCTTCGCATCACAGCCGCAATCGCTCCGGCTACAGCCTTTGGTGAAGAGTTAGCAGATACCTTCAAAACTTCCATTTGTTCGACCTCCTTCGTTATCGTTATTGCATCTTTTTGGTTTCGCTAAACTGGAATATTATTTACTACTTTATTTTATATGCTATGCAAAAATATGCAAGCATTTTTTTTAACTTTTTATAAACCAATTTCGGGTTTGGAGTTTAGAGTAAAAAGCCAATGCTGTGACGCAGTCCAACAATCTTGTCCATTCTTAACATAAGTAATTATCTACTTTTCTTGTTCGCGTCAACTATAAAAGTTAAAAACTTGACTATTTTAAATGGGTTGACATAAAATGATATTGAAAGGAGTGATAAAGCATTAGACACAAGGACTTTTATAAGAATTTTTTGCTTACGATTGGTGTCCTTATAGTCGTAGGCATTTCCTTCTCTTTGGGCTTGTTTACAGGGTGGAGATTTGCCCGCCCGCAAGGAGAAGAAATCCAATTACCTACATCAAGACCCAGCACAACAACTGCTCAACCATATAAGCCTAACACAACAACTACTCAGCCTGTTCCTCCTACTCCTATCTTCATTATTCCCAACCGCCCCTCTCCTCCACAACCACAAAAACCCAGAACCGTTAAAACCCAACCTGAAATCCCTATAAAACCTTCTACAAATTCTGAACCTACTAACATTCCAACTACTCCTCCAACCCAAACGCAAAATCCTTCAGAGACTACACAAAAAGAGACCACCACTAAAGAGACAACCACAAATGGCAAATCTCCCGGGGTTGAGCAGAAATTATTCAAAGTTACAATTGGACCGCTGGATGAGGAGAAAGCAAAGAAACTTCAAGATGAATTTAACAAAGAAGGGAAACAAGCAATACTGGTTCCCACAAACGGAAAGTTCAAATTGCAGCTTGGAGCATTTCTTCAAAAGGAAAATGCCCAACAATTAGCGGACGAATTGAAAAGCAAGGGTTATAACCCTTCTATAGAAGAACGATGAACAAGGTAGTTGCTACAAACAGGAAAGCTGAACATTTTTACAACATAGAGGACAAAATAGAGGCAGGCGTCGTCCTCCACGGTTGGGAGATAAAAAGCATAAGGGAAGGTAAAATAGACATCAGCGATAGTTTTGCCCGAATAGAAAAGGGGGAAGCTTGGCTACTCAATGCTTACATAGCACCCTACACAAAAGCTGGTGGTTATCCTATAGACCCTCGCAGACCTCGTAAATTGCTCTTAAGAAAAGAAGAAATAAAACACCTGAGTGGCAAAGTTCTTCAAAGGGGATACACATTAATCCCTCTTAAAGTCTACATTAAAGGGAGATGGGCGAAGGTGGAATTAGGCTTAGCGAAGGGCAAAAAACTTTATGATAGAAGAAGAGAAATCGCAGAGAAAGATATGAGAAGAGAGATGGAGAGAACATTAAAAGGGAGGTGAATTATCATTCAAATAGAATTTGCCAAACTTTTAGAGGAAATTTTGAAACAAAGATTTGATAATCCCGGCTGGGAAGTATTCACTAATGTTGGAGAGCGAAAGGAAAGAGGAATAAGGGTAGAGGGAAATGTACTCTATCCTCACATAGTTGTCTTGAAGATGGATAGCAACGAACTTGTCGGTGTGGGAGAAATTGAAACGGATGAAACATTTGATACCAGCAAGACAACACGATGGCAAATGTTAAGCAGGGTAGCTCCTGTCGTTTGGTTGTATGTCCCGAAGAGCAGATCGGAAGAGGCCCGCAAACTGCTTAAGGAATTCAAACTGAAAAAAGTCCTCCTTCGCAGCTGGGAAATAGACGAAAATGGCAATATCTTGATAACCGATTTATAGACGATTATTTTTGAGTAAATGTCTGAAGTTCAAATACGAGAACTCAAGAACACAGACGCGGACTTACTGGGCAATCTTCTGGAGAGCCTATCGCCTCAAACGGAAAGTTTTTTTCACCCCTACCCACTAACAAGGGATTCCGCCTTTCAATTTGCCAAGCGCGAGGATATCTTTTGCCTCGTTGCCGAAATAAATGGGGAGATAATCGGTTACACCTGGTGGGAACCAAGAGTTGAGGATATTCCCACAGTTGGAATCTGCATCAGCGATAAATATCAGGGAAAAGGCATTGGCAAGAAATTGCTGGAGAAACTTATAGATGAAGCGAAGAGGCAAAATAAAATGGGGTTAAGACTCACGGTTATGAAGGATAACAATAAGGCGATTTCCTTATACAAAAAGCTTGGCTTTTACATAATCGGCGAAGCAGATGACCCTTGGGGTCCTTCCTGGAAGATGCTGTTGCCACTCCGCCCCCCAAGAAAAATCTTTATAGTTCCTTACTGCCATCCTGACTGGGCTTGGACACACACTCGCCTTTGGCACGAGCGCCGCTATGACCTCGTCTTCAATGAAGTCCTTGATATTATGAGAAAACACCCACATTTTCGTTGGTATCTTGATAATTATCTCTGCCAACTAACCCCCTTCCTCAAACGCTCTCCGGAAAGATTTAACGAATTGAGGGATAGAATTAGAGAAGGGAAGATAGCAGTATGCGGAGGCTTTGCCAATATCCGTCCCAATATGGTAGGGGAGGAAACATATATACGCAATTTAATCCTCGGAAAGGGAAAATTCAAGGAGCTCTTTCCCGAGGCTGACCTTTCTGTTCACGCCGACGCCGTTGATGTAGCGATGGGACATCCCCAAATGCCTCAGATTTTGAATCTTGCTGGTTACAGCTATTTCGTCTTCTGGCGACCTGAGGTTGCCCTCAATCATAAAGAGATACCCTACGAGTTCATTTGGGAAGGATTAGATGGCTCACGGATAATCTCTCATAGAGCTTGTTACGGTGGGCTCTGCTTCAAGGAAATGGTGCCAGATGACTTCCGGGAAAAATGGAATGAAGTTGTTAAAATTTGGTGGGAAAAGGAGATAGGCTATCGCTCACTTTTCTCCCCCACTGGTCTTATCTGGATTAGCCATGGTAACGACGATGCCCGCCCCCTAAGAGCTCTCTTCACAGATGAGAAGATAGACCTTATCTCCTTTCTTGATGAATGGAACAAACGCGAGGATATCCCTATGGTCTTCGCCACTCCTCTGGAATACTTCAAAGAGTTGGAAAAGGAAGAATTGCCAATTATTAAAGGAACCCTTGACCCCTGCGATGTCTGCTATAATGCTGCCTTCGCGGGTTCCTATGGACTTTGGAAGCTCAGATTGGAAACGGATAAAGAACTTACACTTGCCGAAAGCCTCGGCGCCATAGCGAAAATCATTGGTGAACCTGTTGATACATCCTTGCTTATCAACCTATGGGAAAATCTTTTGAATTATTCAGCTCACGCAACACAATGGCTATTCCAGAAGGATTTTGACGACCTATATAACCTCGCTTTGCGAACCATAAATACAGCAAGTGATATCAAAACTAAAGCACTGAAAGCCATTTGCCGGCATATCCCTGACAGGAATAGCAATAAGGCTATCGTCTTCAATCCATCCCCCTATCCCGGAGAAGTAATCGTTCCTATTCTCCTTTCCTTCCCCGATAAAATACCTTCATCCTTTTCCCTTCAGGATGAAGAGGGAAAGGAAATACCATATCAGGTAATAAGGGAAGTGGGTTTGCCAGGTTGGGAGTTAGAGGTGGTAACCAGGTTATCCCTGCCACCAATGGGCTACAAAACGGTTAAAGTAAAGTCAGGCCTTGCCCCTTCATTTAACCTTGAGGGGGTTTATCCAGAGATAGAATGGAAGGAAAGTGAATTTGTAGGCATTAAAAATGACATCGGGGATTTCACCATTGTGGATGAAGAAGGTTTTGGCACGCTCAAGCTTTTCAAAGTGGATGTATCCGCCGACCTCCATATAGGCGATATTTTGGAAACGAGAAAAGTTGAATGGAAGGAATTCAAACAGATTTTCTCCGGACCGCTTTGTAAAGGGTATTTAAGGAAAGGAAACATCTATGCCCACGAAATAGAGCAGGTCATTATGCTTTATTCGGATGAAGGAAGGATCGACTTTGAGACAGCGATAAATTGGCGAGGGGAGGATGGTTTCATTGCCTTTGTCATTCCTCTCCCATTTGAGGGTGAGCTGTATGGGAATACTCCATTTGCTGTTGAGAAAAAGGATTTGAACAAGGAAGTCTATGGAATAATTGAAGGGAGTTCAGCAAATGTGGAGAGATGGCGAAAAGGGGCGTTTTATGCGAAATCTTTCCTTGATTGGAGCAATGGAGAGAAGGGCATAGCTTATATATCGCACGATGGAGACCGCTATTACATTTTAGATGCTGAAGATAGAAAGATTTACCATATTCTAATAAACAGCGTCATTACCTGTGATGGCTGGGAGAAAGATATAAACTATCAGAGAAAAGGCATCGGTCTTCATCGCTTCAAGAGCAGTTTGCTTTTCCATAAAGGCGATTGGAAAACTGGTAGGATCTTTCAGCAGGACTTCCTCCTCCGTCATCCACCCCTTGTCCTTTTCGGGGATGAAATAGAGAAAGAAGAGAGAAAACCTCTGCTTCCCGATGCTTATTCCTTCCTCGCCCTTGAACCTGATAATCTGATTATGACGAGTTTCTATGAACAAGATGGAATCTTTTTCCTCCGCTTCTATGAAACAATGGGCAAAGAGGTAGAGGCAAGAATCAAATTACCTTTTGAAGT
>JACIXQ010000075.1 GCA_014360465.1 bacterium
CTCCTCACCACCCTGGAGAGAGAAAGAATCGGGCAATTCTTTCAAAGCTGAAGATTCTCTCAAACAAACCTTACTACCGACCAGAGGAGCCAAATCCTTGAAGAGCAAAGTTCCTGCTCTGATATCGGTGAGAATGCCAGCCTCACCTGGCTGTTGACCGCCAAAATCCTTCGGTAACGATTCCATTTCCTTTGAAAGAATTGAAATCACTTCCGATTCGGATACCTTGATATGAATGGCATATGAGGAAACAGCTACAACCGTTCCTCTCTTGCCCCACTTGCTGGCAAAAAATCCTTTAACACTGCCAAGACCTGGTTTTAATACCTTTCCTATAGTTACCCAACTTAACCCCTGATTGATACTGACCCTGATCATACCATCCTGTTTGTTTTCAAGGGAAATCCAGAAGAGGTCGCTTGGGAAAAGGGGTAGGACTATTAAGAAAATAAGCGATAAAAAAGAAAGCTTGTTAAGTTGCCTCATTGCAATCTCTCCAGAATCTCTTTTGCTATTGTGAGGTCATTGCCAGTCATTAGCATTACGCCGTAGTTTTTTCCCACTAAATATTCAATAATTTCCAGCGCGATTTGCAATCCCTCCTTTCTTTCATCGGGCGCCTTTTCCATTCTTTCTATAATTTCATCGGGAATGAATACTCCCGGCACTTCGTAGCGAAGAAAATTAGCCATCCGAAGGCTTTTCAAAACCCAGACCCCACCTATGAGAAAAACATCAGCATTCAATCCACTTATAAATTGCTCCCATTTCTCCAGAGAGAATATGGGCTGAGAGACAAGGAAATCTACACCAAGGGCTATTTTCTTCAATGTCCGTTGCATCTCGTTTTCCCTCTCCAAAGCAAAAGGATTGAATCCCGCTCCAATAAAAAAATCCAACTTTCCTCCAATTTCCCTGCCCGTTAAATCGCTTCCTTCCCTCATCTTATTTGCTATGGCAATCAGACCCTCAGATGTTGTATCAAAAACAGCCTTCGCAGAGGGATAGTCTCCTTGAGAAGGTGGGTCACCAGTGAGAAGAAGTAAATTCTTTATTCCGAGGGCATAAGCACCCAAAAGCTCTGATTGCAAGGCGATGATGTTTTTATCCCTGCAAGTTATATGCAGGAGGACATCCTTTTGGGTTGCCTCCATAAGAATGTGACCGAAAGCAAGCGAGTCCATCCTTGCCCTCCCCCTTGGATTCTCGGGAACCGATATTGCTTGTATGTGATCTCTCAAAGAAAGCAATCCCTCTACTATATTTGCCGTATCTACGCCTCTCGGTGGAGCAACCTCAAGTATTAGGGTCCGTCTGGCTTGTTTCAAATTATCACGCAATGTCATTTCTGTCCCCTAAAATTGGATATATATTTGAGACAGAATTCATCATAACCGAGAAGCGCACAAGCTGCGAGATAAGCATTCCTCACCTCGTCCTGAAGCGGGTCCATTATCACAGCAGAAATGCCCGCCTCCATTGCACAAACCAAGAAAGAAGCGTTCAAAAGAGCTCTACGAGGCAATCCATAGGAGATATTGCTGAGTCCGATAATTATAGGCACTCCTACCTTCTCCTTAATCAATCTTATCGCTTTCAATATCTCCATAACCTGTTCCTGAGAAGTGGCACAAGAAGTAACCGCTGGGTCTATTAAAAGGTCTCTCTCCAAACCGTAAGCCTTCGCAGCTTCCCAGAGTTCATTTGCCAGAGCCAGCCTATCTTCAGCTTTGGGAGGGACCATTCCCTCTCTCAAAGTCAAGCCAATGGCTAATGCACCATATTTTTTAGCCAAGGGAAGCATATCCCTTATTGAAGATTCATCAGCGGTAAAGGAGTTGAGGATTGGTCTACCCTCAACGATTTTCAAGCCTTCCTCCATCAATTCCTTATTAACAGTGTCTATAGCGAGTGGAACATCTACTATCCCTTGTAGAACCGCTACAACATTTCTCATAATTTCCCTCGTAACACCAGCCATCTCTACATTCACATCCAATATCTCCGCTCCCGCTTCAACTTGCCCTTTAGCCTCCTCTTTAAGCAGCGTCATTTTTCCAGAAATGATATCCTCCTGCAATTGCCGCCTGTTGAATGTGTTAATCCTTTCCCCGATTAACACCGGGGCACCTTCACCTATCTTTACCACCTTTCCCTTGCTTGCGGTTGTGCAAGGGATTGAAACGATAATCCTCTTAATCTCTTTACCTTTTGCTACCTTCGTTATCGCGCTTATATGCTCGGGTGTCGTCCCGCAGCATCCTCCTATCATCTTTACCCCTAACGAGAGCGCCTCAGCGGCGAATTTCTCAAAATATTCGGGAGTGGAAGGAAATATCGTCCTACCCTCATATAAAGTGGGGAAACCAGCATTTGGCTGGGCTGACAAGGGGAGATTCGTTATTTCTCGCAACTCTTTCAGTGTATCCAGGACCCCTTGTGGTCCGGTACCGCAATTTGCTCCCACAACATCTACTCTTAGACCTTCCATAACGACCGCAAAGGAGGCGGGTTGAACACCCATTGAAGTCCTTCCTTCCTGCGAGAAGGACATCTGGGCGACAACCGGGATGGAGTCGCTGACTTCCCTGACCGCAAGTAAAGCCATCTTCAATTCCAGCAGGTTATGGAATGTTTCAAGGATTAGCAGGTCAACCCCTGCTTCAATGAGATACCTTGCTTGTTGCTGGAAAACATCAATCGCTTCATCAATACCAATTTTCCCAAAAGGCTCAAGCATTCCATTTAAAGGACCGATAGAGCCCGCTACAAATACCCTTCCCTGGCTTACTTTCCTTGCTATTTCCACTCCCCTCATATTTATTTCCTCTACTTTATCAGCCAGCCCGTATTTAGCCAATTTCAAGCGATTTGCTCCAAATGTATTAGTTTCTATGACCTCAGCGCCAGCACAGATATAATCCTTATGAATTCTTTCAACAAGGTCAGGGCGTAAGAGGTTGGCATATTCCACTGGACTTCCCTGTGGAATACCCATAGAGTAGAGCAGTGTGCCCATAGCACCATCGCATATGATTACCTCTTTTTCCTGTAGACGCTCTCGGAAGTCCATTTAAACCTCCTGTTATCTGAAATTCTTGAACGAATATGTGTTATAGATTATATTTAGAAAATATGCGAAGAAGCAAACAACTTATCGTCCTCCACCATTGTCTCCTCAACCAGAACGCCCGAGCCAAGGGATTAGCGAAACGGAGTGGTGCTATAGAAGAAATAGTTGAAGAGGCGCTCCAAAAGGGATGGGGCATCTATCAAATTCCCTGCCCCGAGCTCCGTTTTTTAGGTGCAGATAGACAACCATTGACCAAAACAGACTACAATGTGCCGGAATTCAGGCGAATTTGTAGGGAAATCGCCCTTGAAGTAGCTGGGGACCTGGAAGAATTTGCTAAGGCAGGTTATGAGATCCTGAAAATAGTGGGTGTGGAAGGCTCTCCTTCCTGTGGCGTGAATTACACCCATATAAAGATTGATGAAGAAGAAATGCTCGTCCGAGGAGAGGGAATCCTCGTTGAAGAATTGAAGAGGGCTCTGTTGGACAAAGGTATATGTGCCCGTTATTATGGTATCAAAATATCCAAGGAAAGGAGCAAAGGCTGATGGCACAAATTGCACTTCCCAAGGAGAAAAGGCGATTTAAAGGCGGATTGCATATTCACACCACCCTGTCAGATGGCAGAAAAACCCCCGAAGAAGTTGCCGAATGGTATAAGAATCAAGGTTTTGATTTTATATTCATCACTGACCACAACAAGGTAAGTGATTTCTCCCATTTATGCACAGATGATTTTCTTGTACTAAACGGAGGTGAGTTCTCCGCAGGGAAAACCGACCTCGGAGAACCACTCCATTTCGTTGGATTGAACCTACCTCCTGGCTTTACCCCTTCTTCAAAGGATTCCCCACAAGACCTCATAGACGAGATGCGGGAAGCGGGAGCGGAAGTAATCCTCGCCCATCCCTATTGGTCCCAGCTTTCCTGGCAGGATATATTCCCTCTGGAAGGAATCTTGGGAATTGAGGTTTTTAACTATTCCTCCGAAGTTGGTATAGGAAAGGGCTACAGTATGGTCCACTGGGATGACCTACTTAACAGGGGGAAGAGATTGTACGGTTTCGCTGTTGATGATGCTCATTTCGGGATAGATGATGGCGGTGGTGGCTGGATAGAAGTCCTGGCAGATGAGCTTTCCCTTGAAAGCATCTTGAAAGCTATAAGGAACGGAGATTTCTTCTCATCTGCTGGACCCGAGATAATAGAGCTTAAGCTGAACAATGGCATAGTTGAAGTCACCACTACCCCGGTTGTATCCGCCTGTTTCCGCACTAATATGTCCTTGGGATATTGCCTCAATTCCCCAAATGGGGAGATAACGCAGGCGCAATTCGAGCTAAAACCGCGCTACAAGTTCTTGAGATTTCAATGCGAGGATAAGAATCACAGGATTGCCTGGTCCAATCCAATTTACTTTTAGAGTTCGCAGTTGAAAGGGAATAATAAACGCGGTTGACTTTGGGTAATTAGCGATTAAAATAAAATTAGAATATTCCCCATAGGAGGAAAAATGAGCACGAGAGAGGAGCTTTGTAAGGAGGTTCTGGCTAAAGTTAGAGATAAGAAAATAGAGTTCATAGAGCTCTGGTTCGTTGACCTTCTCGGGTTTCTCAAATGTATATCCATTACATCAGGAGAATTAGAGGAAGTTCTCAGAAAAGGCAAAGGCTTTGATGGTTCCTCCATTACGGGCTATGCCGAGATTGAAGAGAGCGACATCATTGCCCTACCCGACCCAAGCACTTTCTGCGAGCTTCCCTATGTTCCTCCTGACCAACCAAGTGCACGGATGTTCTGTGACATATATTATCCAGATGGGAGACCCTATGATGGCGACCCACGCCTCGCCTTGAAAAAACAACTTGAAAGGGCGAAAAAAATGGGCTTCATCTACAATGTGGGTCCCGAGATAGAATTTTTCTACTTTAGGTCCCCTTACACACCAGAACTTTTGGACAAAGGTGGATATTTTGATGTTGTTGCTGTAGAGACAGCTAACGCCCTGCGAAGGGAAACCGTTGAAGTTCTCGAACAAATGGGGGTCGTCGTGGAAGCGATCCACCACGAGGTTTCCTCCAGCCAGCACGAGTTCGACCTGAAATATTCCGATGCCCTCACGATAGCCGATGCGATAATAACGACCCGCCTTGTAACCAAGGAAATCGCCCAGAAGCACGGATATTATGCTACATTTATGCCAAAGCCCATCTACGGAGTTAATGGCAGTGGTATGCATGTGCATCAATCGCTTTTCTCTATTGAGGAAAAGAGAAACGCTTTCTACGACCCATCCGACCCGTATAACCTCTCCACAGTAGCGAAAAGGTTCATAGCCGGTCAGCTTAAACACGCCAGGGAGATTTGCTCCCTCGTCGCACAGTGGGTGAACTCCTATAAAAGGCTTGTCCCAGGTTATGAAGCACCTGTCTATGTCTCCTGGGCTCAGAAAAACCGCACAACGATGATAAGGGTTCCTGCCTATAGACCGGATGGTGGCAGTTCTGTAAGAGCGGAATATCGCGTTCCAGACCCAGCCTTGAATCCCTACCTCGGCTTCGCCGTTATGCTCGCTGCAGGATTGGAGGGCATAGAAAAAGGCTATGAACTACCTCCACCAGTAGAAGCTAATGTCTACGAGATGAGCAGAGAGGAAAGAGAGGAAAGGGGCATTCCGGACCTCCCTGTTGACCTTTTTGAGGCTATAAGCGAAACAAGAAAAAGCGAATTAGTCAAGCGAACACTTGGCGAACATATCTTCTCCAGATTCATCACGAATAAACTGAACGAATGGGAGTTATATAGAGCACAGGTAACATCGTTTGAGCTTGAGAAATATCTGCCAATACTTTGATAAACGATACAGGAGGGATATGTATTGCACGACCCAAGACTGATAAGGGAGCAACCGCAGGTTTTTAAATCTGCTCTTGAGAAGCGAGGTATGGACCCCTCGATAATTGATGAATTCCTCCTCGTTGACGCTAAACGCAGGGAACTCATTCAGGAAACTCAAGCGCTCAGGGAAAAACAAAATAGAACCTCAGATGAAATATCTGCCCTAAAAAGAGCTAAAAAGGAAGTTCCAAAGGAGATAATAGAGGAAATGCGCCAGCTTTCCGCGGATTTGAAAAATAAGCTGGCATTGCAGAGGGAAATTGAGGATAAATGGAAGGAAATCCTCCTCTCCATACCAAACCTCCCCCACGAAAGCGTCCCCGCGGGGTTGACAGAAGATGAAAATCAGGAAGTTAGAAGATGGGGTGAGCTACCAGTTTTTCCATTCCAACCCAAACCTCACTGGGAGATAGGAAATCAACTTAAACTATTTGATTTGGAAACAGCGGCGGAGATAGCGGGTTCCCGCTTTCCTCTTTTCCAGGGTTGGGGTGCTAAATTGGTGAGAGCCCTCATCAACTTTATGCTTGACCTACACACCAAAGAACACAACTATATTGAAATTCTCCCACCCCTTCTCGCTAACGAGACCTCCTGTCTTACTTCAGCCCATCTTCCCAAATTCGCCGATGACCTCTTCACCACTAAAGAAGGATTTTATCTCATTCCAACTGCTGAATTACCACTCGCTAATCTTCATAGGGATGAAATCCTCCCTGCTGAGGTTCTTCCCCTAAAATATGTCGCCTATACCCCTTGTTTCAGGGAAGAAGCAGGCTCCTGGGGGAAGGAGACGCGAGGCTTAATAAGACAACATCAATTCGATAAAGTGGAGCTTTTCAAATATACAACACCGGAAACATCCTACGATGAACTTGAGAAACTCGTTCAAGATGCCGAAGAGGTTCTGAAAAGGCTCGGTATTCCCTACAGGGTTGTGAATGTATGCGCTGGTGACCTCGGCTTCTCCGCCTCAAAGAAATACGATATTGAAGCTTGGTTCCCCGGAATGGGTAAGTTTATTGAGGTTTCTTCCTGTTCCAATTGCACTGATTTCCAAGCGAGACGAGGGAATATCAGATTCAGAGAGCATCCAGAAGCATCTCCACGCTTCGTCCACACCCTTAATGGTTCAGGCTTAGCCATCGGGAGAACCCTCGCTGCATTGATTGAGAATTATCAGGAAGAGGATGGAAGGATAAGGGTACCTGAAGCCCTGCGTCCATATATCAATGGGGTAGCTCATATCCCTCCAAAAGATGGGTAGTAAAAGATGCGGCAGGGTTTCAATCATTGGACGAGGTAATGTAGGTAAATCCACCCTTTTTAACTCCTTGTTAGGGGAGAAATTCTCCATTGTAACGAAATGGGGAGGGGCAACAAGACAGCCTATGACTGGCATCCTCAACATAGATTGGGGAGAGGTTGTGCTCGTTGATACGCCAACATACATCTATCCTCGCAACAAATTGGAGAAGATTATGCTGTCCTTCATAAAGAAATCCCTTCTTTCCTCCCATCTTGCCTTGTTCGTCGTGGACGCAACTTTTCCTCCCTCGCCACTGGAATTGGAAATATGCTCCTTACTCAGGAAGAGCAAAATCCCCTCTTTTCTCCTCATAAATAAGATGGATATGGTGAAGGATTTTGTTCTTGAGCAAAGGATGGAAGAATACATCAATGCTTTTAGGAAAACATTTTTTTACGAAGTGATGCCTATCTCAGCCCAGTTGGGGGATAACCTTCCCCTCTTATTGAAGAGGATAAAAGCATACCTACCGGAAAAAGAGCCGATTTTCAGAAACCCACCACGCCCGCCAGAGGAGCTTCTCCTTAAGGAAACGATAAGGGAGGAAGTGACAAATTACTACCACGATAAGCGCCCTCAATCTATGGAGATAATAATAAAAGAGTTCAGGCGTCCGGAGAAAAAAGGCAAGACATACATATTGGCTTTTCTTTACATAGAGGATGAGCGGCTTTTCCCCAAGATAATGGGTTATAAGGGAAAGCTATTGAACGAAGCTAAACATTTGGCACGGCTGAGGTGCGAGAGATTTCTGAAGGAACCAGTTTATCTTGATTTAATTTTAAGGGAGAAGAAGAGGTGGAGAAACGATTTGGAAGCACTTAAGGAATTCGGTTATGTAAAGAAAGGAATAGTATAGTAATATGGGCGGGAGCCTTTGGCTCCCGCCCAATTTTGAATCTATTTATAATGTATTATCTTGGAGAAACTCTCCGCTTTCGCGGAAGCCCTACCCACGAGAGCGCCATCAACTTCTTCTTTCTCCATAAAGCTGGCGATGTTGTTAGGGTCTACGCTCCCGCCGTAAAGGATGCGCATCTCATCGGCTTTCTCCCCAAATTGCTCACGAACCTTGTTCCTTATTAGCCCAATTATGCGATTCGCTTCCTCAGGGTCGCAGAACTCTCCTGTTCCTATCGCCCAGACCGGTTCGTAAGCTATGACTATCCCATCAAGGTCCTCAACATTTCTCAACGCCATCTCTACCTGATAGCTGATGATTTCGTCCTGTTTCCCAGCCTTTCTTTCGTTTATCGTCTCTCCCACACAGATTATTGGCTTCAGCCCGACTTTGAGAGCGGTTAGAACCTTCAGATTAACGGTCTCATCAGTCTCACTGAAATAAGATAAAAGCTCCTCCTTCACGCTACCAACACCGAAGCGTCCTCTTGTTTCGGAATGCCCGATGATAACATATTCGCAACCAATGTCCTTCAAGCTCTGGGGCGATATCTGGGCGGTAAACCCTCCTTTCTCCTCCCAGAAAACCCCTTGAGCACCCAGCTTTACAGGCGAACCAGCTATAGCTTCCTTGACGGGGATGAGGAAAGGAGCAGATGGACAGATTACAACCTCGCAATCTGCGTCTTTAGCGGACTCAGCTATACCCTTTGCTTCCTTGACGTTTTCCTCAAGGGTAACATTGTAGAGCTTCCAGTTAGCTGCCATCAATTCTTTTCTCATCTTCTATCGCTCCTCATCCACCGCAGCAACAGCAGCCTTTGTCAAGCAAAGCAGCTACGCCCGGTAATTCCTTACCCTCTATAAATTCAAGGGAGGCGCCTCCTCCAGTAGAAATATGGGAAATCTTATCTGCAAAGGAGAGCTCCTCAAGCGCGGCAGCGATGTCGCCTCCGCCAACGATTGAAAGTGCCGGTGATTCAGCAACAGCTTTAGCCACTCCTTTCGTGCCTTCAGCGAATGCCTCTATTTCGTAGATTCCCATAGGTCCGTTCCAAAATATCGTCTTCGCGTTTTTAATATAGTTGCTGAAGGTCTCAACAGTGCGTGGTCCAATATCAACGCCAATCCAATCGGGTGGGATACTATCAACAGGAACAATCTTATAGGAAGCATCTGGAGCTATCTTGTCTGCGACGACGACATCCTCGGCGAGGACTATCTTATCAGGTGCCTTTTCCAAAAGTCCCTTGGCATAATCAAGATGCTCGGCATCAAGTAAGCTCTTGCCAATCTCCAATCCCTTGGCTTTGAGGAATGTAAATAACATTCCTCCACCAATGAGGAGAGTATCCGCTTTATCAAGAAGGTTCTCAATAACCCCGATTTTATCGCTCACCTTTGCTCCACCGAGAATCACAACGAATGGCTTATCAGGTGCCGAGATAACCTTGCCGAGAAATTCCAATTCTTTCTCCATCAAAAAGCCTGCCACAGCTGGGAGATACTTCGTTACACCCTCCGTTGAAGCATGAGCACGATGGGCTGTCCCAAAAGCATCGTTGACATATATATCGGCTAACTCCGCAAGTTGGCGAGCGAATTCGGGGTCATTCTTGGTCTCACCCTCATAAAAACGAACATTCTCCAACATTATCACATCGCCTGGCTTCATCTCTTCTACCGCTTGCTTGACCTCTGGTCCCACGCAAGCGTCCAGTTTCCTAACTGGTTTCCCTAAAAGCTCACTGAGCCGTCGGGCTACATTGTCCATCTTATAGGCGGGGTCAAAGCCCTTTGGGCGTCCAAGATGAGAAACAAGAATGAGCTTAGCTCCCTTCTCAAGGAGGTACTCTATCGTAGGAAGAGCAGCACGTATCCTTCTATCGTCAAGGATTGAACCATCCTCCCCAAGGGGAACATTGAAATCCACCCTCATCAAAACCCGCTTACCACTTACATCAATATCCCTAACGGTCTTCTTTTTCAATCAAATCACCTCCCAATTATATACCTTTCTCAACCATATAGGCAGCAAGGTCTGCTACTCTGCAGGAATAGCCCCATTCGTTGTCATACCAGGCAAGAACCTTAACCATATTGCCTCCTATAACAACGGTGGAAGGAGCATCAAAGATAGCTGAAGCGGGATCGCCCTTGAAATCAATGGAGACGAGTGGTTCTTCGCAATAGACTAAGTAAGGCTTCAGATATGTCTCAGCTGCTTCCTTAAATGCAG
Organism: bacterium; assembly: GCA_014360465.1. Classification (GTDB taxonomy): domain Bacteria; phylum Armatimonadota; class JACIXR01; order JACIXR01; family JACIXR01; genus JACIXR01. Next base: position 10,420 of record JACIXQ010000075.1, read on the forward strand.
CGTTGACCTCCTCCGCTGTGACTTCCCTTGAAACCTCAACGGTAAGGTCAACTATGGAGACAGTGGAAGTGGGCACGCGCAAAGCAATACCGTGCATCTTTCCCTTCAGTTCGGGAATGACGAGGTGAATAGCCTTTGCGGCACCCGTTGTGGTTGGAATGATGGAAAGGGCAGCTGCCCTCGCTCTTCTCAAATCCTTGTGAACAAGGTCCAAAATGCGTTGGTCGTTGGTGTATGCGTGAACCGTTGTCATTAACCCCTTGACGATGCCAAATTTATCGTTGAGAACTTTGCAAACAGGAGCTAAGCAGTTCGTCGTGCAGGAAGCATTGGAGACGATATGATGCTTTTCTGGGTCGTAGGTATGATGGTTGACACCCATAACCAATGTAGCATCCTCATTCTTTGCTGGAGCGGTTATTATTACCTTCTTCGCTCCCGCATCTATATGTGCCTTTGCTTTCAATGCATCAGTGAATGCACCGGTTGATTCTATCACGAGCTGAACGCCCAAATCTTTCCAGGGTAAATTGGCTGGGTCCTTCTCGGCAAAGACCTTGATCTCCTTGCCATTTATCACCATATTTCCGTCTTTTACCTCTACAGTTCCCTGGAAACGCCCGTAGTTGGAATCGTATTTGAAGAGGTGGGCGTTTGTCTCAGCATCTGCCAGGTCATTGACCGCTACAACATCAAAGGTGTCAGGGTAGTTCTCCAGCATAGCCTTCAACACTTGTCTTCCTACCCTGCCAAAACCGTTAATCGCTACCTTCGTTGCCATAATTTCATACCTCCTTTTTTTAAGATTTTAAGAAAAAATATACCATTTTATGACCATATAGTCAAACTAAAAGACGATTTTTTTATTTATTGCCCTTCCTCATTCCCTTATCTGACCGTTTCCATAGACGACCCACTTATAGGAAGTTAGCTCGCGCAAGCTCATAGGACCACGAGCATGGAGTTTTTGGGTTGAAATACCTATTTCCGCTCCAAGACCGAACTGCCCCCCATCGGTAAAGCGTGTTGAAGCGTTGACATAAACCGTTGAGGCATCAACCTCCTCGCAAAAGCGCCTTGCGCTTTGGAAGTCAGAGGTGATTATTGCTTCCGAATGCTTGCTTCCATACTTGTTGATGTGAGCTATCGCTTCTTCAAGCGAATCCACCACTTTTACCGCCAGTATAAGGGCGAGGTATTCAGTATACCAATCCTCCTCGGTTGCTGGTTTAGCAGTGGGGAATAACTCTCTCGTCCTCTCACATCCCCTTATCTCCACCCCAAGCTCGCTAAGCTTCTTTAAACAACGAGGGAGAAACTGGGGAGCGATATCCTTATGGACAAGAAGGGTCTCCATAGCGTTGCAAACGGAAGGGCGCTGGCACTTAGCATTAATCACTATTCTCTCTGCCATCTCAATATCGGCATCACAATGAACATAGGTATGGCAATTGCCCACTCCCGTTTCAATAACGGGAAGGCGGGCGTTCTCGAGGACGGATTTTATCAATCCAGCTCCGCCACGAGGTATAAGAACATCAAGGAACTCCGACTGACGCATAAGGGCAAGGGCACTTTCCCGGGAAGTATCCTCAATAATCTGAACAGCTTCAGGAGGAAGCGTAGTCTGAGAAAGTGCTTTCTGGATTATCTTTACAAGGCAGACATTAGAATTGATTGCTTCCGAACCGCCACGAAGAACAACACAGTTGCCAGCTTTCAAACAGAGGGTCGCTGCGTCAACAGTAACATTCGGACGAGCTTCGTAAATTATCCCGATAACTCCTAAAGGAACCCTTACCTTCTGGATTACTAACCCATTCGGTCGCTTCCATCCCTCTATTATTTCCCCCACAGGGTCTGGTAGAGCCACTACCTCTTGAATGGCATCACACATATCCTTTATGCGTTTATCGTTTAGGGCAAGGCGGTCTATTAAATGAGCGGGCATATCCTTTTCCTTCGCCTTCTGGATATCCTTTTCGTTAGCAGTAAGGATTTCTTCCTTCTTTTCCCAAATCAGCTCGGCAATTTTTACCAGCGCCTCGTTCTTCTCCTTCGTGCTTGCGATGGCGAGCCTATAGGAAGCCTCCTTAGCCTTTCTCGCCTTCTCTCTTACCGCTTCCATAATTTCCTGGGAAATCTCCATTTCCGTTACCTCCTTTGGTGTTTGAAATTCTCATTACTATCATAATCCCTTTTTAAACATCGCTTTGTCAAATTTTCATATTAAGAAAATAAAAGGGAATGGGGGAAAGCAAGGGTAAAGCCTTGGTGGGAAAATCCAAACGAATCTATATCATCCTGGCTGGGGAGGGAGGACTCGAACCTCCACTAAGGGATCCAAAGTCCCGCGTGCTGCCATTACACCACTCCCCAGCCTAAATAGAATTATAACATTCTTTACATTAATCAGCAAAAGGTATATCATTTAGATAATCTCAAAATTAACGAGGTGTTTGAAAATGGGTGAGAGGTTTTCCTATGAGAATTTTTTTAATGAATCGCCAGTCAAACCTGCTCCCAAAAGGATGAAGAGCACTATTTCTCTTCTTGGCGAAGCTTGGCAAGTTTATCGGAAAAAATTCAGAAGCTCCCTGGGAATAATGGCTGTTCCCGTCGGTTTTTACATTTTCTATTTATTCCTTTTCTATTTCCTTCAGTTTTCCTCGTTCAAATATTCCTTTTTTTATTCTTTCCTGCTTTTCCTCTTGGGAGCGGGTTATCTCGTCCTTTCCCTTTGCTCTATACCCGCACTCCTTTACAGCTTCAAGTA
>JACIXQ010000076.1 GCA_014360465.1 bacterium
TTTAATACTGAAGAATCGTTTGATTCGTTCAAGGATAGTTCACAAACAACGGGTAGTTCTTACTCGCTCCAAACGCAGAGGGTTCTTAAAAGCGTTATAAATCGCTGAAAAGTTTCAAAGATTACCGTAATTATTGGAGCTTATGCAACAAGGAAAGCATTCGGAAATGTAATATGGGTGAGCCAATAAACATTAATGAATTCAACAGGCACTTGCTTTTTCTAAGAAAATCCTCTATCTTGTAGATGACAAAATGAAGAAATTTGTGTCTTTGGTGATATTTTCCTTTTTATTACTTAGCTTATCCCTCGGTGCGGAGTTAGCTAAATGGAAATGTGTCAGCAACTATATCCCCGATCCAGGGCTAAACTACGATATCTCCCTCTGGCGAAGGGATTTAAGGGATATTAAAAATGCGGGATTTGATGCTGTCTGGATAGTGAATGTATGGGCTGAATTTCAGCCCTCAATAGACCCTCCTACCTGGAACGAGGAGCGGATAAAATGGTTGCGGGAAGTTTGCCGGATGGCGAAGGATGAAGGATTGACAGTTATCCTTGTCCTGGGATATGTTGGTGAGGGATGGGCTCCCAAGGGGTTGGATGCGGAGGTCTGGCCGCTCATTCCCCAGCAGGTTGATAGCTATATTGGATTTCTCCGGCAAATGGTCAGGGAGACGAAGGATTTCCCTAATGTGGTTTATCTCCTTGCTTCGGAGGAAATTCTTCCTGCAACACTCCTCTATAATCCCCAGAAGCGGAGGGAATGTGTGGAGGCTTTTCGCAAATGGGCAAAGGAGGAGAATCCCGATATCAACTATTGGAACGAGCGCTGGAAGGGACATTTTAATTGGGATGATTTCTGCCCTCTCTCAACCTCCGAGCGCTCCCGCTGGGAAATGTGGATGGACCATTACCTTTGGTTCGCCTCCATTCTCCGTCAACTCCTTCCTTCTATGGTGAAGGCAATGAGGGAGGAGCGTCCCTCAGCAATAGTTGGCTTTCACGATTTTCTCCTTGACCCCGTTCTGCCCCCTCCGTCCCCAGCAAAAGCGTCTCTACCCACCCCAAATCCTTTTGATTTCTACAGTATCGGTTATTATCTCGACCCAAAGCTCAGCTTACTGGAAAATCTTTCTTCTCTCAAGGAGAGGATTAATTTAGCCCGTTCGCTCTATCCCAAACTACCTCTCTGGGTAGGGGAATTGGGAGCAGATGTGGAGAAAGTGGGCGAGAAGAAGCAAAGGGATTGGCTTAGCCTGGCGATTTCTTATCTAAAAGAACAAAAGATAGGGTATTCAATTTGGAACTGGAGACATTATTTAGAGAGGGGAACGGCCTCATTCAGCTTGCTTAAACCGGATGGTTCCCCTAGGCTCGCTTTTGAGGCGGTGAGAAGATTGAACAGAGAAGTGAAGACAGAAGTTCATATTCGCCTGCCAAATGGGGAACCGCTTTTGTGTATCTATTTCTTCGGACACTGGTGGGAACCTTGGAAGAGCGATGATACAGCTATTAAGAGGGATTTAAGAACGCTTAGACAATTAGGGTTTAACACAATTCTCTTGGATCACGAGTTCTCCCAGATGCTGGATGGGAACTGGAAATGGCTTGACAGAGAGCACAGATTAGCGAGTGAGGAGGGCTTTTATATCGTGCCTTGGTTAGAGGCGCACTGTGGGAGGGATATCGCAACCGCTTATGAATGGAGGATGGGCTGGGCAGAAAAGTTATTCGGCATTCAGCCCATTCCCTTGACGGTTAATCAGAAGGGTGAGATTTCACAGGGGAAGGTGTCCAGCGAGGAATTCAAGAGATATCTGGTAGCTTATGCTTCCGCTTATATTGAGAGATACATCAAAAATGGAAGAATATTGAGGATAATTTGGGAAGGCAAGGAGCGACCTGTAATCTCCCTTTCCTGTGAGATGGACTTCACTGCCTTTGATGAACAAACGAATAGCTTGTTCAGGGATTGGCTGAGAAGACGATATAAGGAAGATATAAAAGCACTTAACGCGATGTGGGGCACCTCCTACAAGGATTTTGACGAGATAGACCCCCGCGATAAGAGCGTCTTTGATTATTCAAAAATTGACCAGCCAATTCAGCCTATTCCCGTGGAGGAGCATACTCGTTTCAGAGCAGAGCTCTGTAACCAGGCGTTCTCGGAGATGAAAGAGAGGCTGAAGGAGAAATATCCCGAGCTTCTCTTTTTAGCGGAGGTTCCCTATCAATTCGGTTCAAGCCATCCCCATGCCCTCGCCTATAAGTGGAGCTGTGCTTGCATTCCCGAGATAGTAAGGTTCGCCGACATAGTTCTCATAAGGGGGACGCAGGGGAGGTTGGTAGAGGAGGAGAAGGAGGAGATAAGGAAATTAAAGAGGAGGGGGCAAAGGGTGATTTATTGCTACAGGGTGAGCGAATGGATAAATGCTGATTTTGGCAAAGATATAGGGGAGATAGCCGATGGGCTTGGATACTATAGTTGGAACGAGATGGTGGATTGCCACATAGTTGAGAATCCACCTGGGGTGGGGAGGGAGGAGTTTCGGATAGATTCAAAGATGATGGAAAAATTACTCAGGGGAGTCAGGGAGGCAAATGATGCATATATTAAAAAGGTTGGTTACGGAAAACTTTAAAGAGGAAATTTTGTTTTATCGCATAATCAAAGAGTAACCATTTAGCATATTGAGGAGAGAACAGAATAGTCACGAAGGTTCATCTTAATTTGAAAGGTTTATTTCGCTATATCACATCGTGTTTCGTGCCTTACAATCGCATTGAATGGACGGGATGCTCTGTATGTTTACTATATTTCACTAAAGGTCCTTTTAAAAAGGTTAAGGAAAGATAAGAAACATGGGGCCTCCTTAAAATAGGAATAGGTAGGGAGAAGCGAGTTTTCCCGCCACTTTCTTGCGTCTAATTTAAAGAAGATTTTTTTTAATGACATCTCTATATCAGTTATGTAATTGGATGTAGTTATCATGTTTGCTTTCTCCAATATTCCTCGGAATTGAATAGAGGAGAAAGTAGGTATAAATGAATTCAATGAACGCTTGTTTGTGGATTACGGAAATATTTTGAAAAAAATAGGAATTTTCAATATAATTTTTATTAGTTATGGATGTTTTTTCCTTTTCGAAACCTGTCCTCTTATTCATAGGGGATGCTGGAAAAATCCTTAAAAAGCTTCCCTCATCTATAGTTGATACAGTTATAACAAGTCCTCCCTACTACAGGCAAAGGTTTTACGGTCACCCAGAAGAAATAGGGCAGGAGGAGAGCGTGGAGGAGTATGTGGAGAATTTGAAAGAGGTTTTCAGGGAGGTAAAAAGGGTTTTAAAAAAAACGGGGGTTGTTTTCCTCAATATCGGGGACAAGTATATTGAGAAGAGGCTACAAATGGTGCCAGAGAGGGTGGCTCTTGCTCTGATAGAAGATGGATGGGTTTTGGTAAATAAGATAATCTGGCAGAAGCCAAACGCAATGCCCTCTCCCTTCAAGCGTAGGCTGAATAACATCTATGAACCTGTATATGTTTTCGTTAAAGAAGAAGGTCTACCTGTTTATTATTTCAATGTTGATGCTGTAAGGGAGAAACCCAAATATGGGTATCTCCAGAGAAGTATTGCGGAATTAATCGGGATGGAAGTGGTTGATAATATAAGAGAGGATAAAGCGAAGAAAGGATGGCTTAAGGGAATTGACGAGGAAAAAGGAGTTGGATTGGTAGAATGGGAGGATGGCAGGGAGGAGTTATTGAGATTAAATCCAACTGATGAGGAAAATGAGCAGGAGCTTGTTTTTTTATGTCCACGGTGTGGTGAGGAATGCGAAGAAGTTTATGGTGAGGAAATTCAATGGCTCTGTTCCTCTCACGGATATTTCCCCAAAGATGGAGAATTCCCCATCCCCCAGTATCCAACTGAAAAAGAGATAGCTTTCTCTTATGGAGAGCTTTTTAGAAATAGACCTACTTTGTTTCCAACCCTATTTGAAAGAAGCTATAATGGCAAGTATCTCCTCTCGCCTGAGAATAGAGGTGCTTCACCTGGGGCGAGGCTATCATTACAGGGGGAGAAGTTGATAGTTAGGAGAAGATATGTTATCTATCAAAGCCTTGTGGCGGATTTTCTTAAATACTGGAAGAACAAACGAGGAATAACGATAAAGGAGATAGACAAATATTTTGGATATAGGGATACCGCAGGGCATTGGCTGAGGAAAGATAGTGGAAGGTGGGGAAAAGGTGGTTCAGTGCCTTCCCCTAACGATTGGGATAAATTGAAAGAATTGCTTGGATTTCCAGATATTTATGATAAGTGGATAAAAGAACTTCATCTAACTTTGCAGACTGTGCGTCCCCATCCCAAAGGACGGAACCCGGGCGATGTTTGGAGCATAAATCTTCAACCTTTATCCCTTCCTCATTTTGCACCTTTCCCTGAGGAGCTCGTTGAAAGATGTATAAAGTTGGGTTGTCCTCCAAATGGTGTTGTCCTTGACCCTTTTGCTGGGTCGGGAACGGTGGGAAAGGTGGCAAAGGAAATGGGAAGGAAAGCGATTTTGATTGAGATAGTAAAGGAATATGCCAATCTGATTTTACAAAGATGTGAAAATGAATGCGAAGTAATAGAGGGTGAAAGAGTGGAGCAAGGATAATGAGGAAATTAGAGGCAAGAGAATTGGAGGAATTTGAACGCCGATATTTTGAGTTCATTCTTACTGCATTGAAGGAGAACATAAAGGATGTTTTGGAAGGGCTCCACTCGCGCTTGAGAATAAAGGCTGACTGGTATGAGCGATTTAAGAAAACAGCGAGAGCTGGCTACGAAGCTTCGGATTTGGAGCGAGGGGCGGAACGGATTTTCTTTTGGATTTACGATAAAGTTCTCAGACACCCCAATTCTGCACCTATTGGAGCCGATATGCTTTATGAAACCGCCGATGCATTTTTGCATATAGATATCAAGACATCTGTGATTACTAACAAAGCGGACTATAGGGGCTTGGTCAACATAGGGCAAAATCAGACATCATTTAAAACCCCCTCAATTCACTTTGAACCTAATTTGCCTACTTATTATTCCGCTATGTTCACACATCCCGAAAAAGGGGAAAAATTTAACAAACCCTGTCTTACCTATCTTATACACATAATCCACAAGCAATATGATGAGCCAATCTACGCCATATTGCTTATATCCGTGCCCAATGGTGAATTAGAGCCTATTTATCGTGACGAGAGGATAGTAAATGCTGGCAAGTCTGGGCGTGGGAGAGACATAAGATATGCCTATTGGCGATGCCCATACTTCAAGCTTCTTTCAAATAACTCTTACTACAAATATAGAGTTGAATTCGTTTATCTCTTAGAGTTAGAGAATGTGGGGCAAAGGGAGATTACCCGCATTGACCCGAAAAAGCACCGGTTACCTGTGCACTTTTTAGTTAAGGGAGATTTATAGAGGAATCTTATGCAAGTAGCGGATATATTGGCGCAGATTGGAAGGTTTGTTGTCCAATTGATAGATTCCCTCGGCTATGGAGGAATTGCTATATTGATGGCTCTAAGCTCTGCAGGGATACCAATACCTTCCGAGGTAATAATGCCATCCGCTGGGGCGCTCGTTGCCCAGGGCAAATTTCAGCTATGGGCGGTGGTTCTTTTCGGTGCAACTGGCGCCCTCTGCGGCTCGCTTGCACTTTACCTTGTAGGAAGATACGCCGGAAGGAGGTTTCTTATAAGGTATGGGCGGTATATCCTATTATCTGAGAGGGAATTGACTTTAGCGGAAAAGTTTTTTCTAAAATATGGTTGGCTCGCCCTTTTCCTTGGACAGATGCTTCCCTTAATACGTTGTTATATCGCCTTTCCAGCCGGGGTTAGCAAGATGAAAATCTGGATGCTATTCATAGCCTCCTTTTTAGGTTCCCTTATATGGTCTTTTCTGCTGGGATTTATAGGAGTGAGGCTTGGTGATAAATGGGAGATAATAGAACCCTATTTTAGGGAATTTGATATTATAATCCTCGCCGTTCTTTTGGTACTGCTAATCATTGCCATAATATTTCGCTTTAAGGGAAGAACCGCTTTGACCTGAGGAATCCATTTCTGGTAGTATATTCACAATGATGAAGAGGAGACCCCAAGTATCGGTCGTGGTAGTTAACTGGAATGCTGGAGAGCTTCTAATTCGTTGCTTGAAGTCCATATATGAGCAGGGAATAGATGATTTGGAAATAGTTCTTGTAGATAATGCCTCAACGGATGGTAGCGCCCGCATTGCTAAGGAGCATTTTCCTGCAATAAAACTTATCCAGATGGAAAGAAACGAAGGTTATGCTGTGGGGTGCAATGTGGGTGTGCGTGAGGCTTGTGGGGAATTCATCCTGCTGCTTAATCCCGATGTTATCCTTCTTCCCCATTGTTTATCACGCCTCCTTGAATTTGCCAGTACTAATCCCCAGGCTGGAGCGGTTGCTCCCAAATTGTTGAATCCAGAAGGAAGCCTCCAGCCATCAGTGAGGGGATTTCCTTATCCCTTTTCCCTTTTATCTCTGCCCTTTTCCTATCTTTTCCCCCAAAATCGTTTGCTTGCCAGATACCGGATGACCTTCTTTGACTATGATAAACTGGCAGAAGTTGAACAACCGATGAGCTCCTGCCTTCTGGTCAGGCGAGTAGCGTATGAGGAACTCGGAGGAATGGATGAAAATTTTCCTCTCTATTTTAATGATGTCGATTTCCTTTATAGGATGAAAAAGAAAGGTTGGAAGATATTCTTTCTCCCTCAGGCAAGAGCTGTCCATTTCCTGGGCGTTAGCACATCTCTTCTCCGAAACATCAGCAGGCTCTGGTTATCTTATAAAGGGTTGTTGGGCTTTTACAGAAAACATTTTCCCCTCTGGCTCCCTCTTGCTTACATCTTCTTACTAACTTTACCCATAAGAGCTGTTCTACCTAAAAGGAGAAAAAAACATTTTCTCGTTTTCCAGCCTATAGAGGAATATCGGGGCGGACCACGATTATCTGTCATTGTTGTGAACTGGAATGCAGGGGAGTATCTTCCCCGTTGCCTGAGTTCTATCTATAACGAGGGAATGGATGTGGAGGTAATTTTGGTTGATAACGCTTCAACCGACCGCAGTGAGAGGGAGGCAAAAAAGAGGTTTCCCCAGATAAAGCTCATCCAGATGGGCGAGAACAAGGGCTACTCCGCTGCTTGTAATGCGGGGATCAAAGTTGCAACGGGACAATTTATATTGATATTGAATCCCGATACGGAAGTTCTTCCCGGAGCATTTGAAAAACTACTCAACTTCGCTCTGGAGCATCCTGAGGCGGGAATAATCGGTCCCCAACTGATTGGGTTTGATGGAAAGGTGCAGATGTCCTGCAGGCGTTTTCCAAAATATGAGACGGGATTATTCCGGGGAACTTTTTTAGAGAGATTGATGCCGAAGAGCAGAACGCTTTCCCGCTACTTGCTGAGCGGTTGGGACCATTCCACGCCCCGGGCTGTCGATTGGGTCTCTGGCGCCGCTATGCTTTTGAGGAGGGAATTCCTCAAGGAAGTAGGATTATTTGATGAGACCTTTTATATGTATTGTGAGGATGTAGATATGGGGATGAGGGCAAGGGAGTTTGGCTGGAAAGTTATGTATTGTCCTTATGCGAGGATAAAGCACAGAATCGGTGGAAGTAGCGATAAGAAAGTCATCCCGATGTTGGTGAAGTTTCATCTGAGTCATTATCTTTTTTTCAAAAAACATTGGGGATGGCGGACAAGCCTGTTTGGAGAGTTATTTTTGATATTCGGGCTTGTAGCACGGACTATCCTCTTAATTCTAAAGAACCGCTGGGATATATTCCTGAATATGATAAAAGGAAAACGGTAGGGCTTGACTTATCCTTGAAGCCTACTACTTCTGCAACTCTCAGGACGAAATGTTGATAAATTTCACCTTGCGGTCTTCATCGCTGTTATAGCTATCTTCCAGCGCCTTGCGTCAAATGTGTAACCGCTGTTCTTCTCAAGGAATTCCCCGATGGTCGTGCTCAGAGGTTGTATATCCTTGAGGAAAGAAAGGCGTTGATTTGGAGGAAGGAGGCTAAGGTATCGGGCATCGTCTATACCTTCCCTTACTGCTTCAAGGGCGAGAGTGGGTAGAGGACCATCGGGAGCGGGTAGGGCATAATGCCAGCCTGTATGCTGTCCAGTGATTGCTGATTCGTAGGGGTCCGCCCCACTACCGGGCCACTGGAAAGCCCATTGAGAATAGCCATCCGCTCCACACCTTTCGGTGAAAAAGCCGTAGACGAACCTATCAAGCTTTGGATACCAGCCAGTTGAGCCCAGATTGTAAAGCCATAAGCTGTCCCCTGACTTCCTTGTATGGTCTATCATTTCCTGGTTGATGAAATTATAAACCCTCATATCTATTATTTCATCGAAGCGAGGTTGTCCCATCAGATGAACACCTCCGTGCATAGAGTTATCCGTCACAGAGGTGAGAACTCCTGCCTCTTTGGCTAATTTGTACCAACGAAGAGCCTCTTGCCGTCTATCGGGGCTGTTGCCTATCTCATCAACACAGGCAAAGGCAAGGACAAAGCCTTGCTTTTTCACCCACTTGTCTATTGTCTGGCAGGCAGAACGATAGAAGTTGGCGAATTCATCGGAGGATAAATCCATCTGAAATTCCCTTCCAATCCACCAAGAATGCAAGCTTTCCGCCCCTCCATACTGGATAGGAACCCTGGGGGAGAAGAGTTTCGTTTCCTTCGCGATGCGGAAGATGTCCTCCAGGGAATAAAAACAATGTGCCCAATGCTCCGTCTTGAAGTCATATGATATCTCGTTGTTTATCTTTTTCATCTTCGGCATAATGCCTATTGAAACCATATTACAGCCGTACTCTCTCAGAAGGATGAATTGACGGCGTATTTGCTCCAACACGGTAGTGTGTTCATTGGAATAATAGCCCTTCCATCTACCATCCATCCCCCACCAGAAACCATATCCCCTTTGCGGAGGAGGAAGTTTAATGGGAAGGACACGGAGAAGAAGAGCAAGCTGGGTTGGTTGGGATGAGGTCGTTTGCACAATAATATTGCCTTGATAGAATCCAGGTGGTGCGTTGGGTGGAATATATATCGTGAACCAGAAGGTTCTCGTGTAATCCTGTGGGATATCAATTGGAGATGCTTTTTCAAGGAAGGTGGGCAATCTCTGGGGGGAGCGGACAATTCTGATGTCTATATTACTTGAAGGCAGAGTGAACTTCTCACCGACCAAATCGCTAACTTTTATACTTACATTTTTCTGCGGTTGGAGCGCCCAGATTGAGAGCGTGAAGGGTTCATACTCGCCGGGAGAGGCGAACAGACGAATTGTCCTGCTTATTTCTCCTGGACGGGGTCTGCCTTTGAGGGAAACTGTTTCAAGATAATGGCGGGAGAAGACAACATAACCTTGCTTATGATAAGTGCTTAAATCAATATCTGGGCTAAGTTCCTCGGGCTGAGGAGGTATCTCTTCCGGGACTTCTTTAGGGGCTTTGCTTCCTATGACCTGGAAGGCGGATGGCAGTTCTCGAGTTGTGAAAGAGGTTGATGCTCGGGAAAGCTTTGTGGGAGCACTTGCCCAGGGGCTTGCTACAACTTCTATGTTTGTTTTCGCTTCCGAAAGCAAATTCCCTTTGCCATCCCTTAGCTCCGCTTTTATAGCATATTGTCCTATGGGCAAGGAGGACTTCAAATTGAGCCCATATATTGCGGAGCGGGGCGGTTTGCTCCATTGGGAGATAACGGCTCCCTTTGAGTTGAGTAGCTTGAACTTCAAGGAAGTTGTCCCTTCTCTATTTATTCTAACTTCAACTGGTATTACCAGTTCATCCTGCCAGAGCGATTGGCGAAGGGTTGTGAATTCAAGAGGTGGATTATAAGATTCAAGTCGGAGGTCGTCCAGGAATTGGATTGTAGGAACTATGTCGGGACTAATCCAGCAGTGGAGATCCATACCAGTTATGTCCTTGTTAGGGACATATCCAATCGCTTGGAATCTCTGCCATTCGCCAGGTTTACCAATAATCTTCAGCTCAAAGATGTCACCAAGAAAACCGCTATTCCCTTGTTCATCCCTGCCGAATGTACGGAAGCGAACGCTGATGGGGCGAACTGCTGTTCCCTTCTCAATATACACCCAGCCAGACAAAATAACCCTTTGCCCTTTATATTTATTGGCTTCTTGCGAAATAGCACCATTGAAGACGAGGGTAACCTCTTCCCCGAGAATTGACTGGGTGTTTATTTCAAGAGAATATTTACCCGTCTTAGCGTGTTTATTTGACCTGCGGATGCACTTCGTTATATCATCTTCTCTTTGGGGATAAAAGCCGCAAGACCAGCCCGAGAGGGATTCTTCAAAATCACCGTTGATAAGAAGTTGTTGTCCCTTGAGAGGAACAAGAAAAAGGAGGAGAAAAAGAATAGAAAGAGAGCAACTTCGCACATCCATCACCTCTGATTTGTACTTGAATATTTAGACAGATTTTGTTTACATTTATAACAATTTCGGGCAAGCCCTAAAACCACTTAGAAAAGCCAACCATCTTCAGATAAATGTTTTGAATATTATCCTCTGCTGAAAAGCAAAGGGACCGAGTATGCCCCATATTGAGCCTATTACATAATCACCCAAAATCAGCCCGAGGAAAAAGGGTATCGCCCTCCTATGGAGCTTCATTCCTCCCGCTCTAAGAAGTAGCACCTTCAATAACCAGGATATGAAAAAGGAGAACCAGAAATAATCCATAGCGAAGGAGACGGCAAGGGCGTATCCTGCTGGATGGAAAGGCCACCACCATAGATGCCATCTTGCAAGCCTGAGCAAGACTACGAAGATAAACCCCACCGCAAAGGCGATAACTCCCTCTTTTTCTACCTTCTTCCCATAATCCAACCAATTATTTATATGGATGAATCCTTCATAGGCAGCATGGTCCTTGAATCCGATGCATTTCGCCCTTGCCCCGTCACTATAATATAGCTGGAGATTGAAAAAATAGGTCGCCAGAAGTGAAATAACGGAAGTGAAAAGCATTAACCATAGAATTCCCCTCTGTCCCATTTTGGCTACATCAGCCATCTTGAAAGCCTCTAATTGGTTAGGCATAGGATTGGTTCTGTAGCACCTGTTCAACCAGTAGAAGAACCAGAGGGGGATTATATTCCGTTTGCCTATTAACTGGGAACCAAGAAGCGTCCCCATTATGTTCTCAGGGTTGACGAAGTATATCTCATGGGGGGTACCGAGCTCCGCCCTTACGCGGGTCATAGCTAAGGATAAAAGAAAATAAATGGCGAAGAAAGTGCAGGAAACCCAGACAGCCATTCCTGCTTTGTAGGCAAATACTATGAGAAATATCCAGCCAAGGAGGAAACCAACCATAGCCGTTCTGTAGCCAATTGGCTCGTTGGTATCATCAAGGTTTCCCTTTCCAATCGCCTTCTTGAAGACCTCCTTGAGAAATCCTCGCGTTCCCCAGATTGCAACGAAAGCAAGGGCTATCCAAGCTCCCGAAGCCTGTTCGTTGAAAAAAGGAAATCCTCTAACAGTGCCCTCTAAACCTGTGGCTCTCCCCAAGACTTGAAGAATCTTGCGAAAAACATAGAAGAACCAGCAGGAAAAGGAGAGGTCGGCGGGAATGAAGAAGGCGAGCCCAATGGCAAAAGGATATTTGGAAAGGGGAGTCCAGCCAATAGCGTTCCAAGGTGGAGTTGTTATATATTGTCCTAAATCATTAGCAGGGTCCCAAGCGCTTACTGGAATACGGGGGATATAAGGCAACAAAGAAGCTATACCATTTAGGGAACCGATTATGAAAGCGACGGCAAAACCAGACCAAAGCAATTTGTTTTTAAACAGCGGGACTTCACCACCTCCTCTCACCATCTCAAGTGGCAGTTGGATTATGGGAAATGATAATTTTTCCGCTTCGGTCCATTGTTTCCGTACCATAACATTGAGGCAAAGCATCATAAAAATGAGGATAAGCACATAAATGCTCCAATAGAGAAGTGGTTTCGCCCAAATAGAAAAATGCCGGAAGAGAAGATTACTCGCACCTCCACCATAGAATGCCTCCAGGGCTTCTTGGTCGGAGACGAATAGCCACTTGGGAAGATAGGGCAGTATTTTCTCAGCCCATCTGTTCTCTGGAGTCGCGAATTTGAAGGGATAACCCAGTAGACCGAAAAGGTATTGAATTGAATCTGTTCCAGCTATTGCTGTGGACATCACGAGCATGATGTATATGACCAGCAGTTCATTACTGCTTAAAGGACGAAGAGGAATTTTACGAGGAAGGAGATAAAGAAAGCAATCAACCACAAATAGCAGGAACAATATTTCTAACCATGAAAGGCTTGTCCGATAGATGAGGGTGATGAAAATCAAGAGATCTAGGAAGGAAAGGAGGAAAAAAAGCAATATGGAGTGGACTTGTCCTCTGTGATAGATGAAGATGTTAAAAAGAACAAGGATAAAAAGGAAGAAAATAGGAGTGATGAAGAGGGGAAGACAAGAGCTATCAAGAGTATACCAGCGAACCTCCATAATTGTTATCCAATAGATGTTCAAGGGAATGAGCAGAGTTCCTATAAAGATTGCTCTCAAGGAGAAAGCTTTGTCTTTTTGAGATAGCTTAGCCATTGCGTTTTTTCTCAAATAAGTGTAAGTAGGGTTATCGCAAGGAGCAAGAAGAATTGAGCGGTTTAGAGACTTCGCTTATTATTAAGCAATTGAAACCTATAGCGATAAGGCATATTTTATGAGTTACTAAAATACTTTACTTTTTTAGAATTAGAGGTAGAATACGCTATCAATATGAGTTCAGAAGCACATATTAGATTTGGTGCGAAATAACTTTTAAGCAATCGTTTTATCCCTTTCCTTCGCTTCCAGCAAGTCAATCCCGAGATTAAATAGAGTTAGTTCGCCTTACTTAAATGGTAGTTCTACAAACCGCAGGCAATTTCCATCACTTTATCTCCAAAACCCTC
>JACIXQ010000077.1 GCA_014360465.1 bacterium
TTAAAAATTTTGGGGCGGGCACCTTAAGGTGCCCGCCCCAACAGCCGGGCAAGGGAACAGGCGAGAAAAACCGCTTGTCATTATATAAGATGCAAATTTTCCGAAAAAGTTTTCCAATACAGGAAAAATTTTTCAATTTCTGCTCCATTTTAAAAATCTTTTTATCCCTATTATCCCAAAATTAAGCCGCATTTTTGAATGATTAATTATCTATAAATTTAGTCCACCCAAAAGTTATTATATTAGATTTATCGCCAAATAACTTTTGAGTAGCCGTTTTATCCCTTTCCCTTGCCTCCAGCAAGTCAATCCTGTGATTAAATAGGTTAGTTCGCTTTATACTTAAATGGAGCATTCAACAGCTTTCATCGCTCTATGCTGTGATAATGCACGGGGTATATCCATAAAAGTCACCTCCCTATCATCCAAATCTTTATCTGTGAGCATTAAAA
Organism: bacterium; assembly: GCA_014360465.1. Taxonomy (GTDB): domain Bacteria; phylum Armatimonadota; class JACIXR01; order JACIXR01; family JACIXR01; genus JACIXR01. The sequence goes on from JACIXQ010000077.1 coordinate 453, forward strand.
TCTATGTCTTTCCTCAAAAATAAATTGCTCTGAAAGCATGTTAGATGTAGAAACGCCTAAACTCTATACCCATTTAGCGATAAGCGTGAAGAAAAATTCTCCTTTCGCTGATTCTCCACTATTGTAGAGAGGAACTAACTCCTCTTATCCAAAAGTAGCAGCGTCTTTTCTCTCTTTGTTGCTTGTCTGTATCTGTGGGCATTCGCTTTTATTATTGCACGTTTGCCCTCAAAAAAAACTTCTTCAGGAATTGAAGCAAGCATCTTCTTGCACCTCCTTTTAGAAAATTCGTTATAGGAATAAATCGTAGGAGATGCTTGCCTATTGTCATCATTTTTATTGAGGAAACTACCCCTTTTCGAGTAAATTATTTTTGAGGAAGGGCGTGATGTTGACAATGTATAGAAAGGCGTTTACAATTACCAAAAATTGTCTTGTGGAAGGGAAACTTTATGGTAAGCTTATTAAGCGACAAGTCTATTGTTAATTTTTTAACGCATTGATTTTATCACATAAATATCGGCGTTGCCTATGGATAGACCGAGAAAGGGATTTGAATTCGCATTAATCCAACCAGCTATCAGTAGCCCTCCATCTCTGGTTGGAATTATCGCATAGGCATCATCGTTCAACTTCCCACCCCAATATCGGCTCCAGATGATATTCCCCCTCCCATCCAACCTCATCCACCACCAGTTATCGTAATCCATCTCGGGACTTTGTTCGCTCTGTGTGTATCCCGCAAGGAAATAGTCTCCATCTTGACTTTGGAAAATGGAGAATCCACCATCGTATCTCCCCCTCTTGCCGAATGTCTTTTCCCATTCCACCTCCGCATTATTATCCAATTTCACCACCCACAAATCCGTGCTCGGAAACTTCTCCTCCCTACTTGTTGCTCCGATAATTATCGCCCCTCCATCCTTAGTAGGTGCTATGTGGCGAAATATGTTCTTCTTACCCTCCTGAAAAATTTTCTTCTTTAAAATCTTCCCCGAGAAATCTACAAGAAAGTACTCGGCGTGTCCTTCTTGGAAAAGACCGCCCGCATTGGCGGTTGCGGATACGGCGATGATGATATATCCCTTCTTACCAAAAGGCACGATTCCCGTGCCCATATCCTGATAGCCGAAATCGTAAGTTCTCTTCCAAATCATATTCCCATCCTCGTCCAATTTCATAAGAAGGATATCCTTACCACCCTTTTGAGTTCCATAGGATTTTGTATCACCTATTAGAAAATATCCACCATCTTCCGCCTGGATTATCTGGTTTGCCGTTTCCTCGTCCTTTCCACCGAAAGTCTTCTCTATCAGGATATTGCCTTCTTTATCCAACTTAAGAAACCAGACCTGCCTATTATAGGGAAATTGATATTTGCTACCTGTGAGGACGATGTCCTGATTGCGGTCAATTATGAGGGAAAAGAGAAAATCCTGCCCTTTTCCGCCGACCTCTTTTTCCCAAAGGATTTCCCCACTCCCGCTTAACTTCATTATCAAACCATCAATATCCCAGAGGGATTTCCCAATCGTGATTCCACAAAGGACGAAATCTCCCTCTTTCGTTTCCGCCACATCCCAGGCAAACTCCGCCCTCTCCGGCTTGCCATATTCCTTTTGCCACAGGATGGTTCCTCTTCCCTCGCTTCCCAGGACCTCGGAAGGTAAAAAAAGAAGGAAGAAAAGGCTCAAAGAAATTAAAGAAAAATAAAAACTAATAGGTTTTCTCATTCACATTTTTTATTTTAGACTTGCTTTCCTTCACAAAAGTTTCCTCCTTCAACCTCAATCGGAGCGGAAATGGGTCCTGCCAGCCTTGTTTAAAGGCAAAGCCAGCAATAACCCAGAGTTCTCCCGGGCGAGCCTCAAATAGATAAGGATAGCTCAATTGCCCTCCCTTTTGCCTCGCTATAACAACTGGTGGAGTCCAACTCTTCCCATCATCCTCTGAGAAAGATATTGATAGCTCTTCCCTATGCCAGGAGGCAGGCACTTCCCCTCCAGCCCAAGGACCACTCTTGGGATAAACCCCTCCCTCGGGATTCAATCTATTCCAGACCAAGACAAGCCTTCCGCTTTTCAATCTAAGAAGTCTTCCTGGCGATGTGCTTGCATCTATTGAGGAAGGTTCTATCCTTCGCCAATACTTACCGCCATCGTCGGATATTGCCTGCCAAAATCTGTCAAGATTCGTCCTTATAAGCATAAGGAGCTGTCCATCGCTCAGCTCGGCTATAGTTGGCTCCATCGCTCCATCGTGATGACCCCGCCCGCCTAAATCTATCATATTGCTTCTCTGCCAGCTCTTGCCGTTATCATCTGAATAGACCGACATAGCAACGGAACGACCAGGATGGGAAATGAAGTGGTCAACCCCTGCAACTAATCTTCCCTTGGATGTTTTGATGAAGCCGAAGAAATTGGTGTTATATCCCTCAACGACTCGCTGGTTATCGATCCATGTTCTACCTCCGTCAGGGCTACGCACCGACCAGAGTTCCAATTTGCAATCAAGTGGCTCGCAATTCTCCTCATCCCATTTGAAACGATAATCCTTGAAATTGAGATAAAGCAGAACTATCGTGCCATCATCAGTTTGAACGAGGTCATAGGAAGCGGGCTCCTTCTCATTTATTCCCTCACAAACGAAGATTGGCTCAGACCAGGAAACTCCCTCATCCTGGCTGAAACAGATTCCCCTGCTATCAACAGCCGCCAACCTACCGTCATTCAAACGAAGAAACGGACCATTTTTTTCTACCGTTAAAGCTTCTGCTAAAGGATGCACCCAGCGGTTATTATCCTTCATCTTTATACTCCTTTCCTTTTCCTCCCTTGCTAAGAAGTGGGAATCTCGGGGAAGAAAAAACCCTGTGTTATCTCAATTTCCTCACCACCTGCCAGGTCTCTCTTGGGAGAGAACAATTCAAGATTATAGAAATCCTTTCCCTTATAAATCATATATCTGTCTATCTGTTGGGGATTGAACTCGTGAATGAGCCCTTTCGCTCGCTTGTAATCTACGACGGCTATTATCCCTCCAGCGAAAAGCTCTTTGTCAATGAAATTGTCCTGCTCTTTAACCTCAATGTTGCGCCAATTGCCATTTAAATCCCTGGAGATGAATACAGGACCAGCATCCATTGCAAATATCAACTCTGGATGGGTTCTTAAAATGACCCCTTTTACCACCTCTGAACCTTCGTTCCTTAGCGTAGAGCTTATCCTAATACCAGTTGGCGAAGAGAGGAGGGAAATCCTTCTCCTCAGCACAAGACCGTTAGGGAAATTACAAGTCAGAACAACAGATTGCCCATCAGGAGCCACCTGCGCCTCGTATTTCTCTTTCCAGCCCGGCGCTCCCAGCTCCTCGCCAATGTATTCTTCGTAACCGCCGAAATCCCGCCATTTCGTTCCGCTGTAAACAACGGGGATTGAAGGCTTCCAGAGGAGCTCTATTCCGTGCTTTTTGAAAAATATGCTTCGGATTCTCCCTCCCAGTGAGGGAATGACATCCACTCTCACAGCGTCGTTTTCAAGACGGATGCTTCGCATTTCCAACTTTGGTTTTATCAATCGCTCAAAGGTATTAACAGGGTCATCCATAAACTGCTTCATAATGGGGTCCTCCCACCAATGGAACCATCCCGTGGTCTTGGGGGAGTAACCGAGCAATCCTGCTACCCAATCCTGAAGGGAAAGCCCCTCTTGAAGCGAATCCCAGCCGAAAATGAGGCAAATTTTGAGGAGCTCGGCAAGCTTCTTAAGCTGTTCAGGGGTGGGTTGAACGAGCTGAAGACCGGTATCTGCTTCCTTCAATTGTGGAGCCAAACCATAAAGAAGCAGGTCGGTATAAAGGATACCTGCTTTCTCCTTCCAAAGCCTTCTGAGGTAAATTTCCTGCCCCTCACAGGCTTTTTCGCCTTCCTCAAAAAGATTATATATTTTCTTAAGAAACTCCTGTGTGAACAGTTCCTTGGGAGGCATCTGCCAGGGATTGAAATCGGCTTTACCGCTTTCCACTAACTCCCTGAGGAGCACAAGATACCTTTTCATCTGTGGAGCTGCTGGTCCGAACCAGTAGCGGAGGAAATCGTTGATGAATTCATCTGGATTCGCCTCGGGGTTCCACATCATCCTGGGAACTACATAAGAGAAAAGGTGAGCTAAATGCACACGGTCAGGAATACCGCAGATGTATAATCCCCTTATATGAAGCCTTTCATATAGTTTCAGATTTTCCAGATAAGCGAACATAGCGGGGAAGGGTGCTATATGATAGATATAGTTCATTGGGTAGTCAAAAGTCAGGATGCCCATTCCACCTGATGGATGTTTTTGTATCCAACCTACAAGGACATCGTAATTGTCCTTGTTGCAAGGTGCTCGCCAAGGATGTATCTGGCAGGCGTGGATGGGGCAGAACCAGACGAGGACATTCTCCAGGGGGCTGAATTTCACCGGTGGGTGATACGCCTTCACATAGGCGAGCATCGTGACGAACTTATCAGGATGATGTCTTGCCACCACCTCGGCTATGGCATTTGTGAATTGCACCATCCTGTCAGCCTTATTATTTGGGTCCACATCCATCGCCGAACATCTCTCGCATTGACACCAAAAATCGCTATCACCAGCGTGAACGGTGAAATATCGGGCATCAGGATGTGAATCCATCAAAGGGAGGAGGGTATCAAGGATGACCTTTCTAACCTCCGGATTGGATACGCAGGGGTGAAAGAGAACTTCCTCATCCCAACCGGAGTATTGCTTGAGCTCCGGCCAACGCTTCCCATTTATAAGGCAATAATATTCGGGATGGGTATCTCTGAACTTGTCAAGGGGAAGGTAACCATTCATCGGGTGATGCCAGAAGAAGGGTGCTCCGAGAACCGCCGGCACCTTCTCACCTTGTATCTCCTCGTCCCTTATCCCCGGGTCAAGGTAGCATTTCAATCCCTCAACCGTCGTATCAAAATATCGCCATTCAAAGACGGGATTTTCCCTGATTTCGCCCAGGCTAATCTTCAGCTTCGCCCTTTTGGGAACAACCTCTTCCTCCCTTGCTAAGAAGCGACAGCCGATGAGTTCCAGGAAACGGTAAACCGCAAATATCGTTCCCCTATAGCCCTTACCAACAAGATACACATTTCCTCCCTCTTGACGGATGATGAAACCGTCATCCTTAAATCCCTTGAATTCCCCCTCAGGAAGCGCATCAACTTTTCCTACAAATATAAAGCCCTTCCCATTCCCTTTCTCCAAAATGGGCAATTCCCTATCGGTCATCCTTTCAATATAGCTGGCTAACTCCTTAGCCGCTGCTCTCTCTATCGGGGAATCCGCTGGGGCAACAATACCCTTGACTGGTATCTCCTCTCCCTTATCTACTATGACAACTTCCCCTTTCCTTGCTCTCGCCGCCTGCCCTCTATCCTGGCAGGATAGAAGCAAAGTCGTGTTAAGAAAAACGCCCTGCCCGACGGAGGGTCCGGGAGCCCAAATCCAAATTCTCCTATCTTCTTCGGAAAACCAGTCACTATTTCTGGCATCGTGGAAATAAAGTAGGGTACCTGATAAGGATTTGATAAGGATATCGAATCCCTCGTTCGTTTGGAGTCTCGCCGAGCGGAAAGCGGGACCGTAATCCACCGCTCTCTCCATAGCTTCCTTGGGAATCCTTCCTTCTCCCTTGCCCAAGGGAAGTTCAACTTCGTATTCTCCACCCTCCACCAATCCAGCGGGGAAAATACCCACTGCGTATTCCCTCGGACCAGGCGGTAGTGTAGGGTCGTTGAGTTTCAGTGCCAGGTCAAGGATAACACCCTCATCCTTCAATTGAATGGTATAAATTCCCTCTATTTTCCCACTTTCTCCAGAGAACCTAACCTCCAGCTTATTTCCCTCCACCTTCGCTTCGCCTGAACGAAAATAGAGGTAATCCGCTCCCTGGTAATTCGGTCGGGCAATTCGCAAATATGAACCCGTAATCACCTTATGCCCCCGCCAAAGTATCTCAACCCCTCTATCGGTCATACCAACCTGATAATCCCCAAGGGATAGAAGCGATGCCTGTGCGAATGCCCAAAGAGGAATGAAGATTAATAGGATGCTTTCAATTCTCAATTTTTTCACCTCCTGTCAAAAGTAGAGAAGGAAAGAGGGCTATCGCGAAAGCGGGATGTGGTCGGGCTGGAAATCCTTCAGCTTCAAACAATCGGTCGCATTCCTTCATTGAATTTTCCGATTTTAATTCCTTTCCTGCTACCAGTTATTTGACTTCAACATCATCGTAAATGATATCCCCATCTTCGCCCACAAGCCTTATATAAGCCTTAGTGGCCTCGGGAGGAGGCATAACCTCCAGTCTTATCTCCTCCCATTCCCCTTTGCACTGAATGGGCTCAGAGGAATCCTGCTGATGCTGGCAAGGAGTAGCTCTTTCCTCATCATATCTTTCCCACCAGATTATCTGCAACATAGCTCTGCCATCACCCTTAACCCATACCGATAAATTTAACTTCTTTCCCTTTTCAACGGGAAAAACATCCGATTGAAGGAATCCTTTCCCATTCTCGGAATACATAAGGGGGGAAGAACTCTCCCTCGTTCTCATAAGGAAGGCGAATTTACCACTGTGGGCATCGCTAACAAGCTCTCCCTTCGCAAAAGACCTTATAACATAGAAATTCCAGCCTGGTGGTGAGGAAAATCTGTCCAACTGACCGTTTTCAAAACCGGGATTTAATATCAGGGCAAAAAACCCGATTAGCATCAGCATCTCCTTTCACCCCTATTTGAGAAAGAAAAGCCTTGTTTCTCCATTTTTCATATCAAGTTTCAACTCGTTGACCCCTATACCCAAGAGCTCTCCCGTCATAGCATCCTCAACCGTTGCTTTTTTCCTCAATCTGATTGTTTTAATACCGCCATCCCGAGCGGAAATACAGACGAAATCATCGTCTGCCTCAATAACATCGTCCGTATCGCAGTAGATATGCACGCCCGCCTTTCGGGCGATGTTCCGGAGGAGAGAAGAGGAAACATTCAATGTTCCTACATAGACGACATTGAAAGGCTTCCCCCAGTGTGCCCAGACCGCTGGCTGGGAATTTTCCCTGTAGCGAGCGAGAACCTCCACCTCCTCTTCGGGATAGAAAACGGGAGAAAGGATATTATCAACACCAAAATTGGCTACATTTTTTGTGAGAGGACCTTCAATAACCTCAACCTGCCCCTTGAGCCCACCTTCCTTCATCCTCATCTTCACTCCCAAAAGCTCTTCCATATTTTTCACATTAAGTGAGGGGTCCTTTATCAAACCGTTGGCATAGAAGAAGATGCAGGTTGCACCCTGACAATTTTGTCTTATCGCTTTCCTTTCCTTTTCCGTGATGGCGAAACAATTGAGAAATATGTAGAGCTTGGATTTGGGAACTTTTCCCTCTGCGAGGTCTTCAAGGAAATAGAAGCCAACTGGAGCACCTAACCTGTAGAGGGACTGGCGGATGTTGAAAAGGAGGGGCGCATTTATTGGTGGATAGGATTGGGTAAGATAGTAGTTGCTCTTCTCATCCACTATCACAGCAACCTCCGGCTTAAAAGATGGCTTGAAAGTTAGATGCCTATCGTAAATTTTTTTCAACTTACCGAGATTTTCCCAAATTCCCTCGTCATCAAGCCAGCCACTGGCGAAGAGGTCGAACCACCAACATCCAATCCTACGAGGAAAGATATGTGCGAAGTTCCGCTGATGCACCCAGTAGGTCTCCTGTGGCGTGTTAGAGCCATTATATAGGAAATGGTCTTTAACCTCGTCCTCCCTTCCCCTGTTATAGATGTGGGTCCTATGGTCGTCCTCGTTCAGCCACAGCTTGCCATTCAGGGAAACCGAATCAACAGGTACCATAAAAGCCCCAATGCCTCCAGCTCCCCTGTCGTAATAAGATATTGGCGAAACGAAGACATCTATATAGGGAGACTGAAGAAGCTTATGGAAGGCAAGGTGTCCGCTTTGCTGGACGCCATAGGGCATAGCACCAAGCTCAAAAATATAGCCGTAGAAGTAGACCACCAACTTGCGTCCACCGGTCACCTCCTTAATCCCCTTGGCGAACTCCTCAAGCGTTTCAGCCATCATTATGTTCTGGAATTCGTGAAAATCTATCACTTTCCGCTCTTTCAAAGGGTCGCGGAAAAAGCCACAGGAGGCATTCACACGCTCCTCAGGTGTGGGCAGTTGGACATCATCAAATGTTATCTTGGTATCATTCCAAGCCTTTCGTAATTCCTCCTCGCTCTTGTATTTCTCCCTTAGCCATCTACGAAAAGCCCTTTCAAACGCCGGCTCAAAACAGTTCAGCTTACCTTCCCAGGAATCATAATAGAACCATTCTCCCGTGTTCTGACCAGCGGGCATATAACCGATTATGTTCCCTCCAAACTTATCCTCAAGATGGGAAACCAATTTCTTCAGTGCCTCGGATGTAGCACTGCGCCATTCATCCGATGCCACGCTCGGTGCCCTCCTTCGCCCGATTACAACCGCTTCTCTATCATCAACCCACTTCCCATTTTCCAATTTCTTGAAGAGCATCACCGCATCAGGATGCTCGTCCAGCCACCAATCGGGCACACCCACACCAATCCGCGGTATTATCAGGGCATTCGGATTCTGGGCGAGGACCTTCTCTATCTCGGCGTCTACCCGACTATAATCAACCTCCTCTCCCGGACGGGTAATCCAAGTATCTATTCCACACCAGGAGATGAGGTCAACACCCTGCTTCTTGGCAAGCTCAATCGCATGGACTGAACGCCCCTCCCCATAGGAACAATAAATGAGTGGTGAGAAGGGAATTCTATTGAGGAACAATGTGGGCTTGCCATTCAAAGGACGCACGCTGGCACTGAAGGGATAAACTAAGGCAGAGAGAAAAGAAATCACTATCGTCACCCCTATCTTAGACATTTCTCATATTCACCCTTGAGGAATAAATCCTTCAATTTCGCTCGTTCCTTAGAATCAGGGGAAAGGGAATGCCATTTTCTCCAGGCTTTCATAATATCAGCTGTCATTTTTTCATCGTAATTAGGCACAATGTCTTTAAAATAAGGGGACAAATTGGTGGGAGCGGATAATTGAAGATAGGCACAAACATAATTGGTTCGCAATTTTGAGGGATTTTGACCGATTCTATCCCAATTTATCCCATCTTCCTTAGCGGTTTGGAAAGCTTTGCGGAAAAGATACCAGCCGAACTGGTCCTTGAGCTTCCAGAACATCAGGCATAGAGGGTCCTCTTTCATCTGCTGAGCGTGATGAATCGCCACTTCAGGAATAAGAGCGAATTCAATTTGCACTGCTGTCATCAAGGGAAAGGGACTACGATGGTCAGCCCACCAGTCAACAGGCCAGCCACCGCTGACGATTTGCCCGGTGAATAGGTTGACCATCTCATGGGTGATAAGAACATAGCCCCAATAACCCTTGATCCCGTTTGCAACATTGAAGAAAGCATCGTAGGAAACGCCTATGCCTGGGGAAATTTTCCCCGTGACGGAATGAACCTCTCCGATATCGCCAGTAGCAAAACCTCCTCCCGTGCGAGTCCAAACAAATAAAGCATATTTATCCTTCGGTGGTTTCAGCCCCCAAGCTTCGCAGAGATACTCAAAAGCCTTGTCCGCATACTCGTAAAAAGGCTCTATATCCTGCTTGAATTGAGCAAATTGGTCCTCCCTCGCAAACCATATCCAGTGTTTTCCCTCGTGCACCATTACGATTCTCGCTTCTTCAGCCGAAAAGACAGGAAAGTGAGCTAAAAGGAAAAGAATACCAAACCAAACAGTTCTCCTCATATTCATCACTCCTTTAGGAAAGTGCCTCATCAAGCATAGTAAGGTAGTTCTCCAGGGGAATATAATTGGGTATAGAGTTGCCCGAGCCGATGGCAAAGCGTCCGAGGGGAGCACAGGTATCTATGAGATTACGCACATATTTCCTTAACTCGGAGGGAACCGCTGTGGCGAGCACATTCACATCCACTCCACCGAGCGTGGCTATGCGTCTACCATATTTTTTGTGGAACTCACCAGCAGGAATTATGACATCTTCAAAGGAATGCTTGCCATCTATTTTAACATCCTCAATCAGATCCTCCATTATTGGCTCCACATTACCACAGCTGTGGAGGAAATAGGGGATTCCCTTCGCGTGAGCCATCTCCGCAAAACGCTTATGCCAGGGAAGGACATATTTTCTCAGATGGTCTGGATGAATAAGAGTCCCGCTCTTGTGCCCCATATCGTCACCGGGAAAGATAGCGATTATGTTCTCTATCTTCAGAAGTTTCTCGTAATATTCCTCCATCAACTGCCCGAGCTTATTGGCAACAGCCTCCACAAGCTTCGGGTCATCGTAGAGGGCATAGGAAAGCCCTTCGTATGACATAATCCAGCTCAGATGCTCATATATGCCACCGCTATGGGAAGCAATCAATCCCATTCCCTCCGGCAGATGAGAAGCTATATACTCGTAAGGAAAGAAGTCCACCTGCTCAAGGGTTGGCCATTGATAAGCCTCGAAATCTTCCCAGCTCATTATAGCTCCTTGATGTTCATCAACCCAGGAACGAATTCCCTCCGAAGCGGTATCTGGCGCATATATGTGCCTTTCCTGGAAGGGATAACCTATCTCCAATTTAACGAACTCATAGCCCAACCTGTACCATAGCTCAATATAGTTATCCCAGAAAGCGGACTGCTTCTCCCTGTCATTAGGGTCAAAATCAACCCATTTCCTACCAATCATCTCCTCAAGAATCGTCCTGGCGATGCCCCAATCTATGATGTATTCAACAAGCGGTGGTTTATCCCTCCACTCCTTACCCAGCAGATAGTTTATGAAACCTCTCGCATCAGGCTTAGGATTGTCAAGAGGAACTCTATAACCCATAATCGTCTCTCCTTTCTTTTAAAGCATTATAAAACAAAATGGCACAAGCAGTCTTTGCATCCTCAATTTCATTATTAAAGACCATTTCTAAAGCCTTAGAAAACGGAACTATCTCCGAAGATATGACCTCATCCTCATCAGCATGCTTTTCGCCCATTGTCAGCTCTTCAGCGCAGAAGATATGGATGCATTCGGTGGAATAGCCAGGAGCAAGGAATAAAGAAACGAGTTTATTCCATTTCCCTGCTCTATAGCCCGTTTCCTCTTCAAGTTCCCTTTTGGCACATTCAAGGGGTTCTTCTCCAGGGGATAATGTTCCCGCAGGAATCTCCAACAGGACCTTGTTAGCTGGCAAGCGAAACTGCCGGACGAGAACGATGTCCCCACTATATAGAATAGGGAGTATAGCTACCGCTCCCCTGTGCACAACGACTTCACGAGTTGATATAACTCCGTTTTCAAGTTCCACCTTATCAACCTCAACTTTTAATAGCCTGCCCTGAAAAACTATTTGCGATTCAATGACCTTTTCCTTCATTGCTCGTTCTCAATCTTTATTGGATATTCTAATTTCCATAGCCTCTTACCACCAACCGCTTTTTTGCTGACAGCATAGAAGATAAGCGAATGTTCACCATTAGAAAAGGAAGTCGTGTCAAGGTTTATAACATAGGTTTTCCAGAATTTGTTGGAACTGGCTGGGATGAGGGAAATAAGAGGCGGAGTTGAATCAAGGCGCACTGCCACCCCTTCTATTGAGTCATCTTCATCGTAAACATTGATTTTAAAGGCAACCTTACCCTTAAGAGTTGCTTCTCGCATTAGGAAAGGAACATCAACCGAATGTTTTTCTCCGACCCATTTATAGGCGGTTTCATAATCACCATCTCTTAAGATTATCAATCGGTAGCCTCTTGGTGTGCCATCGAGATTTGGCTTATTATCCCCCCACCAGGAAGCACTCAAAGCACCTGTCAAGATATTCAAGATATCACCAAGTGGAAGATATATATTGGCATGTTCATGCCCTGAGAAGACGGCTTTAACCTGCTTATTCTGGGCGATTATCGTGAGAAATTTAGCGAAATTCTTGCATTCAAATGGAGGCTGGTGAGTGAATATTATCGTTGGCTTATTTTTGGAAAGGCTCAAATCTTTCTCCAACCAGTTTAGCTGAACATCATCAAAGCCCGAACCATCTTTCTTATCAATAGTTGCCTCAAGCATAACGAAATGCCAATTGGAATAGTCAAAGGAGTAATAAACGGGTCCGAGAAAATGTTTAAAAGCTCCCCTATTGTAAAGAGGAGAGGACTCGGGAATTGCCCAAGGATGCTCGTGATTTCCCGGTAAATTGAAAAGAGGTTGCTTGAGGTCCTTCATCAAGCTCTTGTACAAAAGATAATATTTTTCAACATCTTCTTCCTTGGAAAGAGGATTCGCATCCATTACAAGGTCGCCCGTAGCAACGATGAAATTTGGTCTTAAAGTATTGGCTTCCTTGACGAACTGTTCTACTGTATCGCGACAATTATCCGAAAATGTTGAATGGATATCGGTGACTTGGATGATGAATACC
>JACIXQ010000078.1 GCA_014360465.1 bacterium
AATCCTCGCAAATCAGGTAGGGGAGAGGCTGGAAGAGCTATCAAAAAGGCTTGGAATAAATAAAAATATCCTCGTTTACAAATCCCAAAAGAATGTTAAAGAGAGATTTCAAAATGGTGATTTTGACATTCTCTGCGGAACAAATATGTTCCTTCATCGCAACTTCCAAAAATTAATGCAGTTCCAGTTCCAATTCATTTTCATTGACGATATAGACTCATTCCTCAAGCGCTCCAAAAATGTTGACAACCTTTTCACACTGCTTGGATTTACCGATAAGGAGATAAAGCTGGCGCTTAAAGAGAACAAAACCGAGAGAGACTGGGAGATGCTGAAGAGAATTAGGGAAAGAAAAAGAGATACAGTCCTCGTGGTCTCATCCGCAACACTGAAGCCAAAGGGAAATAGGGTTTTCCTCTTCAAGAATCTTCTCGGTTTCGATATTCAGAAAGCGATAACAACTGTGAGGAACATAGTGGACATCGCTGAACCGGTTCACGACCTCAATGAAGCACTGAATAGGTCAGCTGAACTGATTGAAAAACTCGGCAAGGGTGGGTTAGTTTACCTTTCCGTTTATTATGGAAAGGAAATGGTTGATGAGGTCGTTAAGTTTTACAGGGAAAGGGGCATAAAAACCATTAATTATCTTGAGCATTCACCCGAGGAACTCTATAGGATACTTGAAAAAGGGGACTTCCATATAGCTGTGGGAATTTCCCATCTGACAAATCCTCTTGTCCGAGGGCTTGACCTCCCCCACATCATCAGATATGCCATATTCCTGGACCCTCCGAAGCACATCTTTCCTACCCAGCTTTCCCTTCAGCCATCTCTTCTTCACTCAATGCTTTTAGCCCTATTTAATCTCTTCAAGGAAAACGACCGCCTCAAAGCTATAGAATATATAAATTATCTAAAACGCTACCTCACTTTGAAGGAAGAAGACCTTGACCGATACCCTCATATCAAACAGAAAGTTCAGGAAATCAAATCCTTCCTTGATGCTCTCCTGGGGAACGAGGAGTTTCTGAAGAAAATAGAGGAATCGGAGGAGATTTCCCTCATCCAGCGGGAGGGAGAGCTGAATCTCGTCATCGGGGATGCCAATACCTACATACAAGCATCTGGAAGGACCTCTCGCTTGATCGCTGGTGGAATGACAAAAGGGCTCTCCATACTCTTTTACTCCGACCCCAAAGCTTTTTCTTCCCTTAAAAGAAGGCTTGCAACCTATTTTATGCAGACAGATGTTGAGTTTAAATCCCTTGAAGAGCTGGACTTGGAAAAGCTAATCAGGGAAATAGATGAGGACAGGGAAATGGCAAAGCTGATAAGCGAACAAAAGATAGCCCAGAGGATTAAAGACCTCTTCAAAACGACACTCGTTGTGGTGGAGTCCCCCAATAAGGCGCGAACGATAGCGAACTTTTACGGAAAACCGCAAGCGCGGCTTGTGAAGGACATCATCGTCTATGAGGTTCCCATCGGCGAGAGGCTTCTTCTCATCACTGCTACACTTGGACATATCCTTGACCTCGTCACTGAAACGGGCTTCTTCGGGGTCATTGACGAGAACGATAAATATATTCCCATCTACGATACGATAAAAAGATGCAGGAATGTGGGAATCCAACATACGGAGATAGAATATTTGAAAGAAAGGTGCAAGGGGAAGATAGAGGATAAATTTGATATAATTGAGGGCTTGCGGGAAGCGAATTATGAGGTGGATGAGGTTTTCATCGCCACAGACCCCGATTCAGAAGGTGAGAAAATAGCCTACGATGTATTCCTTCTCCTCAGACCGCTGAATTCAAATATAAAAAGGGCTGAATTCCATGAGGTAACGCCCAGGGCTTTCCAGGAAGCCATCAACAACCCCAGGGATTTAGATATCAACCTCGTAAAGGCGCAGATAGTGAGACGTGTTCTTGATAGGTGGGTTGGATTTACCCTCTCAAGGGTCCTCTGGAAAATTTTCAACAAGCCCTGGTTCTCAGCGGGAAGGGTGCAGACTCCCGTCCTCGGCTGGCTCATTGATAGATTCCAAAAATCCCGGGAGAAAAAGGCAGAGATAATTTTTGAGATAAATGGACATAGCTTAAAAACCGAAATAGAGGACCTTCAACTTGCTAAAAAGGTTTACGAGGATTTGAGAAATGCAGAGGTTAGCTTCCATTCCCCCCAAGAAGTGGAGAGGAGACCACTTCCTCCCTATTCAACCGATACGATTTTGCAGGATGCCAGCGAAAGGCTACAGTTCTCGGCGCAAAAGACGATGACGCTTCTTCAGAACCTTTTTGAGGCTGGGCTGATAACCTATCACAGGACGGATTCAACAAGGGTATCGGAGGTGGGAAGATATCTTGTAGCCAAGCCCTATATCAGTGAGAAGTTTGGCGAGGAATATTTTTATCCAAGGAGCTGGGGCGAGGGTGGAGCACATGAATGCATAAGACCCACAAGACCCCTTGAACCAGCTAATCTAAGGTTTATGATTACAGCCGATTTGATAGAACTTGAAGAACCAGAGGATGCTACGAAGCTATATGAGCTGATATTCAGGAGATTCATCGCCTCCCAGATGAGACCGGCAAGGGTGGTGGTGGAAAAGTTAAAGATTAAGTTGCCTAATTACGAATGGGAGGACGAGTTAGTTGTTGAAATTAAAGAGAACGGATTTAACCTGATTTTCCCCACTTTCTCGTTGTTCAAGAAAAAAGAAATACCCGAAATAAAACCCTTGGAACTGAGGGAGGTTCCTAAAATGGAACTTTTCAGCCAGGGAACGCTTATCCAGGAAATGAAAAAGAGGGGGCTTGGTAGACCTTCTACCTATGCTCATATCGTTCAGACACTTCTTGATAGGGGATATGTAAAGGAGGTAAAGGGGAGGCTGATACCTACAAGGATGGGGATTCAGGTTTACAATTTCCTGAAAAATAAATATCCCCAATATGTAAGCGAGGAGCTCACAAGGAGGCTTGAGGAGTCAATGGACAAGATAGAAAAGGAAGAGCTGGATTACATAGATGTTTTACGAGAGGCTCACAAGATAAAGGATATTCTTGAGGAAATCGGCACTGTCGCCCCAGCGAAAAGATTCTATTATGAATGAGCCTTCTCTCTATCCTCTTTGATTAGCTCGAGGTAGAATTCTTCAATGTGCTAACAATGATGTGGGTATTTCTGTTCAAGAGAACCGCCCAAATATAATTCTCGCCGATTTAGCTCCATTTGTTGACATCGTACTTTCCTCTGTCCCATCTCGCTACCTCCTCCGACTGGGTGGGAGGGGAAGGGAAATAGACCTTTTCCTCAAATCGCTTCTTTCCCGTGATTGAATCCAGTAGCCTCTCCCCCATTTGCCTCTGCCATCTCGTTGTCTTAACCACCCTAACCGACAAGTTGCCACCCTGCTCAATAGAAGTTTTCAATAACCTTACAATTTCATCTATCTCCCTCAAGCCAGTTCCAACTCCTCTCCGTCCCAATCGTTTCCTTTGAAAACGAAAAGGCTGAATTTGCCCCTCCCATCACCCTCCATATCCTTGAGAACCGGCAGATACACCCATCCTGTGCTCCTTTCTACCGCTGGGAAGAGAAACTGAATTGGATATCTTCCCAAGCTTTTTAGCCTCGCCACGCCTTTTCCCTTCTTCCACACCAGCAATTTCAACTCGCCCCATAATATGGGACGCGGCTTCTGGGGATTTAAGGAAAACTCCCAGGGGATGGAATCCTTTGAATCTGTTAGAAGCGAAATAAGATGACGATTATAAGCTTCTATAATGTAGAGGAAATTTGGGTCCTCGGGAACGAACCAGAAAATGAGGGTTTCGGGCTTTTCGGGACGAAGCAAAAAGGAAAGGAAAACACAATCCACAAGGGGTCTGCCCAACTTTTCCTCAAGGACATCTGGAGGAGGGAGATGGCAATCCCAAGCTCCTTCGCTGATTTCCATTCCCTGATAATCGTAGGAATGCCATTTCCTTTTTTCATCCCAATCAATCATCAGAAAATTTCCAGAATAATGCCAGTTATATATCCGTCCTGAGGATGGCTTACCCAAAGGAAATGTTGGAAAGGGAGGAATAAGGGAGAAACACTGGCTGAATCTCCGATGCTTAACCTGGGGATGGGTGAGAAAATAATAGAGCTTGTACTCATAGCCGAGATAATCAAGGATGCTCGGATAATCCCTCATAGGATTGAATAGGAAATATGAAGGGTCGGGAGCAACTTCCTCATCTGATGGTAGATAGACCTTCCTTCCGCTCTGATAAAGAACGCTTGCCTTCACCTCTGGCTTATCCCCGCCTTTAGCAAGTGATAAATAATCCCCTTCAAATAGATATAGAGCGAGTTCTCCGCTCGTCTTCAAGCGTGGGTAAGCGAACCATATAAAGGATGTCTGGCTCGCCTTCTCTATGGTCGTTTCCCTGAGGAGATTCCCGCCCAGATACCATCCAATCCTGTATTCCCAAATAGGGAAATTGACCACCTCGTAGAGGAGATGGGGAGGGAAGATGGTTCTTTTCTCGATTCTCATTTTATCCTTAAGCCTCTTTGAGATGGTCGCAATCCACATTCCCTCGCCCGAAGGGATTACCAAGGCATAAGGACCGAAGAAGTCAAGGTCTCTATAGAAGAGATTGAGAAGAACCTTCTCCTGAAGAAGATACCCGAGGTGTCCATAATATGGCTCGTTCAAATCGCCTTTCCTTTCATCAACCTTCTCTATCCCTATCAGACTTCCAAGTGGCTCATCGCTGATTTTACCATCGGGATATTCAAAAAGAAAGACCTCGCTTTCGTTCTTATAGGGGAGAAGGGCGAGCAAAGAGGGTAGGGGTGCGAAACTTGAATGCCCTTTGTAGGAGAAGACCTGTCTGAAAAGAAGTTGAGGAAAGCCCATATCCCCATATTCCCTCCAAATATCGCTTATTTTTCTCTCACCCTTAAATTTATATTCCCCACTCTTGGGATAAAAAAGCTCACCATAGGGGCAATACATCTTGCCTCCTGAATCAAGCCTCCATATTTCCCTACCTCCCTCTCCCATAAAATCAACGAGAACCTTGAAATTTCCCCAATTACCAAACATAAATTCCTCAAGGGAAGGAACGAGCCCGCCAGGAATTCCCCATGGGGAAATGGAGGTTCTATGGTTCCATCCGGTATTTTGGAACTCAACCTCAATGGGATTAATAGATGGCTCATATCCTATAGGGGTTATACCGGGTCTGGGGCAATAGAACCTTGATACAAGGGTCTTTAGGACGAGCCCACTTCCATAAGGATTGTTGAACTTCTCGGAGGGACGGGAATAAAATGTGAAGTAAAGGGATGCCCATAATTTGGGAGAATGGTTCCAATTAGCGGAGAAGATGAAATGGGGAGCAAGGGTATAGTAAATCATAGCTCAAATGGAAACAATTTGCCCAACTTATCAACTTCTTGGTAGTTTTTCTGGGAAAAGTCCCTTAACCAGTTTGCATAACGAAGGAAGGTGATGAGAAGCGATTTGAGAAGGTCAGCTTCCTTAGAAGGTATCTCGTCTTGTTTATCCACAATTTGCTCAAGTTTCTTCTCAAGCTTCTCCAAAAAGTTGTCAGTGAAGAGAAAGTGGGAGAGGACTTTCTCAACGAAATCGGGACCTTCTCTTTTCGTAATCATCTCAAGGGATTTCTGCGAGGTTTTGGATATATCAAGCTGAGGATTGAAGTGCTTTTGGAAATGGTTCTTGAGCTGTTTGAGGGTTATGTGGGGTTCATTCATAGAGCGAGTTGCGGAAAGCACCCACTCAAGGTTGCCATCACAGGAAAGGTAATAGAGCTCATATTGCCAGCGATAGGGAGAGGCGCAGACAGGACATTTCGGATCGACCTTTAGGGGGAGCAATTTCCCTACTTCCTCAAAAGTGGCGGATAGCTCT
Source organism: bacterium (assembly GCA_014360465.1). Lineage (GTDB taxonomy): Bacteria > Armatimonadota > JACIXR01 > JACIXR01 > JACIXR01 > JACIXR01. The sequence goes on from JACIXQ010000078.1 coordinate 5,942, forward strand.
TTCTCAGAGAAATTGTGAACTCTCAATCTTTTAGCCAGTATCTCAGCGATGAGGGCAAAGATAGCGGCGATTTCATATCTCGTCAACCTTTCCTTATTCATAAAATGAAATATCAGGGGATGTTCTTGTTCCGATATCTTCTTTGATTTTGCCATTTTGTGGCTCTTTCTCCTTTCGCTTTTTAAATAAAGAGAAAAAAAGCAATTTATTGACTACCCTGAGCGAAATAAAAAAGCGATGAGCGAATGAAGTTTTTTTAGGGGAAGCAAAGGCAAATAGTCTTTTTCGGATTCCCTTGAAGGATTAAAAACCCCCAATCTTGGCTATTACCCGAAAATCTTATTTCTTAGTTAGTACCCAGCTTGGTGTCAACAAATTGAAGCATTTCTCTATTATATTTCTGTATCTTTGCATTGCAGTGAATTGCCTATCAAGCAAGCGAGCCTCTATCTCATCGTAGTTTCTTATCAGGACTTCAACTACATCGGCATCCATTTTGCCTTTCCTTGCCCCGTCTCTTAATATCCTTATCATCTTCCTTCTTGGCATCACGGGACGATAGGGACGATGCTCCCTCAGGGCAGAGAATACATCCGCAACAGCAACAATCCTTGCTTCAAATGGGATTTCATCCCCTTTCAAATGGAAAGGATAACCCGAGCCATCCAATCGTTCGTGATGGAAACCAGCCCATTTGCTTTCCTTCTCAAGACCCCTAACAGCAGAGAGGATATCGTAAGTATAGAAGGGATGGGCTTTCATCAAGTCCCTTTCTTCCTCTGTCAACTCGCCATCTTTCTCTAACATCTCCCTTGGCATAGCAAGTTTTCCCAGATCGTGGAGATAGCTTGCGACCAACAGTCTGTCTTTCGCCTCTGAAGATAATTTCAAAGCTTCTGCAAGCCCTTCAACTACCGCCGCAACGCCCATAGAATGAACGGCCGTTGAGGTGCTGTGAAAATCTATTATATCGCAGGCAAGCTGAGCTAAGGAAAGGAGCTTCTCGCTATTCAAGATAAAATTGGGAAAAGGGAAGCTACGACGGATGGTATGACACAACATTGGAGAATGAAGTTCCAACCAGATTGCTTCAATGTTAGCTACCTCAATAAAAGCTTCAGCTACCTCGGGTGGGAAAACGCTTCCTGAAAGCAACTTAACCTTTTTAATTATCTCTTTTCTTTGAACCAGAATTGGTCTCTTTGTATCAATCGCTCGCGAGACTAGTCCCGAAAGATGAATTATAAAGCTTGAGAGAAGAACCCCCTTCTCGGGTAGGGGTCTCGTGATTAAGACAGGAGGTAATATTGAAGGATTGGGTTCCTTTATCATTCTCCATTGAATGTGATGATAGAGAATAATATCCTCCATATTGGGGGCTATTTCCCGAAGAAGTGGATTTTCACTTAGAAAAATATACCCCAGAAATGCGTGGCGGTATTGAGACCATCCCGGAATAGAATTAGGTTGAAGGAACTCGTAGGGGATTTCTTTCTCCTCTATTGTTAAGCCCAAATCGTGAACAAGTGCGGATAAAATGAGGTCTTTAGTTATCTCTTGAGACAAACCGATTTTTTGGGCTATCAAGAAAGAGAGAAGGGCTGTCTGGAGGTGATGCGTCCGTTGGGCATTAGGAACAAGGTCAAGTGCTCTTGCAAATGCGATGAAAACATCTATAAGGGGAACTTGATAGGTAGGTGATGACTTTTGCTCATTGCTCTGCACACCAATCAGCTCCTTTCTGGGAATTTTAAAAAATTTTGAATTCTGGAGGAAACAATGTCAAAAGGAATCGCTTTTTCTTCAAAGAAAAATAGCTATGATAGAGGAGATGACAAAGCGCACTGCCATAGCTTTAATAACCACCCTTTTACTTTATTTATACCTTTTTCAAATTAACTCCCTGAGAACATCCTCAATATCATCAAAGGCGTATCTTTGATATTCGGAAGGGATAAGGGCTTTATCCTTCACCTTCAAATAGGCCTTAACCTTCACCTTTAAGCCTTCATAATAGAATATTTTCTCCTTACCATCCTCCTCAAAAATCTCTTTATATCCATCTATCTTCCTCATAGCTGAGGTATGCTCCGTTCCTTTGGGGTCAACGAAGATGATATAATACTCCTCACCCCTTTTTAGCCAGAAGATGAAATCGGGGTAGAAATTGCTTATTTTGTTATCATTGGGATTGTAATAGGGAATGTAAACCTTATCCATGCTCTCGTCAATCTTGCTGAACATCCACCAATCAAATTCCTTAAATTTGTTATCCTCCCTGGCTAAATATCTCTCCAATTCCTCTATGAAGTCAGCCTCACTTTTCGTCTTGATTATGTGCTTTATGTAATCTATTTTCTCCTCCTCGGATAATATGAGGGGAATATAATAGTGATTGGCAACATATTTTATCTTTATCGTTTTATTATTGTATGTGAACTGCTGGACTGCCTGGCTGGAAATGTAAGATTTTATCTCCTCCCTTACCTCGGGGCTTAATTTCTCTATCTCTGCTTTTAGTCTTTCCTTCTTATCAGGATAACTCTTCACTTCTTCTATCTTTTTCTTGAGCTCTTGAACCTCTTTTACATCCCTTATATAGACCTTCACATTTTTGAAGTGCCTTATCTCCTCCTCCAAAACCTTGAACCTATCAAGCTCCTCGGGCACCACATTAAGATAATCCAAAATCCTCTGAACGACCACATCCACCATCTTATATCTCCTATCAGTTGGGCTAAAATGTTCGTCCTTATTTCTCAGGCTATCCCTGAGGAACTTCAATTTCTCCACCGCCATATCTCCTATATGTTCGCTATATCTCATCAGGAGGACCCTATCATCAATTAAATTCATAAATCTTTCAAGAACCCCTAAATCCTCTTCCGAGAGTTCAATTCTCTTTCTCCTCTCCGTTTTCAATATTGGATTTCCCGAGGATTTATATGTGGGGACAAGGAGTTTGGGGGCTTTTTCACTCTCATAGAGATTGGGGAAAAGCGATAATTGAAGCTCGCCCTCCTTCCTTTCCTCTTGGTCAAGCTCTTGGATAACCGTTTCAAGGGCATTTCTGTTGGTGCCGAAGATAAAGAGGATTTCCAAGGGGATGCTGGACAGAGGATGAGGCGAAATGGCTGAACTAATCTCTTCAAATAGCTTTTCCTCTATTTCCTTCCCATTGTAGAGTTCCAGAAGGCGCTTCCTCTTACCGCTGATCGGTTCAATCCTCACCCCTCTTCCCACAGATTGGAGGATGAACTTCCTTGCATCCTCACCCATACCGATGTTTATGAAGTTTATCACATTCGGTCTATTTGAATCCCATCCCTCGTAGAAGCCCCGCGAGCCCATAAGGATGTTTATCTCGGAATCTTCACGATTGAGGTTTTCAAAGTAGCTTTCCTCCTCAAATCTCTCCTGCACCTCGTAGCCGACGAACTCCTCCTTCAGCCACTGGGTTACATCCCCTATCTTTATCAGGGCGAATGGTCTATCGGAGGTCTTGAGCTTGAAAGCGAGCTCCTTCCTTTCTCCCGCCCTTCTGAGAACCTCTACCCCTCCCCATCCCTCGGCATTGAAAACATATCTTAGGACATCCTTTGGCTTTATGCTGTGGAAGAGCTTCTCATCAAGGTTTAAATTTTTATCTTCAAACATAAACTTGGGCTTTTCCCTCAATTCACGCCAGAGCTCCTCTTTGGCGGATTGGAAGACCTCCTCCTCTATTTCCCCTTTCCCAATCCTTTGAATCTCCCGGAAGAAGAGCTTCAAATCGGCGTCCTCGGTGTTGACGGAATTGACGAGGGTTAGAAGCATCGGCTTATGGTAGAGCTGGGAAGATACAGCCCTTATCTTCTCACAAACCATTTTGTTATAGGTTAGGAGGATGAGGGACTTGAGGACTATCTTCTGCTTCTCCTCCTCGCTATAGTCCTCATCATCTCGGAAAGCCCTTATCTCCTGTTTGAGGATGGATATATGTTTACCGTAGCCGGAGCTCAAAAAGCTTGATAAATTGAACTCCTTGACGCAAGTGATGATATCTCGGGGGTCGGTAAAGGTGGCTGAGGTGTTGAAGAGGAAGCCGTTGCGGGAGAGAATGGAGTAGATATGCTGTCTTTTTGATTCCTCCTTATCGCCCTTATGCGCCTCATCAAGGAAGATGAACCATTTCCCCTCGTTATCGTAATTGCGGAAATCCAGTATTTTCTCCTTCTGTTCATCGTTGAGGTTATCGGAGCGATAGAAGAAGATAGTGATGGAATTATCGCTTAACAGATTTTGCTCCCTTTTAACACTTGGATATTCCTTCAATTCCCTGGGGATTATCCTTTTTTCGTTTGCGGAGTTAAATTCCTCAATATGTCTTTTGAGCTGTTGGATGAGGTCATCCCTATGGGTGAGGACGAGGATATCAAAGAGGGGGATTTCTTTTCTCTCCATCAATTGGGAGAGGATTTGGATTAGCTTGATTATAACGAGGGTCTTTCCCGAGCCGGTTGCCATCCAGAAGGACATCCGATTGATGAAATGCTTATAGGGGATTTTGCCATCAAGGGTGGGGTAGTATTCGGTTAAGAGGTTATATATGTCCCTCTTTCTTTTGTCCAAAGGGATGTCAAGGTCTTCTTCCAAGCCATTTTGTCTATACCATTGATAGAGCTTTTCCTTCCTTATTTGGTTCGTCTCTAATCTTTCCCCTTTTTGATAATCTTGGAAATCCTCGTAGTATTTCCAGAGGAGCTTGATGGCATTTTCAATTGCTTTCTGCTGGTAATCCCAGAGGGTTTTGTTTTTGGAGAAGTGGGGGATGTCAAAGGAGTTCCAATTTGGAGGCAAATCCTCAAATCTCAAATCATCAATCATATCCTGCAAAAGAAGCCTTGCCATATTTTATCTCCCCCTTCCAAATTCATCCTGATAAAACGGTTTTTTCTCCAAACTTTTCACTTAGGCACATCTTTTTGCTCCAATTTCATCAGGGATATTTTTGGAAGCTTCTCCAATCACCTCAATACATCTTACAACCGCATCGCAAGTTTTTCTATCATTACAAAATTGCTCGTAGTCCAAACCCTCCACATATTCTTCCGCTCTTTGCATATAATCCAGGATATCTTTGATAAATAGATTCACTTTTCTTTTCATATTGGAATTGCCTCCTTTAAGATTATTTCTTTCAGCTCCTCTCGGATATTTTTCTTGGGAACGACATCGGCTTTTATCCCGAGGATGTCTGTAAGGTAAATCTCCAGAGAGACTATCTGAAGCAGGCTAACCGGTTTTTCAAATTCAACCAAAATATCAACATCGCTGTCTTCCTTTTGCTCGCCTCTGATATATGAGCCGAAAATTCCTATTTCTCTTACATAAAACCTTTCCCTTAACTTGTCCTTATGTTGTCTGATAATTTCCTTTATCTCTTCCAAGCTCTTCATTTTCACCACCAAATGAGGGGTTTGATGAGCTTGTAATCCAGGTTTTTGATGTTGATTCTCTCGCCATCTTCAAATTCCACCCACTCGGGGGTGATTTTCTTTATCCATTTGCCGAGGAGGTTGGAGAGGGTTTCGGCGATGTCTATATTTGGATAGAGCTTTTCCAAATCCACCTTTACTTTATTGTTCTCATAATCTATTTCCAAAGCGGAAAGCATTTTCAAATCCTTCATAAAGATGTATTGATTGTAGGGGTCGGCATAGGGATTTTCAAAGAGGTCGGAATCCTCATATTTGACTTTTCTCAAAGTATCCTCATATTGCTCAAGTTCGTAATATTTTAAGAATATTCCTATACCATCATTAACTTGAGGTTTGCCGTCTTTCCAGCTGAACGAGTAAGCAATTTTCTTCAATCTTGGAATGATAACTTTATAAAAGTAATCAGCCATTTCAACAAGAATAAATTTCCTTTTACCCCCGTCTTCTTTGTTTAACTTCATGACAGCATGAGCAGTCGTGCCAGAACCAGCGAAGAAATCTAAAATGATAGAATTATTAGTACAACCGATCCTTAACAAAAGTTCTAAAAGTAAAACAGGTTTTGGGTATTCAAAAAGCCTTTCTCTAAACAGGTTTTCTATATCTTCATTTCCTTTTTCATTTGTAGCTTCCATTATAAAAGTATCATATGGATTTGTTCTTTCTTTAGGATTTCCCTCATTATCAACAAACTCATATTCCTTAAAATACACGGACCAATTACCATTTTTTCCTTTTCTAAAAACTATAAAACCGTTTTTTATTCCCCATTCAACTTTGCCCTTTGACCATCTCCATGTCCAACCTTTTCGCCCTCCCTTCTCACCGCCAGGCCATATTTCGGTTCCATCTGGAGCTATTATTGGATACACAAGATCCGGAGAATAATGAATACTTCCTCTATCAAGTTTATTTAATGCAAATTTCCCTCGAGTTTCAATATATTCATCAACCATTTTATATCTTTCAGAGGATGCTGGACGCTTATTGATTTTTGCCAAGTCAAAATTTTTTCCATAGCACACAACAAAATCATGAGCGATGGCGATATGTTTTATATCTTGCCTTGGAGCAATTCCACTTTTTCTTACCAATAAAGCTATAAAATTATATTCGTTAAAAACATTGTCAAGTAGAGATACTAGCTTGGAAGTAGATGTGACACGAATGTTTGATTTAACAGTATCACCAATACTTATAAAAATTACTCCGTCTCCTCGCATCAGCTCCTTTGCCAGATTTAATCTGTTTTCCATCATAGTAAGCCAGCTTGAACTTTGGTATTTATCTATATATAGAAATTCATCACTTCCGGTATTATATGGTGGGTCAATATAAATTGTTTGCACCTTCTCCCTGAACTTTGGCAAAATCGTGTTCAATGCCTGATAGTTCTCGCTCTTTATCAACCAACCATCCAGACTATTATCCAAATCATCAAACAATCCTAAAATCTCAAGCTCTAAATCTTTGAAATATTTCGTATCTATGGGTAGAAATTGATATTTGGGGTTTAGTCTTTTGCCACTTAAAGTCATCTCCAAAACATTTTT
>JACIXQ010000079.1 GCA_014360465.1 bacterium
TGCGCCCCCCAAATAGTGTATTCTAATTTATTTACAAGAGACCTCGTACCAGAGGGTTTGCCATTGAGGACCGATGGAGATAACAGCCTTGCCTTTCTCGTCTCTTTCTACCTCTATTCTCTGTTTTCTCATTCCCTTCTCGTCCAAAGCCCAGGCTTCAACCTTCTCCGCAGGATAGGGAAGGATTATCCGAGCTGGAATTCCTTCCACCAGGGAGGGAGCACGTCCCCAATCCCTGCCAACGCTGGATTTCTCAGGATTTTTCCACTGCATATCCGTGTTCTGGGCATAGCCTGTTGCTGTAATCAGGATTTCCGCCGGTCCTTTTCCTTCAAGTTCTCCCTCCATCGCTGTTAGGGTAATAGAGCACCAGCCGTTTTGGAGACTTTCTTTCGGCTCTATCACAACACCGCCGAGCTGAACGCTTTTCCCTCCAGCGTATCCGATGAGTGCTTTGCTCTTCGGAGTATTGATGGTAACCAAGCCTTGTCCCTGATTGCTCAAATCCCAGACCAGCTCGCCTGTATCCGAGACAAAGCGGTTTCCTTCTATCTTCAATTTATCGGGAGTTAAGGCTTTTGCTGGCACTTTCTTCCCACCCACAGCAATTGCTACCCTATGTATAAGGCTTGCCTCTCCGGGCACTCCTAAAAAGCCAGCATCCACAAGAACCCATGACCAGCTCCGCTTAAGGACCTCTATTTCCTTATTTTTATCAATTGCTACCACGACTTCTTCCTTAGCAGGTTTAACATCTCCCCTGACGAAGAGGGCAACGCTGGGGATAAGCGTGACCATCTTCGTGGGATGCTGGTCAATATCAAAGAAATTTGGTATCTTCCTTTCGTCCCAGTCATCACGCCTGTGTGAATAGGCGAAGGCGTATATGGCATCCCAATCCTGAAGACCGGCATAGGCGGATAAGAGAAGGAAAGCTTCGCTACAATATGTGTTGGGAGCGGGATGATTATATTCGGTGACGCTGTGGGGCTTGCCGAGCACTCTCTTGAGGGCTAAGCCAGGGATTGTTCCTCCTTTTTCATTGACCATCGTTCTATTGGGAACGAGCCAATCCTCGGGGTCCCAGGGACGGCTGGGGAAAATGGGATGTTGCCAGTAGGAATGAGTATCCACACAATCCAACTTAGCCATAAGATTGGGTGTGCTACATCCCACTATTGTGCCCATAACAAGGGCTTTCACTCCCAGTTCATTTTTGAGATATTTATAAATAGTCTGCCAATAGTTATCTTCCTTCTCCCAAAGGAACATCAACCAATCATTTTGTGCTTCTGGTGTCCTCTCACCGAAACGAGAACGGAAGAAAATCGGCACGCTACCATCCTCCAATTTTTCGCCTTCCTTTAGACCTGCTACCCCTCCTGGGCGCAGCGATAAGCCCGCCAAGGAGAACACAGCTCCTTCCTGTGCAAGGCTTGTGAAGCAAAGGCGAGCATCGCTATCCCCCTCTCTAAGCTGGAAAGTGTAGGAGAACTTCTGCCAATTCTCATTAAGCCTTACCGCGGTTGAGAAGCCGAGGTTTTCCCAGGGCTCGTGAGCTTGGGATACCACGAGGGTAATCTCCCGTGGTTTTTCCGATTTCGCCCAAAAGGTAACAGTGTAGGGCTTGCCCGCTTTGAGGTTGAGCCCCGGCTGGTGGAACTGAACGAACCAGCGAACATCGCTTCCCTTCTCCACTTTTATATTTAGAACTTTGCCGGATAGGGATGAGGGAACATCGGTGCTGAAATCGGTTATTGCCTTGGTGTCGCCATGCTGTTCAAGGACCCAATTATCCAGTCCTTGAGAGAAATCGGCATTGCGGAGGAGCTCCTCGCCAAGAGGTTCTTCCTTTACCTTCCAGGCTTTCTTCAGATTGTCGGTCGTCTTATATTTCTTCTTTAGATAGTCGTTCCATTGCCTTTGTAGTTCCTTGAGGAAGACCTCGGGGAGACCATCAATACCACCTCCCAGCCAAGTATGTATAAGCCCGTTTTCATTGTTTATCTCTACGAAGGCGACGCAAGGGTCCTGGGCGTAAGTCATTCCCGTGTAGGGATTTTTATGCGTGAGTAGTTCACGAGCATATTCCTTCTGAAGCTGGATAAGAGGTTCGTAGAAGAAGCCAACGCTGTGACGGAGTTTCCAGTCAAGTTGTTCTATTTCTGCAGGAAGCCCATCATTGCGATTAAATGGACGGGAAACGAGCAGGTTGAGGTTGACATATATACCGTTCTTCTTCAACTGAGAGATGAGATAATCAAGCCGGTCAAGGGCTTCAGGGTCCAAACCTCTTGTATCTGCTCTGTTTCGGGCTCGGATACCATCGGGAAATGTTCCGCTATCCATATGATGGAAACGGACGATGTTTATCCCGAACTTAGCCATCCTTGTGGCAATCTTCTCAGCATCGGATTTTTGGGGAAAGGCAGCGCCAAAACAGAGGTTGACACCGAAGAAACGAATTCTGCTATTACCTGCATAAAGATGTCCGTCCTTACCGACCTTTATATGACCAAACTTTCCAGCAGGCTTGTGATGCCAAGCGCTGATGTTGGTGAAGCTGGGGGAAGAATCATCCCAGGGCAAAAAGAAGGGGAAGAGCTGGGTCTGTTGGGCACAAGAGCTTAGGATGAAACCTATTCCGCTGACGAGTAGCCCGCTGATGAGAAGACGCATAATCTTCTCGCCTCCTTTAAAAAATAGTTTTAGATATTCTATAACTTTGCGATAAATTCGTAAATATCTCGCTTTTCTTCAAAAAATAATTTACTAAAAAGAAAACAGTTTACTCTAAACCCCTAAGGGATTACATTTTAGCACACAGTAAATGATGCTCCCTAACGGATTGAGATTTTTGAAAAGCGAATAAATAGAATAGGCTTTCAAAGCAATTATTTTTGAAAAAAGAAGTAAGATTAGGGTGAAATATTGGCGAATAGGAGGGCTCTTCGTGTTCTTATTGAACAGGAACGCAGAAAAAATCTTTTCCCGAAGCGTTGAAAAATCTTGACTAAATTTCTAAATCGTTTTAAAAAATAAGCGAGGTGAAGCGCTATATGGAGAGAATTCTCTGGCTTACGGCACTTGGTCTATTGATGTATCTTGTTGCTTACCCGGAGAGTGGGAAATATTCCTTGTCTAATGGTTATTTTTTCCTCAATGGTAGGGAGGGAAACATAGAGGAGCTGAGGATTGACCCCAAGGGGAAAGGCGATTATTCCATCCTTCTTGCGAAGAAAATCTATTTCGGTGAGGTTGACCCCGCGCAACTTTCCCCCAACATCAGCTGGAAGAAAGAGAGAGGCAGTTTAATTCTTCGTGATGTTCCCGTATTCATTAAGACAGCCGAGGGTGGAATAGGGTTGAATATGAACTGGGATGACCCTGCAGAGCTTCGACCGGGTGAAGTGCTTGGGCAAGATTTCTTCGCTGAGATGGAAGGCTTATCCGCTGTTAGCGTTCCCTGCCCCACATACCTAACGAAGAGAGCCGAGATGACCCTCACTTTGAGAAAAGATGGTCCAAATGGGGAGATAATAGCTACAAAGAGGTTCACAGAAGTAGCCGATAATTCCTGGCAGACCATGTTCTTTCCACCTCAGCCGAAGGGTCGCTATTACCTTGAGATGTCACAACCTAAAGGGAGGATAGGTTGGTGGGGTAGAAGAGATGATATCTACAAAGATGGTTCAGCGTACAGAAATGGGGAGAAAGTGAATGGAGATAGGTTCATTCGGTTGACATACGCAAAAGTTATCCGAACGGATATGAGGATTTCCCTGCAGAAAAACACCTTCTCTATGGAACCAACCGAGAAGCTAACAGTGGGCTTCAAATTCATAACTCCCTGGGAGAGAGATGGTTACGATGTATCAGCAAGTCCTTTCCTTGCACTAATATCCGATAGAGCTCAGTATATTCCCATACACCAGTTCAAAAGACGTTTTGCCCTTGATTTCGGTATGTCAGCTGACGAATGGATTGAAGCTAAGGGACAGAAAAATTTCCATATACGCTTTCTCCAACCGAGGGGAATCGTTCGCTTCACGATGGATGCACAAGAGATGGTTTTCCATTTCCCTACCCTTCCAGTGAAGATAGCCTGTTATAATGGACGAGGTGATGTGCCCAGCTTCTTCCCACGCTTCTTCTCCTCAGACCCCAAATTTGACGAGGTTCTCAACCATTTTCTCTGGGAAAGAGCTCTGAGCTGGCCACCCGGACCTAATAGCCCTGATTGGATGGAATGGCTTTCCCGTGTCTATAATTGGATTGATATACCGGGCTATCTCTCCGCTCAGCGAAATCATCTTTTGAGCTACAAGATGGACCCCGATGGTTATGTATGGACCTGGGGTAATCAGCGTTGCTGGCCTTTCCCTCCTTGCCCTCCCTACGATTCTCGCCACTTCACGACTAACTCCAACTACATCCTTGCTTGCTGGCGCTATTACTCCTGGACGAAAGATTTGGATTTTCTCCGTCAGAATATGAATCGGATAAGGAAGGCAATGGAATGGCAACTGGAGTATTGTAAGGGCAAGGAGGGATTGTTTATAGATAATAGTCCTGACCACGACGGCACAAATAGAGGACTCCACTCCAATTATTGGGACGATATACCGTTCGGTTATAAATCAGCTTACGAGAATATCTATTTCTATGCCTCGCTTGAGGCCATGGCTCAGCTGGAGGAAGTAGTAAGAAAGGAAGGGCTAAAGGTGGAAGGTGACGCTCCTGCCCTAACGCCAGAATATTACCGCGAATTAGCGAAACAGGTAAAGAAAAATTACGAGGAAACATTCTGGAACGACGAGGCGGGGAGGTTCATCGGATGCGTTGATATAACGGGAGCCAGACACGATTACGGCTTCACCTATGTAAATACTGAGGCTCTTACCTATGGTCTTGGCGATAAGGAAAAAGCTGAGCGAATCTACCACTGGATGGAGACAGACCCTGTAGATACTTACAAATACCAATTCGCCCCCAGAGCCAACACGATAGACTGCAGTGGCTGGTGGTATCTTGAAGGAAAGGCGGAGATTCCCGCTCAGAAATTCGGCACACATCTGGAGAACGGTGGCGCAATCCTCTATACATCCTTCTTCGACCTTATGGCGAGAGCTAAATATCTTGGAGCCGATAACGCCTTTGAGAGATTGCTCAAGATATTGGAAAGATATCAGAAACCCGATAAGCTCTGTGGCGGTCCACCGCTTTTCTACGGAGAAAACAACGGCTGGGAGGTTGGAACTGATATTCCCTTCCCAGAAAGCGGTCTCGTCCCTTGCTTTTTCCTCTACGGTATAATAGGGGTAGATGCTGATATCCACGGATTGCGTATCAAGCCAAATCTGCCCTCCAAGCTTTCGTTTGCTGGTGTGAAGAATCTTATCTATAGAGGACTCCCTCTTGATATAAAAGTGACACAAACAAGCGTTGAGATATCTTGCAGGAAGCCGGGCTACCAGTTCCATATAAAGAAAACGATAGAAAAGGGTGGCGAGTTTTATCTCGTAGAACTTCCCAAAGGATTGAAATTTCCCACTGTACCACAAGCAAGCGCCTGGAGAGCCCAATGGATATGGTATCCAGAAGCGAACAACAGAAAGGAGGAGAATGTAACCTTCTATTTCCGTAAATTGGTAGACCTACCGGAGGATGTGAAAACCGCCCAGCTATGGATAACCGCTGACGACGCATATAACCTTTATATAAATGGGAAGTTGGTGGGAAGCGAGGGAAGATGGGAGGAAGCGGAAAGATATGATGTGGGGAAGTTGCTCAAAAAAGGGAGGAATATTATTGCAGTGGATGCTTTTAATGGTGGAGGACCAGGAGGGCTTCTGTTTGAGATGGAGGTGACTCTCAAATCCGGCAAGAAGATATGGGTGATAACTGACAAAAGCTGGAAAGTTGGAAGGAATAAGGAGGAAGGATGGCTTAATCCAGACTTCAAGGAGGAGGGGTGGGTAGCGGCTGAGGAGCTTGGTATGCCTCCCGCTGGCTGGGGAGATATAAGAAAGAAATGATTGTTGTAAGGAGGGAAAAGAGATGAAATTAGCCGGTATTTTCTTATTCTTGACGGGCAATCTTTTCGCACTTTCTGATAATATCCTTTTTCCACCGTTCAAGGATTTGATGGATAACATCCCCAAGAACTTCTCCCGTTTCTATTTCTCCCTTAATGAGGAGAATGCCCAGTGGCTAAGCAGGTACCTTTGGTATCACTTCCACACAAGGATGGGCAACAATCCCGTGCTTTTCAATAAGGAGTATCTGACGATTGCCGATATGTGGCTCTCCGAAGCAATAGATACGAGGAGGGGTAAACCGATACAGGAAGTCCACAAAGAGGACATAAATTCTATAAGGATAGATGATGAGGGCTATGTGCATTCCCATCAACATTTCTCTCAGGCGCACGATTACGGCTGGCCCTTCCCAATTTGGTGTCAGAATATGCCCCAGATAGATGGTTATACAGCTGGATGGCATTTCCAGGAAGATGGTATAGGTTGGGCTTGGGATTGGCTGAGAGCGAGCAAGGATAAGAGATGGTATGGAAAGACAGCCGTTGAATCCTGGGAAGTTGTTAATGCCCGTTCTGAAGGGATAATAGACGGCAAATGGCACCTCGTGGCAACTGGTCCATCTCCTGCCATCATCACACCTCCGGGAGTTGTTATAGATGCTTCCTGTGCTCCATTCCTTCAGCTTCGCTGGAAACATACTCCTCGCAAGACGAACAATCTCCCATATGTGGAATGGATGCGAGAAGAGGACGAGGATTTTGGAGAGGATAGGAGGGTTTATATCCAGAACGAGGACCCCCACTGGTCTCATATTACAGGTGTCAACCACAGTATAATAACGATGTTCCGCCATCCAAAATGGAAGGGGAAAATCAAGAGGATAAAAATAGTTCTTGCACCAGGCGAATCGGAGGGCGAATTTGATATAGATTCTTTCTTCACAGTATTTGATACCCGGCACACTTCCAATAATCCTAACTTCATCTTCGCCTGCTGGAATTACTTCCGTTGGACCAGGGACTTTGCTTTCCTTCGCCAGAATATAAATCGTATGAGGTTAGCTCTCAGATATATGCAGACGGAACTGGGTGGATTGAAGTTAAAACATATAAGAAATCCGTGGGTAGGTCACACCGGACGTTCAGGCTATATACTTACTCCAGAGGGGAAGAAGATATTCCGTCCAGGTGAGGGAATAGGTAGCAACTATTGGGATATCCTGCCCTTTGGTTGGGATGATTTCTTCGCCACGGCGGAATATTATGGAGCACTTCTCACTATGGCGGAAGTGGAAGAAGCGATAAGGGAAAATCCTGGGTGGGACATTCCCCTTGGTGGGTTAGCGTTTGACCCGGAAGAGCTTCGCAAGCATGCTATGGAAGTGAAAAAGGTTGCAAATGAGAAATTCTGGGACAGGGAAAAGGGGCGATTTGTCGCCTGCATAGATATTGACGGCGTTCCTCACGATTATGGTTATACCTTCCTGAACCTCAATGCTATATGGTACGGCATAGCCAGCGATGAACATGCGAGGGAGATTATGGAATGGTTGGATGGCAAGAGGATAATCCAAGGTGATACATCAACGGGTGCGGATATTTATAGATGGAGATTTGGTCCGAGAGCTTCCACTAAACGGAACCTTGAATGGTATCACTTTGGTTGGTGGGCGCCAGAGTCCATACCTTTTGGTTATCAGGTGCAAGATGGCGGCGGTGTACTCGGCTTCACCTTTTTCGACCTGTGGGCGAGGTTGAAAGTGCTGGGTCCTGACAATGCTTGGAAGAGACTATGCGAGATACTTGAGTGGGAGAAGGAAGTTTGGAAAGAGGGTGGATACAGGGAATACTACAAAGACGGAAAACGGGGAACAACATTGCAAGGTGGTGGGACCGCAGGTGGAATTGGCATAGATTTTGAATTTTACGAGAGCAGTCTGCTCCCCTCAATAGTGGTCTATGGATTTCTTGGGATTAATCCGAAGGGAGATGGTCTTCACATAAAACCTACCCTCCCCAAAGCTTGTCCCGAGATGGGTATAAGCAACCTTCAATATATGGGCGTCAGACTTGATATCAGGGCGAGCGATGATAAGATTGCCGTCTATCTTAAGGAGAAGCCAATAGAGAGTGTGAAAGTAATTTTGGAAGGTGAATGGAGGCTTTCTCCTGGAGGGGAGAGAGGGACGCTCTTCTCACTTAAAGAGCCAGACGTTTATACATTCGTTAGAATTAAGGAGTAATGAGGCTATGACATCTCGCGAGAGGGTCAAATGTGTTCTTGAGGGGAAGTTGCCCGACCGTCCACCCTTTAATTTTTGGATGGACAGGGACAAAATGGCTGAGCTTGACGAGAAGTGGGGAGCGGATTTTCGAATCACCCATTATGATGCCGATGTCATAGAAGCTTTCCCGCTCATAAACTGGTTTCCTGGTCTGGTGCCCAAGACTTATTACGATGGCAAGACGGTCTGGCAGTTAGAACCGATGATAGATTCCTTGTCAGAAGCGCTGAATCTTCCTCTTCCAGACCCAACTGACCCCGCGGTTTACACGGATATATTAGAGAAAAGGAGACGGTATCCGGATAAAGCTATCTTCGCCCTGCTCGGCGCTGGGCTTGCTCTCCTTGAACCTCTCCGTCTTCCCCAGAACCTATTTATGGAGATTTACGATAATCCGGCTTTAATCCACAAGGTTCTCCAGCGATATCATCCGCTCGTCATAGAGCTAACTGAAAGGGTTTGTGAGCTGGATATAGATGTGCTGTACATCGCACACGATATCTGTGGAAGAGATGGAGCGCTCATTTCACCAAAGCATCTCAGGGAATTCCACTTTGATTACATCAGAGAGCTTGTAGAGATAGCTCACAAGCGAGGGAAGAAAGTGTTTTACCATACTGATGGGAGAGTTATGGAGATAATAGATATATTTATTGAATATGGGTTTGATGGGATAAATCCCCTTGAGTATCGCTTCAACGACCTTCGGCGGTTCAGGGAGATTGAGGGGGAGAGGCTGATAGTTTATGGTGGATTGGATAACTCAAACATAATTCCCAATGGCACGGTGGAAGATGTCAAACGCCATATCTTTGAAGTTTTCCAGATATTGGGCAAGAAAGGAAAGCTCATATTCTCCACCCACGATATCCCCAGCTATTGCCCTTTGGAAAACCTCGACGCTATGGTTGAGGCAATCAAGTCTTGCAGATATTGAGGGATGAATGATGATGCTTTTGATAGCGCTCGCGATTCTCTTAACGCCACTCTCTGAAGATGAAGGATTGGCGAAAGAGGATTTCAAAATACTTCCCTCACTTCTAAATGTTAAGTATCAAGTTTACCTTTCCCATCCACTTGAGTTTTTCGGCTATGTAGGCAATGGTTGGGAAGACAAGGAAGAACTTAAATTGATGAAGAACGATAACGCTAATCTTGTAGTAGTTGATTTCGGTTGGTTGGGAGGTTTTCTCCTTCCGGATGAAAACGACCCAAGGAAGGCAAGGATAAATCTTGAGCATAATAGATTTGAGGCGTTTGAAAAATTTCTTAAGAGATGTGAAAATTTAGGGTTTAAGAACCTCGTGGGAATCATAACTTGCACGAATTTTCACGAGTATCCAGACTGGTTCCGCAAGCTCTATCCTGATATTTATGCGATTGATGCCAGGGGAAAGCCAGAACCACTTCTATACGAGGTAGAGATTCCCGAGGAAAAAAAGCAGTTCTGGACAAATGTCGAGCATCCAGTTTTGAACGACCTGCGGAAGGAATTCGCTCGCAGAGTGATAGAGAGGTTCAAAGGAAACAAAAATATTCTCGTTTGGGGTATTGATGGAGAGACTCTTTACCCACCCGTGCCAGCCGAGCGAGGCTTCGACCGTTCAAAATTCGCCATCCAGCATTTCAGGGCGTATCTGAGGGAGAAGTATGGTGATATAAAAAGGCTTAATAAGAAGTGGGGAACCAATTACAGAGAATTCTCTGAGGTTTTGCCTCCAGAAAAAATCGCTCATAGCGGAGCCAATCTTGACTGGCATACTTTCAGATTGCAGGCTATAGCCGATTACCTTCAGTATCTCTATATCGCATATAAAGATGCAGACAGTGTTCGGCTCTCCTTCAACTGGTTGCACGATATGGGTTTGCGAGATGATGAACTGAAGATATCGGGATGTGCCCCCTTCAAATATGCACTTGTGGGAGATGGATTGATAGCCAATCCCATCGTCCGCCCTCCAAGGGAAGAATATAACACTAAATACTTTGAGGTTATGACTTCTTTCGGCAAACCAGTTTTCAGCTCCCAGCTCGCTTACTTCCCACGTCCCTGGCCAGGTAATATGATTAGGAGACAGATTTATGAATGTCTTGGACTCGGTGTATGGTCAGTGGGGCTGGTTACTTGGAGCTGGCCTGAGAATTATTTGATCAACTGGGGGATAAAGGGAACGGAGGGGCAAGAGGAAGCGAGAAAGGTCTTCAGTGAGTTATCAAAGCTTTCGCCTTATCTTGAGCAAATGTGGGCGGTATGCCCCGCTTTAAGGGTTTTTTTATCCCAACCAGTCTGGTTGATGGATGGCTGGAAGGATTCCTGGGACACATTGCATAAGGATTTCCTGGAGAGACAGATTGCCAAAAGATACATATTTGACGAGGGTATAATAAGGGGTGAGCTTGATATTGCCAAATTGAAAGTCCTGATAGCACTTGACCAGGAGATAGTGGCTGAAGGAATACTGAGAAAAATAGAGGATTTCATTCAGAAAGGTGGCATATTTGTCATCATAGGGGATTTCAATACATTGAACGAAGAATTGGAAAAAGCATACCAACCCGCTTTTATGAAATCTCTCGGTCCAAGAAAAAGATATAAAGGTGTAGAATATAGGGTGGGTAATTTTGGCAAAGGGAAAGTGCTAAAGATAGAGGGGGCTTATAATACAGCAGTTGGCGATTTGCTGGAGGAAATCTTGAAGGATGTAGAGGGATTGCAACCTGTAAAGATAATCTCAACGAATCCGCCAGTTATGGCTTTTAAATCATTCCACGATACAACAAAAGAGGGACAGGATTTAGCCGATGATTTCTCCGGGCACAGTTCCCTCGGACAGATTATAGATGTTCCTGGTGAGTTCGTTCAATCCCTGCTTATCACCACACCAACCTATTGGAAAAAGGTCAAGGGACACAGCTTGAAGATGGAGGTTTTTCTCGGAGGACCTGGGGGAGAAAAGATTGCCGAGAGGATGGTTCCTCCCGAGGAGATAAAGGATAATGGCTGGATAGAGATAATCGTTGGGAGAAAAATACAAAGAGGAACCAAATTGTATCTCAGAGTATCCCCTAATGAACCGCTCCCTCCAGAAACGATAGGATGGTGGAGCTTGAAGGTGGATGGCTATGGTGGGGCTTTCGCCGATGATAAGCCTGTTGAGGAAATTATAAGAAGGGTGCAGGTGAATTATTTAGCCGAGGAAGAAACCAGCAAGGCTGTGGAAAGCTTCATTTTGTCTGACGGAATCAACCTTGGAGTCATTCTCGTCAACACGCAGGGAGAATCTTTCAGGGTGAACTTCAGGGTAGATAAGGCTTTGATTCCAGACGAAAAGGGAGAGTATATCGTTAAGGAGCCCTTGAAAGATATGGTGCTCTATGAGGGAAGGTTGATGGATGGTGAAATTTCACTTACCCTTGAGCCATATGGAACGGCCGTCGTTATACTTGAGCGCAAAACACTTAAGGATGAAGTAGAGAAACTACTTTGGGAGACGAGAAAAGGGTTGATGAAGGTGAAGAGGAAAGGTGGAGATATCAGTCTGGGGGATGTTTTTTATGAAAAAGGAGAGGAATTTTTCTTGAGGGGGAACTATTCAAAAGCATTAGCCTATCTTTTAAAGGCTAAGAATCTTTTGTACTTCTCCCCTATCAACAAAGTAAGGGAAAAGGATGGAAGAATGAGAATATCTTTTAAAATTCTGGATTTTAGGGGCGAGGAGGTGCATCAAGCTACTGTTATCCCCACGGTTTTGCCTTTATTTGAATCGCCTTTGCCCTGTACACAAGGGGCAGATGGAGCCTATTGTGTCACAATAGATGGAGAAAATCTGCCCAAGATTTACGACTATCGAAAAGGGGAATATTTGCCTTATACGGGCAATTTAACAGTTAGGATAAATGGGAGAAAGGGCAAGTTGGAGGGTCATACGGAAATAGACATTTGACCTCCGAAAGTATTGACAAGTAAAATGTATCTGATATCATTAAATTGGTTTAATAAAGCGAAGTGAAGTATTGACAGGAAAATTACATATAATACAATTAAAATGATTTAATAGAATCGATAGGTTTAGGAGTTATAGAGATGGTATCGGAATACATTTTAAAAGGGCAATTTGATAGCCTTATAGGAGGTATGTTTTTTTCTTGGGGAATTTGGAGGGATATCAAAGTTGAGGGTGATTCAAAGAGTGATAGGTTTTATTCGCGTCCTTCGTTTATAGAAGCGGATTCAAAGAGGTGGTGCCAAGCAAAGGTTTGAAAAGGAGGGAGGGGTTTTCTCCCTCTCCTCCCTCGCCGGAGGAATCCGGAAGCCAGAGAGGCGATAGGGAGAAAAACTAAAAAACTGAAGGGGAGGTGTTTAAAAAAGATGTTCAAAAAGAAAGGATTCACCTTGATTGAGCTGCTGGTGGTGATAGCGATTATCGCCATCCTGGCAGCTATTCTATTTCCTGTCTTTTCAAGGGCGAGGGAGCAGGCGAGAAAGTCCAACTGTCTTTCCAACCTGAAACAGTTGGGTCAGGGTATACTGATGTATGTGCATCTATGGGAAAGGTCAAATAAATTTCACCCACCCTTCCATTTCGGGAAAGTCCTCCAGAAAGATTTCAGAGCCTCTTTCACGGCGGAGAAATTCA